>CAZOJZ010000452.1:0-14341 GCA_964580205.1 uncultured Roseivirgaceae bacterium
CCCTATTTGTACCTGAAAGCCGGAAACTCCTTCCACGGTACCCTGAGGGGCCCGGATCTCTGCTGGGAAGTCCGCAAAAGTTGCCAGATCATTCCCAAGCATGGCAGATGTAAAGGTAAATTGAGAACCAGTAAGTTGCATACCATCACCGGAGTCCCCGGCAAAACGGATCACTACCTTATCAAGTTCTACAGGCATTGCTTTTGACATAGAAAACAGAAAGTAAAATCATTTATGAATATAAATACAAATGCTAATAAATAGCATCTCTAAACCAACCATTAAACAAAAGTATATAATCTTGAGAAATTTAAACCCTCGATGGCCATGGAATGTCGTTCTTTACAATCTTTTAGTCGATTAAAAGTACAATTTTTCAACAGAGCCCGGTTTAGATCAAAATATTGGAGATATTTGAGGCAAAAATTGATAATGTCTGTAATTTCCTCAGCACCCATTGGAATTTTCGATAGCGGTATCGGTGGCTTAACGGTGGCGCAAGCGGTTAAAAGAGAATTACCGAATGAACAGATTGTATATTTTGGGGATACCGCACACCTTCCATATGGCGATAAATCTACTGCAGCCATTCAAGCATACTGTGTTAAAATTACCCAACTTCTTCTGGAAAAGGGTTGTAAGCTAATTCTGATAGCATGCAATTCCGCCAGCGCTGCTGGATTTGACCTGGTAAAAGAATATGTGGGTAAAAAAATCAAGGTATTGAATGTTATCGACCCCGTGGTAGATTATCTGCGTGAACGATATCCAGGAAAGAAGGTTGGATTGATAGGGACCAAGCAAACTGTTAATTCGAAGGTGTACGAACAAAAAGTGAGATCACTGGGACAAGGAATTACCCTATATTCCCTGGCCACACCCTTATTGGTGCCAATGATTGAAGAGGGGTTCTTTAATGGAGAAATTTCTGAGAAAATAATTGAGAAGTACCTCAACCATCCTGGGCTGGAGAACCTGGAAGCAATCATCCTAGGATGTACACACTATCCACTGATCAAACAACCCATTCAGAATTTCTACGGTCCGGAGATTGAGGTGATTGACAGCTCAGAGATTGTAGCCAGGGCGTTGAAGGCATTTTTGGGATTCCATAATTTGTACAACCGGAATCCAACCAATGTAGATCATTTTATGGTTTCAGACTATACGGATTCATTCGAAGAGTCTACCCGGCAGTTTTTCGGAGAAACCATTAATCTGGAATTAACTCCGTTATGGGATTGATATTCACTCATTTTATTTAAATTTGTGTTTTTAAGACCCTTCTATGAGCGATGCAATAAAGCACGAATGTGGTATTGCGCTGATCCGCTTGCGCAAACCGTTACAGTATTATATCGAAAAGTATGGCACGCCCCTTTACGCGGTAAAGAAATTGTATCTCCTTATGGAGAAACAGCACAATCGCGGTCAGGATGGTGCGGGAATCGCTAATATCAAATTAGACATGGCACCGGGTATGCGCTATATAAGTAGATACCGCTCGATCAAACCACAACCAATTCTTGACGTTTTCTCTAAGTTGGAGAAGAAATATGAAAAGTACAGGGTTGAAGGGGGGGATAAGTTTTATGATGCCGAATGGTTGCAAAAAAAATGTTCTTTTACCGGAGAAACCTGGCTTGGGCATCTTCGATACGGTACCCATGGAGGAAATAAACTAGAGAATTGCCAACCTATGTTACGTCAGAATAACTGGCGCAGCCGGAATCTGGTGTTGGCAGGGAACTTCAACCTGACCAATTTAGATGAATTGTTTGGGACCCTGGTTAAGATTGGGCAGCATCCCAAAGAAAAAGTGGACACGGTGACTGTACTGGAGAAGATTGGCCATTTTTTGGATGAAGAAAATCAAAGGTTATTCGATAAGTATAAAGGGAAATTTTCTAACCAGGAAATTTCAGAAAAAATTGAGAACGAACTTAACCTTCAGCAAGTGTTACAGCGTTCGTGCAAAGACTTTGACGGGGGCTATGTAATGGTAGGTATGACTGGTAATAGTGCCAGTTTTGTAGTTAGGGACCCTGTAGGAATCCGGCCGGCCTATTATTATGCAGACGACGAAGTTGTAGTAGCTGCTTCCGAAAAGCCTGCCATAAAGACTGCGTTTAACGTTGACTACAGTGAGATCAAAGAAATCAAGCCCGGAAATGCGCTCATAGTAAATAAGCATGGCGACTACGGTCAGTACCCCATCACAGAGCCTTTGGAAAAAAAATCGTGCAGTTTTGAACGGATTTATTTTAGTCGCGGTTCAGACCCTGATATTTACAATGAGCGCAAAAACCTGGGTAACCTGTTGGTTCCACAGGTTCTCAAATCAATTAATTTCGATTTAAAGAATACTGTTTTCTCGTATATACCCAATACCGCAGAAACTGCCTTTTTGGGTATGATCAATGGGCTGGAAACTTACCTGGCCGATCGTAGAAAAGAGGTTATTTTGGAATTGAAACCTCATGTGGGTTCTATTGAAGATATATTGAACTTCAGGCCCAGGGTAGAAAAGCTGGTTTTGAAGGATGCAAAATTAAGGACATTTATCACGGATGAGGTCCATAGGAATGACTTGGTTGCCCACGTGTATGACACTACTTACGAAGTGATTAGGAAGCATCGGGACACAGTGGTGGTAATAGATGATTCAATAGTACGCGGCACTACCTTAGAGGTTAGTATTTTGGCCATGCTTATGCGCTTGGAACCAAAGAGAATAGTAATAGTATCTTCTGCTCCTCAGATACGATATCCAGACTGCTATGGAATTGACATGTCACGAATGAAAGATTTTATTGCTTTCCGTGCGGTGATGGAGTTACTAGAGGATTCTGACATGGATGAATTAGTTGAACAAGTATATCAAAAGTGTGTTCAGGCGAATGGGTCTCAGGAAAACTATGTCAAAGAGTTGTACCGGCCATTCAACTATGAGGAGGTATCGCAGAAGATAGCGGAAATTATATCGTTAAGCTATTCCGGTATTGAGGTTGAAGTAATTTATCAAACAGTGGATAATTTAAATAAGGCTATCCCCGATCATTTGGGGGATTGGTATTTCACCGGGAATTATCCGACACCTGGGGGAAATCAGGTAGTAAACAGGGCTTTTGTTTACTATATGGAAGGCAAGGCGGTACGGGCTTACTAAGCAATTCCAAATAACAAAAACTAATTCCAGATAAGCGCCATACATCAAGCTCCAATTGTCCTATCAGTTTGAAATGTTTTCGAAAAATCGTCTTGAAATTTGAAGTTTGGCGCTTGTAATTTATTTGTAATTAATTATTTGATGCTTGGTGTTTAGGCTTGGTTAACTAAGCTTATACTGCAAAACTTTCGCCGCACCCACAGGTTCTGCTGGCATTGGGATTGACAAACTGAAATCCTTTGCCATTAAGCCCGTCTGAAAAATCAAGGGTAGTTCCTAAAAGATAAAGAAGGCTTTTCTTATCAACCAATATTTTTACCTGGTTGTCCTCGAAAATCTGATCAGCCTTGGTAATCTCCTGGTCAAAACTCAGGTTGTACATTAAGCCGGAACAACCCCCACCGGTAACTGAGACTCTGAGATGGCGCTCGCCTCCCTGATTCTCTGTGTGTTGCAGTTCCAATATTCTGTCTTTCGCTTTTTCAGTTACTTTGATCATGATCTTTTCAGTTATTAAGTGACCGGGTTTAAAACCACACTAATAATCAACTTTCTAATTAAAACGTTTATATGTTGCATAAAAGTTTCGACTTTGTAAAGTTAGTAATTTTTTAAAAGAAGTTCAATATTATGTTAAAACTGGAGCATCTTGGATTTGCTGTTAAAAATTTGTCTGAAGCAGATGAATTGTACCGACGTTTATTGGGAACTGGACCCTATAAACGGGAAAAGGTGCCTTCAGAACATGTAATCACTTCCTTTTTTAAGGTTGGTGAAGTTAAAATTGAACTGTTGGAAGCAACCAGCAATGAGAGCGCAATTGCTGGATTTATCGAAAAAAGGGGAGAGGGTATGCATCACGTCGCTTTTGAGGTTGAAAATATAGAATTGGAAATCCAAAGACTCAGGGCAGAGGGGTTTCAGATAATTAATGAAAAGCCTAAAAAAGGAGCTGATAACAAATTGGTTACCTTTATCCATCCTAAATCTACCAAGGGAATATTGGTAGAATTGTGCCAGGAGATCAGTTAACGATACTGTTAATAATCTTTTACATGTAACTTTCGATTAGAAAAGGGCGAGTTCAATAGCGAATCCAAACAAATCATTATGACTGAAGACAAATCTGAAATGCCCCGTACAGAACTGGATCAATTGGGGGAATTTGGCTTGATTGACCATCTTACCAAAAGCACTAAGTTGGTTCAGCCTTCCTCGCAATTGGGTATTGGAGATGACGCAGCTGTTCTTAAGCTTAAGAAAGGTCTCATGTTGGTGTCCTCTGACATGCTGATGGAAAGCATACATTTCGATCTGACCTATACGCCATTAAAACACCTGGGATACAAGGCAGTGGCCGTAAATATCTCAGACATAGTGGCTATGAACGGAACTTGCAGCCAAATTACCGTTAATATCGGGTTAAGCAACAGGTTCTCATTAGAGGCCGTGGAGGAACTTTATGAGGGGATTCACCTGGCATGTGCACATTATGAATGCGACTTGGTCGGAGGAGATACCACTTCCAGTCGTTCGGGGTTAGTAATATCAATAACTGCCATAGGTACTGTGGCCCCTGACAAATTAGTATCGAGAAGTAAGGCCAAAATCCACGATTTAGTTTGTGTAAGTGGGGATATTGGAGCAGCGTATGTTGGATTGCAGATACTGGAAAGGGAGAAAAAAGTTTTCCTAACTGATGAGGTAATGCAGCCACAACTGGAAGCGTATGAATATGTCATTGGCAGGCAGCTAAAAGCAGAGGCGCGAACCGATGTTATACAGTGGTTTGAAGATTCTGGTATTATTCCAACTTCAATGATAGACATATCGGATGGCCTCGCTTCCGACCTGTTACATATTTGCAAACAATCAGGTGTAGGTGCCAGGGTATATGAGGACAAACTGCCTATCGATGCCACTACTAAAGATGTTGCACTGGAGTTCAAACTTAGCCCCACTACTGTGGCTCTGCATGGAGGTGAAGATTATGAACTGCTATTTACCGTCAGTCAGGAACTCCATGAGAAAGTAGATGAACAGCAAGATATATCCATCATTGGGCACATTACCGAGGCCAGTCAAGGTGCAGAATTGGTCTCAGTACAGGGAGATGTGGTGGTGTTGGAAGCCCAGGGATGGAGACACTTTGGGAATAAGGGATTAATAGAACAGGGGAATAGGGGACATTTGGAATAATTGAACAGTAGAGTAATTGAACAATCGAACAATCGAATCCAACAAATCGATTAACGATTGCAATTCGAAATCTATTGCTCTAGCATTCCAAATGTTCGACCTGTTCCAATGTTCAACTATTCAATTGTTCCCACTGGTCCTCCGGATAAGGAATAAATAGGAAATTGGTAAACTCCTTGTCTATCACAAACAAGCAGCAGAACTCATCCGGGTCTTTATAGGTAACTTTAAACTCTTCAGGTTTATCCATGAGTTTCCTTTGAACAAATTCATCAAGGTAACTGGCGAAGTAATTCCACTCTATGTTGGCCTCCTTTTTATCAATCAATAACTCGCCAATTACCTGATCAGCTTTGCAAATTGGGAATATTGGAAAATCGGAAAACCCACGCTTCCTTATCTGATAACCGGCATCTTTTAGGGTTTCAGCGATTTTGACAAAGTCCTGGGAAATGGTCCCCAGGTATTTACCATCAAGTTCTGGGTCGTTACCCGGATTTGTTCTATCCATGATTTTTTATTTGTAAGTGTATCACACATTCTACATGGTGCGTATGAGGGAACATATCAACAGGATGTACTGATTTTATACTGTAATGATCTGATAAAAGTGCTACATCTCGGGCTTGGGTGGCCGGATTGCAACTCACGTAAATAATTCTTTTAGGGGCAAGTTGGATCAATCGCTCTACTACTACAAGATGCATACCAGATCGCGGAGGGTCGGTAATTACTACCTCCGGCGCCCCATGCCGGTCGATAATATCGGCTCCTATTGTATCCTTTATATCTCCCTCATAGAAATGGGTGTTGCCAATACCATTGATTTCAGCATTGTCACAGGCGGCCTTGATGGCCTCGGGCACCAATTCGATTCCTATTACTTTTTTGGCTTCGGAAGCAACAAACAAAGCAATGGTGCCGGCCCCGGTGTAAAGATCATAAACTATTTCACTACCGGAGAGCGCTGCAAGTTTTTTAACAAGCTTGTACATTTCATGCGCTTGTAAAATATTGGTCTGGTAGAAAGATTTTGGGCCTATTTTAAATACCAGCGCTCCCATTTTTTCAGTGATGAATTTACTTCCAGAGAATAGCTTCACCGGGAGATCAAAAAATGTCTCATTTCCCTTGTTGTTGATAACATACTGTAACGAAGTAAGTTGAGGGAAGGCCTGGTCGATGAACTCTAATAAGGTATTCAATTCTGGCTGGTCCTGTCCAACTTGTACAATAACCATTATTTCTCCGGTGCTGCTGGTCCGGATTATCAGATTCCGCAGAAAACCCTGCTTTTTCAGGATGTCATAAAAGCCTAGATTATGCTTTTTAGCATAACTTCTTATACTGTTTCTAATCTCATTGGAAGGGTCACCCTGAAGGTAACAATGATCAATATCTATGATTTTATCGAATTGGCGAATTTTGTGAAAACCCACGCCCATTCTGTTCAACCGTTTCCCGGAACTAATTTCCTGGTGGCTGAGCCATCGACGGTTTGAAAAAGTGAATTCTAATTTATTGCGGTGATACCGGGTTTTGGGAGAAGGCAAGGTTAGCTCTACTTCAGGAAACGTCACCTTCCCAATCCTCTGGAGACTATCAATTACCTGCTGACGCTTATATTCTATTTGATGTTGATAGTCGATGTGCTGCCATTTGCATCCTCCGCATATACCGAAATGATCACAAAAGGGAGGTGTACGAACTTCTGATTGAAATAATAGTTGCTCTGCGACACCTACCAGGTAGTTCTTTTTTTGCCTGATGATACGAACGTCTGCAACATCACCAGGGGCAACTCCTTCAACAAACACCACCCGGCCATTCCATCTGGCGACACATTTTCCATCCGAGGTTGTCCCTTCCATGGTAATGCCGGGAATTAGGACATTTTTATACTTGTTACGCATAATTGGGGAGCAAATTTAACCAAAACGTCGCCTAGATGGTAAAATTGCTGGCTATTAATGTATATATTTATATATATGGTGAGACGTTTACTGTTCACATTTGCTGTGCTTTTATGTGGTCTGCACCCAGCTTGGAGCACCCATATTGTTGGCGGTGAATTTGAATTAATACACCTCGAGGATTTTCAATACAGGTTGAATCTGATCCTTTATTTTGATCAGGTAAATGGAAATCCGGGAGCAGAGGACTTCCAGGTAACACCCTATATTTTCAGGACCAGTGACAACGTCTTCATGGATTCCGTGGTTCTATTTAATAATAGCTCCAGCTTTGTACCTTATACACAGCCCAATTGTGCCATTGGGGACCTGGCTACCCGTCGTATTTTATATACTTCTGTCCTGAAATTATCACCTGACCAGTACCATGATCCTGAAGGTTACTACATAGCCTGGGAACGATGTTGTAGAAATAATTTTGTTAGTAACATAAATTATTCTGGCAGGATCAACACAGTAGGCCAGACGTTCTTCTTACAGTTTCCTCCGGTGGTAAGGGACGGGCAACCTTTTGTGAATTCCACTCCGGTACTGTTTCCGCCATTAAGAGATTATGCATGTGTGGGTAAGCCCTTTTACTCTCAATTTGGCGGGACCGACCTGGATGGAGATTCTTTGGCTTATTCCGTGGTGGATCCATTGGATAGTTCTACTGATCAGCCATTTCCGGCCATTACCACTGCGCCTTATGTGTCAATCCCCTGGGTGGAGGGAATCGATGTTGACAACATGGTGCCAGGTGTACCGCCATTAAGAGTAAATAGACAGGGCCTTATTACAGTGACACCAGATTCCAGGGGACTATTTGTTTTTGCCCTTAAGGTTGAAGAATTCCGGGATGGCGAGAAGATTGGCGAAGTACGGCGGGACTTTCAAATGCTGGTAATAGATGGTTGTGACTTTAGCACTCCCCCTCAGGTATTCGTAACCAAAAGTGGGAGTAAGGAAGTTCTACAAGTAGATGATACCCTGCGGTTTAGTTATGAAGAGGCAAAATGTCTCGATCTATTTGTCACCGATCAGGACCCCAACGAAATGATCACTTTTAGAGCCATACCAGTGAATTTTAGCGGACAACTGGCAGATATTTTCGAATTTCCTACCGGAATCACTCGTAACTTTGAAGATACTCTTAAAGTAGAAGTTTGCCTGCCGGACTGCCCGCCGGATGAATCCGGTTTGATGGTCGTTGACTTACTTGCAATGGATGATGCATGTGCCGTTCCCCTGATCGACACTACGCGAATAATCATAGTAATTGAGCTGCCACCCAACAGCAAGCCTGAGATCGAACCAAAACAGGTGACTCATGTGGTTACCAGTGAATCCGAGTTGTACGAATTAATCATCAATGGCTCAGACCCAGACGGGGATGTACTGATCCTGGATATTATTCCTATTGGTTTTAGTCTGGAGGACTACGGCATGTCGTTTTCAGATTTAATCAGTAATCCTGGATCAGTGAGTACTACTTTTACCTGGGATGCAGATTGTCGCCGGTTTGATTTCTCTAATAGAAATACCTTTAATTTATTGGTGGTAGTGGATGATGAGGATGACTGCCTATTCAGTGATCCTGACACACTTGAGTTGAACCTGGTATTTGAGTTGCCACCCAATAATAAACCACAAATCACTTTTGAGAATACCAGCCAAAATTCCATTATCGTAGATGTAAACAGTCCCATTAACCTAAATATATTGGGGTTTGATAGAGACAATGATTCTATCTTTTTAGACCTGTTGGAGGATGAGAGTACTATCCTGCCTCCCGGGTTATCATTTACACCTGTTTCGGGTATTGGCAACATCACTACTAACTTCGCATGGACACCTGATTGTGACGATTTGATAGCAAATGATGACGGGGTCTTTAATTTTAAATTCCTGGTGGGTGATAATAATTGCTTAAGCAATGAAATGGACACCATAGAACTGGAAGTAGTCGTTCAACAGGGAAGCTTCAATTTGGATAATGTTGAACCGAGTAATGTTTTTACCCCGTTAAACGGTGATCAATATAACCCGGTGTATTATGTCAATGACTTGCCACCTGGAAATTGCCAAAATCAGTTTGAAGGTGTTGCTATTTACAATCGCTGGGGGAAACTGGTTTTTGAGGATGATCAATTGGACTTCAAATGGGATGGGTCTGGTGTTGCTCCGGGCATCTACTATTATCTGATAAAATACACCCAATCGGACATTAAAGGTTTCGTTTCTGTGCTTGACCGCAATGGTAGACCACAGTGATCTAAAACCCTACACCAAAGCGCACACCACTTCGCTCATGCTTTCCAGAACGCCAACTGTTATAGTAATCAACTCTGAGGATTTTAATGATGTGCTCAATTCCTATGCCTAGCTCCCAATAACTCTTGCCCTCTTCTGTGTGTAAATAATTGAAAGCAGTCACTGCCTGAATTTTCGTTTTTCTGAGGAATGGCACCTTATTAAAAACAAACCCATTGAAATGATGTTCATAGTGACCCTGGTAGTATATTTTCCTGGTACTGTAACGATAATAATCCAGCAATTGAAAATTACCTACCTCAAAATGACCGAATATGGTACGGTTCCCATTGAAATGCTTGAAGTCAACAAAGCTTAAACTGTCCTTGTTAAGAAAACCACCTGCCTCCAGCACAAACTGGCCAGCCCCAAATAAACCAGCTTTGAAATCATGACTGATTCGACCGGCAATTCTCTGATAATTGAGGTCGGAACCCAAAATGTCTGGTAGAGCGGCCCGAAACAGTAACGAAATAGCGGGATAGCTGGTATTTATAACGAATTTACGATACGGTCTGCGGATATACTTTTGACCGGGTTGCCACTTTAATTCAGCTTCAAACAAAAACGCCTGATGTTTTTCAAAGGAGGTATCTCCCAGGTCCTCGTTTTCCGGGGCATTATCTGTAAATTCCCGTTCAGGCCGGTCTTTGAAACTATAATCAGTAGTGTTTACCAAGGGGTTGCGTTGCGCCCATTCCAGTAACCCCTTAAAGTATAGTCCATTGGTTAATTCGGAGTTATGGCTGATGCTAAAATGTAATTTCTCATAAATTTTCAAGTAATTTTTTTCTGCTATCAGGGTATAAACAGTATTGTCAAATGGTTCCAATGGACTGTGCTCATTTAACTGTTCAACAAAACGTCCACCGGAAAATCTGACAGAAGCAAATTTAAGCGGGTTGTAATAGTATCGAGCATTGATACGGGCATTGAACCGCTCATTACTAAATCCATATCGAAGTTCAGGTGCGATCCGGTAGAATTTGTAGTCGTCAAACCTTTGGGTATAGCTTAGCCTGAAATAAGGGACAAAACCCTCTACCGTATTGTACTGCAGCATCTGGGTCAAAGGAGGAAGGTTCCATGATCTCTTGTGGTAATTATTGTGGATGGTTTTCCCTGTAACAAAGATGTTAATGGGCGTTATTTTATTGCTCTTTCGGTCCAGGGAATCTTGGTATGGCTTGCTTTCTTTAACCAACTGTAGGCTGTCCTTTAACCTGTAGTCATAGATCTCATCCAGAGTTAAAGGCACCGGCCGGGTGATTTCCCAATAGTTACTGTCCTTTTGATTTGACTTTGGTTCTACCCTGACAATCTCATTGTTAAAATATTTTTTTTCAAACCCCTGATTAACAATATAGTCCCTGTAAACACCAACAAAATACCCATGACCTTTAAAACCAAAGGCATTCAACAAGAAATCAAACTGCTGGGTAAGCAACATCCAAACTTCGTCCCCGTCTCCCGTAACAGGCGCTAGCACCTGACGTACTGACAGGCTGTCTACAAATTCTATTTGGTGCCCTTTAGTGAGTAGTAGATTTAGACTGTGAAGTCTCCAGGAGTCTTCAATAATATAGATATGTCCCGAGAAAGCAGGATCGTGATCACGCCTCGGTATTACCCTTATTTTATACAGGGTCCGGTGGTTGTCAACGGTGGTTCCAAGCAATTCATAATCATAGAAGAGCATGGCATTCGCAGCAATTGGTGAAACAAAACTACGTTCACTAAGACCCTCGGAGTAAATAAGATTCTCATAAAAATTGATTAAAATATCAGACGCCTGGTTAAAACTAAAAGCTCTATTATCACCACTTACTTTACTGCTAATAACCCGTTCCTTAATTTTGTCAGGTTGCTCAAAACTTAGCTGTGAGACGCTTTCCGATAAGTATACTATCCCAGTGTCCACAGCAACAGGAATTCCGAATATTTTTTCAGGTACCTGGTCAAGCCTTTGCATGCCTTTTATATATACTTCACAGTGGTAGTCGTGGGTTTCTAACAGATGTTTTTTGCGGTTGGCGATGGCCATACGGATGATGGCATAGGCCGGATCTTCTAAACCAGGCTTTATTACCACTGCCTCCAATTTAACAACCTCTGGGACCATCTGTATATCAAGTCTTAACACAGACATGTTTTGGGGTGGATTCTGACCGGTTACAGTTTTTTCTACCTTTTGATAACCAACATATTGGTACACTACTGTAGCAGTGTCGCCAAGTAACTCCAGGCTATAGTATCCCAGGGCGTTGGAGGTAGTGCCGTGGGTGGTATTTTTCTGATGTATGGTTGCGAAAGCCAGGCCCTCTCCATTTTCGGAAGTAATTCTGCCTTCAATCTTCATGGCAATACTACGAACAGGGGTGAGGATGAAAACCAGCAACCAGCAAAGTAAAAGTAGGTTATAATAGGAATAGTTCTTCATTGGCAAGCACTACCTGCTGGTTACTGTCAAATCTAAATATTTTGTTAGATTTGGCAGATAGATCAACACTAAAATGCAGGATAAAGTTGTAATCATCACCGGAGGGAGTTCGGGCATCGGGAAGGCCCTGGCCCACGAATTTGGGAACAAGGGATCTAAAATATTGATCACCGGGCGGAGAGAACGACCCTTAATGCAGGCGGCTGAGGAGCTACGTTCACAGAAAGTTGAGGTTGCCACCATGGTTGCGGATGTGAGCAAAGAGCATGACAATCAACAAATGGCCCAATTGGCAATGGAGCATTTTGGAGGAATAGATATTTTAATTAATAATGCCGGGATATCCATGAGGGCATTGTTTGAGGAGGTGGACCTTGATGTAATCCGCCGGGTAATGGACATCAATTTTTATGGTTCTATTTTCGCCACCAAATATTGCCTTCCTTCAATATTGGAAAGGCAGGGTTCTGTAGTGGGCATATCGTCAATAGCCGGCTATAGGGGCTTGCCGGGACGGGTAGGTTATTCGGCTTCCAAGTTTGCATTACAGGGGTTTCTGGAATCATTGAGAACGGAAATGTTACCGAAGAATGTACACGTACTTACTGCCTGTCCGGGGTTCACTACTTCTAATATCAGGGAGGCCTCATTGACAAAAGACGGCAACCTCCAAGGTACTTCACCCCGGGACGAACAAAAAATGATGAGCGCAGAAACCTGTGCTGCCCTGATCTACAGTGCGGTAAAAAAAAGGAAAAAACACCTCATCCTGACCACTCAGGGAAAATTAACCGTCTGGATGAACAAGTGGTTTCCTGGGTTTATGGACCAAGTGGTTTATAACCACATGGCGAAAGAAGCAGACAGCCCCCTCGAGAAATTAAAAATTAAAAATTAAAAATGAACAATGGCGCAACTTCGGCGTTCGGCGTTCAGCGTTCCCAACCCTAGCTCTCAATAATTCCCAGATGCGATTCTCTGATATATAGAGGCCGGTCATTCCAATATATTTTTACCCAGACATCCTTTTTCCCAACTATTTCTACCCTATGCCCCTTTCCTATAATTTCAGCCACATTGGCCCCTGAAGAAGGACCAACCCGGAGATATACCTGGTCGGTAAGCACAATGGCGCGGTCCCGTCCCTGCCCAAAATTAATTAGCCCGAACAAGGCGGTCAGGATCAATACAAAGAATATTCCTGCTGCCAGTGGGCGGTGCTGTTCACGGCGTTTTTGATAAAGAATGAAGGTAAAGACAAATAATGCAAAGGTCACCAGTGCCGCGATAACATGAAAATGATACCTTTTGTAGACCGTTCTGAAAAACTCCATATCCGTATACTGGTAGCCATTAAGTTGGTGTTTATCGGCCAGCTGCTCCATTTTACGTAACGCTCTTTTATCAGATGTTTTTGAATAAAACAGGTTAAGTAAATATAAAGCTTCACTGTAGTTGCCCAGACCTTCTTTGATGAAGGCCATTTTCAGCAGCATTCCAGATGAATATTGCTGCTCCTCCTTCAGAATGCTTTCATATAATTCTAAAGATTCAGTGTATTTCTCCTCGATAAACAAGGAATCGGCCAGCTCAAGACTAGTGTTGGGGTTGCCTGTTTGGCACAGTAATGGGAAAGCCATACATATCAGACCAGTTGGTATCAGAATTTCGTAGAATAGGTTTTGCATTCTGGCCATTACCTTTTAGATTTGCAACTCATTTGGAAAACGGTGGTAAAGTTACTAAGTTTTCTGTAATGACGGACGGTTCAGTTTACAGGTTGTGCTTCCTGATTAAGCCGATTCCTCCCATCTTCTCACGCATTGCGTGATGCGATGGGCGCAGTAGCTCCCGACTTCGGTCGAGCCTTCGTCGGAGAGGCAGCTGGAATAAAAAATTAGAATTGGTATCTCAAAAGGAGGTACAGATAATCTTATTGACAATAATGAAAGCTGAATAAGGTAACTTCAAAAATCGTTGTTCGATGTTCCTTGTTCGATATTCTGATCACGCTGAAAGCGTGAGAAGCTGATTCCTTAGCTCAGCTGGTAGAGCAACGCCCTTTTAAGGCGTGGGTCCTGGGTTCGAGCCCCAGAGGGATCACAACCTAGATATCAATCCTAATCAAAACCCTCCAAATTGAATATTTGGAGGGTTTTTTGTTTGCTGACTTATCCATTTTATTCAATAATTCTCGATCTAAAGTAGACCTATTCGGTTACCTATTAATATTATATCATTTGGTAACCGAATGTTCTATAATAGTTT
>CAZOJZ010000453.1:0-2218 GCA_964580205.1 uncultured Roseivirgaceae bacterium
TCCAGTAGTTCTGAATAGGCTGCTTGGGCCGAATAGAACGGTTCAGGAACACCTCCCGAAAAAATGGGATCCTGATCTTGGAAGGCCGTGGATCGACGTGAGTAAAAGTAGTCCAACGTCTTAACAGATAAAAATGTGCTGGCACCTATCAAAAATCGATCGAAAAGCTGATAGCTGGTTCCAAATCCAATCCAAGTGTCTTTGTATTTATTCCGGTATTCCAAGAAGCCGGTATAGAACTCATCTCCATCTATGCGATCAATGATATCCAGTGTTTTATCATGATTGATCCTGAATGAAAGCTCCTCTGAGACTGGAGCTAGGAATCCTATTTCGAAACCCAATCTGGGCTTGTTGTTTTCAACCACGTAGGAAATGAATTTGGGCTGAACCTTGAACTGAAATTTAAACAGATCGAGCCCCTGACCTGCAATATTTTCAGCATCGAAAAACTGTAATGAGATCAAACTGGCACTTAGAGACAATGAGGGCAGCGTGTCGTTGTCAATGAGGGATGGGTTATAGAATAAAGCGCTGGGACCAGCGCTACCACCTACTACCGCTCCTCCTAAAAGACTGGAAGGAGTATTAAAGTTTTGAGACCAGTAGTGATCGGATTGGGCAGCTACTGGGGTCTGCCAAATAATGAAAGTTGTTGCAAACAAGCAGAAGACATAAAACCTGACCACCTTGTAGGAATAACTAACCGTGAAATGTATTTGGCGACTAGTTTGATGATATCCGAATAAAACCTCAATATGGCGCAATGTAAATTGTGTTATTTGGGCCTTCTACATCCAACCCATGGTGCGTTTCAAAGTACATCGATTTTCGGAAAGAATCAAGAAGTCCGGGTGCATTGGCCGGCCTATGGACACATTGGGAACAAACATACATCAGGCTCGAAGAGCGATTGCTTTGGACGACAGACGATTGGAATTTTGATCCTGCCCTGAGATTTCGATACAAGGCGGGGTATAGAATTCCTTCAATGAAATGCGAACAACCTACTTGTCACTGTTTGGGGAAGCCTTCGCCAATGTAGGAAGGGAGGTACTTCTTTGGCCCAACAGTTTTACATAAAATTCAATATTCGGTTTTAGAACCCATTAAAATACTTATGGGCTTCAAGGATTCAACATTGGCAAATATAATCTTAACGATGGTGGTCAATGGTATAGCAAGCAACATGCCCCATGGACCCCATACCAATCCCCAAAAAATTAAAGCTACCAGGATGAGTAATACACTTAAGTTTAAGCTGGAAGCCATAAATTTTGGTTCTACTAAACTTCCCATTACCATATAAACTAATCCTAATAAGGCAATTACTAAAATAGGAATTGTGAAACTTTCAAATTGCAATAGTGAAAGGATAAAGGGAGCTCCGATGGCAATGACAGCACCAATGGTCGGAATAAAACAAACGAGAAATCCCAATAATCCCCAGAACACAGGAAAATCAACACCAAGAAGCCACAAGACAATACCGGTCAGTAGTCCTGTTATCGCATTCATTATTATCTTAATTACAATATATCTACGAATCTGGCTGCCCATATTCCGAAGGGATTCAGTAATTATCGCTGCTTTACCTTGAGGATAAGCAATTTTTATTTTTGCACCCATGTTACCACTTGCTGAAATCATGAAAAGCATATACAGTAAAACCAAGGCTGCAAAGCCTATAAAATGCAGAAATGAGGCCAGCGATTCTGAAAGTGCTGCAGCCGTATATGTGGTTGCACCCAGCAACGTTTGAGGATCAATACTTTCAATTTGAATACCCAGCGTTTGAGCGGTTGTGGTGAGCCCATTTATAACACTGTTAATAATCAGGGATAGATTCTCTTTATAAGTTGGCAAACCGGCAATCAAAGGTTTTGCACTTGAATAAAGTATTGCACCAAAAAGGCCAAACGAAAATGCAAGAATCGCCATAACCAGGATAAGTGAAAATGCCGTGGGGATTTTTTTCTTCTTAAGCTTAACCATAAAGGGATTGAACATAATGGAAAAAATTGCTGCTACCGTGAGTGGTATTAATAGTTCACTCAGGTGTTCTAATGCAAATACCAGTACAGAAAATGTAATGATTCCTAAAAAACTTCTGACTAAGTGATCTTTCCCCATTTTATAGATTTTTATATTTTTATATCAATATAATACTCTTTTAGAGTAGGAGCCAACTTATTAATTCTTCTACGAATTCTTGCAT
>CAZOJZ010000454.1:0-3787 GCA_964580205.1 uncultured Roseivirgaceae bacterium
CCAACCAAGTGGATTGGGGATGTATTGGAATTTGGCGCTTGAAAATTTAACCCGGATTATGCATTAGACTTCGTAATGAGCGCCTTAAATGGCTGTAAGATAGGCGCTCGCACAGGTTTTTGCAACGGAACCATAGCACCGCTATGGTGAGTAGGTAAAATCGAGCAAGTGCCTAGATTGTAGTCAGTTAAGGCTCGGAATAGATTTCTAGTGCATAAACCGGGTTTAAATGAAATTTGGAATTTGCTATTTGAGTACTTGCTCCAGCCACAAGACGCTGGACACCAGTCATTGTGCGACCAGGTAATTCCTAATTCATCATTCCTAATTTCTGATTTATAATTCTACTTGTCCAGATGTACATCCATTTGGGGGAATGGAATAGTAACACCACCCTGATCCAAAGCTAACTTACAGGCCTCCAGGACCTCTACATAGACAGCATTATAGTGTTCGGGTTTACAATGTGGTCGTACTCCTAGATTTACGGAGCTGTCAGCTAATTCGGTCACCACTACCATGGGTTCAGGATCCTTCAGCACATTAGGATGGTTGTGCATAACATCAAGCAACAGGTTTCTGGCCTTTTGAATATCCGATTCATAAGCAATACCTACCGTCAGGTCTACCCGAATGATTCCCTCTTTCATATAGTTGACAATATCGGCGTTCATGATCGCGCCATTGGGCAGAATGACGGTCTTCTTGTCAATCGTAAGGATGGTTGTATGGAAAATCTGGATTTCTTTCACAAATCCGTTCCTGCCCATGACTTCGATTCTGTCTCCCAGTTTAAAAGGTTTGAAAAGCAGGATCAGTACACCTCCGGCAAAGTTGGATAACGCACCTTGCAACGCAAAACCTACAGCCAAGCCTGCTGCACCCAGTAGAGCCACCAAGGAGGTGGTGGCAATACCCAACATGGAACCTACGCTTACGAAGAGAATGATCTTCAAGACCCATGATATTAGACTTCCAAGGAAAACCTCCAGGGTACTATCTACCGCCTTGTGCTCTAAAGCCTTCTTGACAAGCTTGACCAATAAATTAATGACCCTAAGACCGACTATCAGAACAATCAATGTCAATAGCATTTTTGGAGCATACTCCAAGGTCATTTCTATGAACTTCTCCAGGTATTTGTCGATATTTTCCATAGGTCAGGCCAATATTTTAATGGGGTGTTTCTGTCTCTTGTGGAAAAATTACTTGACCTTATCTATCACTGCTTTAAACGCCTCCGGGTGGTTCATGGCCAGGTCAGCCAGTACTTTGCGGTTTAAATCTATATTTAATTTTTTCAACCCCCCCATAAATTGGGAATAGCTTAAGCCATGCTCTCTGGCTCCCGCATTGATTCTCAGGATCCAGAGTTTTCTGAATTCACGTTTCTTGACCCTGCGATCACGGTAGGCGTACTGCATCCCCTTTTCTACAGCGCCCTTAGCAACTGTATATACATTCTTTCGTCGGCCCCAGTATCCTTTCGCCGCTTTTAGAATCTTTTTTCTTCTGGCTTTTGAAGCCACTGTATTTACTGATCTTGGCATTACTATTAGTTTTTTTGACTGCTGGTGACCCTGTATATAACTCTACGGTGTACTTTCAAACCATACAGTCTGGTGAAACAACCTTTTCAAATTGAACTATAAGTTCAACATTTTCTTTACTCTGTGAGTATCTGCTTTGTCCACAATAGTGAATTTAGTCAGGTTCCTCTTCTGTTTAGTCTCTTTTTTGGTCAGTATATGACTCTTATATGCGTGTTTACGCTTGATTTTACCAGTACCGGTAAGTCGAAATCTCTTCTTCGCTCCTGATTTAGTCTTAACTTTTGGCATTATGTTATTCTTTTACTTTTTAATCTTCTTCGGTGAAAGCATCAAAAACATACGCTTTCCCTCTAGTTTGGGCAATTGATCTACTTTTGCATATTCCTCCAGTTCCTGGGCCAATCGCAGCAGCAAAATCTCACCTCTTTCTTTAAAAACAATGGATCTACCTACAAAATGAACATAAGCTTTAACC
The DNA here is from genome assembly GCA_964580205.1 of uncultured Roseivirgaceae bacterium. GTDB lineage: Bacteria > Bacteroidota > Bacteroidia > Cytophagales > Cyclobacteriaceae > SZUA-3. Next base: position 2,029 of record CAZOJZ010000454.1, read on the forward strand.
TTAGCGCCCTCTGTCAAAAAGTTTATGGCATGTTTCAACTTGAAGTTGAAATCATGATCATCCGTATTTGGGCCAAATCGAATTTCTTTGAGGACCGTTTTTTGAGCTTTGGATTTAATCTCCTTCTGCTTTTTCTTTTGATCATATTTGAACTTGGAATAGTCAATGATCTTGCAAACCGGAGGTTCAGCCTTTGGGGATATCTCCACCAGATCCAAATTCTGATCTTTGGCCATATTTAAAGCCATGCGAATATCATATATATCCACTTTAACATTGTCACCCACTACCCTTACGAAGGGAGCTGCGATCTTCTGGTTTACTTTATATGGTTCTTCGACTCGACCTCGGTAACCTCCTCGTCTTGGTCTCCTGATTGTATCCTCCTTGTTTGATTAGAAAAATGAGTGGCAAATATCGCTGTTATTATTCAAATAATCAAAAGTTTGCCTTTTTAATTATAATTCAATTCCGTGGCTATTTCTCTTTGTAATAACTTAATAAACTCCGACCAATTCATCCGCCCGATGTCTCCAGCTCCATGCTTCCTGACTGACACTAACTGATCTTGTTCTTCCTTCTCTCCTACTATCAACATAAATGGGATCTTTTTAACCTCTGCATCACGTATCTTTCGGCCAATCTTTTCATCTCTATAATCCACAAACCCGGTAATATCTTGCTCCTCCATAGCTTCATATAAGAATTTAGCATACCCATGGAACTTCTCCGATATTGGTAATATTGCGATTTGATCAGGTGATAACCACAGGGGAAAATTACCCCCACAATGCTCTATTAAGACTGCTACAAATCGTTCAATCGAGCCAAAAGGAGCCCGATGTATCATTACTGGTCGGTGTTTTTGATTGTCTGCACCAATATATTCCAATTGGAACCGCTCCGGCAAATTGTAATCTACCTGTATGGTTCCCAACTGCCAGATCCTACCCAAGGCATCTTTCACCATAAAATCCAGTTTCGGACCATAAAACGCTGCCTCACCGTAAACGGTAACGGAATTAAGTTTTTTCTCTTCGGCAGCCTCTGTAATCTCTCGTTCGGCCCTGTCCCAAACTGCGTCCTCACCAATATACTTTTGATGATCCTTGGGGTCCCTGAAAGAAAGTTGTACAGTATATTCCTCAAAACGCAGCGCTTTTAGTACGTAAACAGTAAGATCTATTACCTTAAGAAATTCCTCTTTCACCTGATCAGGACGACAAAAAATGTGGGCATCATCCACTGTAAATCCCCGTACACGGGTTAGTCCATGCAGTTCTCCATGCTGTTCATAACGATACACAGTGCCAAATTCTGCATACCTCACAGGAAGTTCCTTATAAGACCTCGGCCTAACTTTGTAGATCTCACAGTGATGCGGACAATTCATGGGCTTCAAAAGAAACTCTTCTCCTTCATGAGGGGTGCGTATTGGTTGAAAGCTGTCCTCGCCGTATTTTTCATAGTGTCCCGAGGTTACATAAAGGTCCTTTCCTCCAATATGCGGGGTTACCACAGAATCATACCCCGCTTTCACCTGTTCTTTCCTGAGGAATTGCTCCAATCGTTCCCTCAATCGGGTCCCCTTTGGCAACCAAAGTGGCAATCCCATGCCAACTTTTTCTGAAAAAGCAAATAGCTCCAATTCCTTGCCTAGTTTTCTGTGATCCCTTTTACGTGCATCCTCCAACAAAACCAGGTGTTCTTGCAGTTCTTTTTGCTTTGGGAATGAAATTCCATATATACGGGTTAATTG
>CAZOJZ010000455.1:0-1724 GCA_964580205.1 uncultured Roseivirgaceae bacterium
TTTCACGTTGCACACCAAGACCGCTCGACATGGTCATTTGATGTTGTTATTCGACCCTATGCTGAAAAGTGGTAACAAATAACACGACTTCTATTTTACAGTCCGCTCATTCCTAAGCCACCATCTGAAATCATAAGCGGAGCAGGAGGGATTCGAACCTCCGAACTCTTGTTCTTAGACATGCCGAATGTCCGCTTTGGGTCGGAAGCAGACTGTTCAAAGGATTTAGCCGAATGTCCGCTTACGCTGGGAAGCAGAGGTTCAGAATATTCAACTCTAATGTCTGCTTAATACTGAAAGCGGACGTTCAAAAATAATTATCATTTTACATAGGTGCTGATGAAAAAACCGTCCTTGGTTCTATCTATTCTCAATCTAAACCACAAATTGTGCGATACCGTCACGGAATGACCAATCAATATTGTGATTTTCCGCGATGGTAATTAATACGTTTGCCGGATCGACGCCCGGATCAGCTGCGAGATTTTGAACGACTTTGGCGTAAAAAGCCTGTTTTGACTTGTTCGATCTCCCTGCCCTCATAATTAAATGCATCATGACCCTATCATCAGTCCTATCCTGAAACTGCAAGCAATGCGGCTCAAGTTCATGAATAGTTTGATAGCGATCATCATCAGGGAACCCCATGGTTTCGATGACAGCAGAGTTAACACCATCAGCGATAGCTTTGATGTACTCCGGTGATTTACCTTTTAATATTGATATGTTGACTAATGGCATCATATTCTCCTGTTGATTTTTGAGTGAGTTCTAGGTTAATTGTTTGCGTCGAAGACGATGTCTAACTTGATGTATTCCAAGTGGGTAGATGTGTTGAATCAATATATTCAACGAGAGCTTTCTTAAATACTAGCATTATAAACGAACGTCCGCTTTCGCTGGATAGCAGACGTTCAAGTAAATTTCATTCCGATTTATTGAATTGATGTTGCGTATGTCCGCTTTATACTGAAAGCGGACGTTCAGATGAAAGTAATAACAGGCAGCTATCGGCCAAAAGCGGACATTGGATTCAATGGGTAAGTTAAATTATCGACCTCTACATTATGAATACTCACATTATTTAATAACCATATCGCAAAGTAATATAAGATATATTTTTATACAGATGAATTGATTAATACAGATACCTATTTCTTCTTAGATAATCTATAGCGATTTCATTGCCCTGGGCGGTAGCCTTTTCATATAACTCCAGGACATTTGCATCGATCGCCGCTTCCGCTTCGATAGCCAGTGCCTCATTTATAATTTTTTCTACTTGCTGTTTATTGGGCATCAGGTTTTTTTATAATTCTTCTCGGCCACAACTCAGGAATTAGCAGTTCCATTGCATCTGCAACTCCACTTAACGGATTTTCTCTACAATATTTATCTACCCAAAGATGGATGCTATCCAAGTCAGTTTCTCCCATTATGTTATAAATATTTTTTGTATAGTTATTATAAGCAGTCAGATAACCGGAAATCCAACTTACTATTGATAAAAAAACAAGAAAATTTTTATCTTCTTTATTTAGATCTTTCCTAACGCCAACCCACGCATCACATGAGCGCTCGCCAAACACTCTGTAGTTTCCCTCGGCATCAATTGCAAGCGCCCCTGGATGAAACGCAACCAAGGCTGCACATAGTCCTGGCATCAAAGAAAGGATTACCCATTTGCGCCGTAACGGTTTCATAGAAAGCCCCCTATTGTGTTT
>CAZOJZ010000456.1:0-6620 GCA_964580205.1 uncultured Roseivirgaceae bacterium
TCCAAACTTGTAAAGAACAAGGTGTAAAACTTTTCGTCAACGAAAATTTTCGTTGGCAGGCGCCAATAAGGAAAGTGAAAAGCATAATGGAAAAAGGAGTTATTGGAACACCATTCAAGGCAAGGGTTAGTTTCTGCTCTGCTTTTCCGGTTTTTGACAATCAGCCTTTTCTTAAACAGTTGGACCACTTCATATTGACTGATATCGGTTCGCACGTTCTGGATATTTGCCGGTTTCTATTCGGAGAGGCGGACCGTCTTTATTGCTTGACCAAAAGAGTAAACCCGGATATACAAGGTGAAGACGTAGCCAACGTATTGATGGAAATGAAGAATGGTATGCATTGTTATGCTGAAATGTCCTATGCAAGCATTCTCGAACGAGAGGTATTCCCTCAAACACTTATTCTAATAGAAGGCGATAAGGGGTCAATAGAACTGGCAGCTAATTTTACCATTAAAGTCACCACCACGCAAGGAACAGTACAGGAAATAGTGGAACCAACGACTTATGATTGGATCGACCCTGAATATGCGGTAGTGCACAGCAGTATCGTAGATACCCAGGCCGATATTCTTAATGGATTGAGGGGAGGAGTAGCAGAGACTACCGGGAAAGATAATTACCAGACCTCTAAATTGATATGGGCCTGTTATTGGAGTGCAGAGAATAATCGCACCGTGGAGTTAGCACATTTTGGATGATTATGAAGAAAACGTTGAAAGCACGGTACCTCATTGAAACTTCCTATAATCTTGAGCAAGCTGCCCAAATCATGGCTGGCGAACAGTCGTGAAGCAATGGTGGAGTTGGTGGACATCTCTCCAACTTTGATAGATCTTTGCGATTTACCAAGTCCACCGCAGCAACTTGAAGGACAAAGTCTCCGGCACCTGCTGATTGATCCATCTAGTGAATGGCAGGAGGCAGCTTTTACCACACGCGCTTACCATCCGGATGATTTTGGAATAAAGACCAAATCCTATACTTTGGTATCCCGGTTGGAAGAAGGAATAAAATTATTTGATCGAACTGCTGATACACTTAATTTGAAAGACATAAGCGATGAAAATCCTGAAGTAGTCAAAGAGCTGCTCACTTTAAGGAAAAATGAGGGACTCTAATTATAGCGTAAGTATTTGATAATCACATTTATATATAAATAATTAAATTATGAGCAAAGTAGCTGATTTAGCTAAAATGATAGATCACAGTTTGTTACATCCAACCATGACGGATGAAGACCTTTTGAAAGGATGTAAAATCGCCAAGGAATATAATGTAGCATCAGTTTGTATAAAGCCCTATGCCATCCCACTTGCAGTTCAGGCGTTGCATGGTTCCGATGTATTGGTGGGAACTGTTATCGGTTTTCCCCAGGGTAATTCTACTATTGACGTTAAGGTTGCCGAAACCGTTCAAGCCTGTAAGGACGGGGCCACGGAAATTGACATGGTGGTGAACATTGGAAAGGTACTGCAAGAAGATTGGGAATACATTACAAAGGAAATACAGGCAGTCTGTGAAGCCACTCACTCAAACGGTGCAATTCTTAAAGTAATATTCGAGAATGATTTCCTTCCGGAGGATAAGTATAAGATCAAACTGTGCCAAATTTGTTCCGATCTTGGGGCGGATTTTGTAAAGACTTCCACTGGTTATGGTTTTGTAAAAGGAGATGATGGCAAATATTCCTACGCAGGCGCTACCCACCATGACCTTAAATTAATGCGCGAGCACTCGGCTGCAGCAGTTCAGGTGAAAGCTGCAGGTGGTGTTAGGACGCTTGATGATTTGTTAGCGGTACAGGCTCTGGGTGTTACCCGTGTGGGGGCTACTGCAACCATTGCTATGATAGAAGAAGCCCGGAGACGTTATGAAGGTGGTGCGGCAAAGCAGATCCCTGAAGACATTTCAGGCTACTAATGTCAGCAAGTTTATTAAAGAATAATATTACCCAGGTAGTTGCGCTTGAGCGAACCTAGGCCAGATCATTATGCCATAATCGGGTTTGATTGACTGCTTTAGCTACCTCCACAGCCCAAATTCAGGAGGAATTAATCAAGTACCGCACTTAATGGATAGGAGCATGGTGATTGATAGCAACTGAAAGAAGATGGGATCTGGGCTAACTACTAATCCATTGCTGATAGAGGATGAACATTTAATTATCCGGGCTCAATTCTACTATTACCGGTAAATGATCAGATAAAATAAGAGTAGTATCGGTGGTGATGGTTTTAGCTTTGGTGACTTTACTTGCTAAGTTTTTCGATGCGAAAATATAATCCAGTCGTCTTTGATCCCCATGTTCGCCTTCTTTTTTTACCATAGTAGGAAAGCTGCCAGAGAATTCATAATTCGAGGCACGCAAACTGGCTTCTAGATCAGTTAAACCAAAGTTCATAACTTTCTGGACTACAGAATAATCTAGTTTGCCATGGTTAAGATTTTTCTCCTGGTACATGGAATCACGCTCATTGAAAAAAAGCTCAAGTCTTCCATGTGAATAATACATTGAATCAAGTGGAGAAAAGGTATTAAAGTCACCGGCCAGAATTATTTTCGAATCTGCTGGAAGGCTTCCAATATCCTGCAAAATCAGATTAACTTCTCTTTTCCTGGTTTCCCAGTTGGAAGGATGTAAATGAACTATATAAAAGTATATTTCCTTTATTCTGACTCGCATTAATCCATGGTGGAAACCTTCCTGGACTCTTTGTATGTCTTCTATGGGATAACGAGCAGTAATACCTGTTGGAAACCCATCCTCCTTTAATAATGCGCTATAAGAATGGCCGTAACTTTTGGCATCTTCTGCCAATTTTTGAGGAGTATACTCATTTAGCTCCTGAAGTGAGACTACATCGGGATGCTGTTCATTCATCCATGTAATCCAAGCCTCTTTTCTATCGGGTACTTTAGTAAATCCATACCATACATTGTAGCTAATGATTTTTAAGGATGTGGATGTTTGGTCAATGTTATCTTTCTTTGAATCACACGAAAAGCATATCAAAGTAAAAAAAGTGATTGAAGCAAATACAATGATGTTAATTGGTTTGGTATTTTTCATCATGCTGACAAGAATAAATTGAAAATGCTATGAAAAAGACCAGAGATGATGTTATATAATTCATTTCCTAAATCATGGCTAATGGAAGTATATAAATAGAGACTGATTGCCAAGCTGGCGTGCCTGTAAGCTACAAATATTGATTTAATATACACCTCCTGCCATAAAGTACATATAAGGTAGGTGTATATTTTATGAACCCCATTTATTAGAATTGTCAACCAAAATGTACTCCATTATAGAATAAAGCGGCCTCTGATCATAATGTGCGGTAATCTGGTATGCCTGTTTTAGCATAGTTTAGAATTGTGGGTATTATGTCAATGTTTAAGGCGATGTTGTCTATCTTATTCCTGTCTGGTTTGCCCTGGGTTAAAGACGATCAGCGGAACCCTGATTGAACGCTCATACATTAACCATTTAAAAGTGTCGCATGCTCAAGAAAATCTGATTATAATATACGATTCGTTACCTTCAATTTTGGCAAAATCTAAGCTCGTTTGTATTTTGTAGCAAAATAGAGGGCAACTGGTACTCTGAAATTATCATTATGAATCAGGATTTCGAATTATACTTGAGTTCGAATTGCTGATATATTATTGTAAAAACATAAATTTTTAATATGAAATACTTGGTTATTTTTCTTGCTGTGGCCCTGTTAGCCATTACAATTAATGCTCAGAACAAAGAGTTCAAACCCGAGGATACGGAAGTTTGGGAACCGGTTCCGGAAGTGGTGATTCCCGGTAAAACGGACAACGCTGCTCCTGGAGATGCCTTGGTCTTATTTGATGGGACCAACCTTGACCAATGGGTGGTCACAGATGATAGCAATTGGGAGATAGAGGATGGAGTGATGGTGGTTCGTCCCACTAAAGAGAAACTGGAGCGCCCCACAAATATGCGCACCAAAGATGATTTCGGAGATTTTCAATTGCATATAGAATGGAAAAGCCCTGTTAAGATTGAAGGGGAGGGGCAACGGAGAGGCAACTCCGGTATTTTCTTACAGTCCAGATATGAACTGCAAATACAGGATTGTTATCAAAACCCCACCTATGTCAATGGGCAGGCAGGATCCATTTATAAACAAACTGCGCCACTGGTGAACCCATGCCGACAACCAGGTGAATGGCAATCCTATGAAGTTTTCTATACTGCCCCGAAATTCGATGAGATAGGATTACTAATTTCTCCAGCTTATGTGACGGTAGTTCACAACGGCGTACTGATTCAAAATCACATCGAAATAAAAGGCAGCATCCGGCATGTGGGACTACCACATTATGAGCCTCATGGTAAATTACCATTGCTTATACAAGACCATGGTAATCCGGTGGGTTTCAGGAATATATGGATAAGACCTATTTAGTCGTTAATTATTGGTTATTAATTATTAAAAAAGGGCAACTATATTCAGCCTACTCAATGCTCAAACCAGAAACGAGAAACGAGGAACTAGAATTTAACATTAAACTAAATACTAAACATTAATAAAATGCTCATTGGACTATTCACATTGTTATCTATTTTACTGGGTGGAGGAGACGCCACCCCATTCATACTCCCCAAGGCGGAAAAGGTGGTAAAACAAACTGTTGAAGACAGTGACCGAAAAAAGGACATACTGGCGGAAGTAAAAATCTATACCAAGGAATGGAAGAAACTGCAAAAGACTAAAAAGAAGCAGGCTAAGGCCATTTCAAAAGTGAATAAAGATTATTCAGCAGATCATCAGGTCATCGCTGATGAATTTCAAAAATACCGAGATGAGCGGAAACGACTATCGGCGGACCTGACCCAGTTTAGACTAACGGTTCAGGAGATGTTTACTGAGCAAGAATGGAGTGTAATAATGGATCAGGCTGTAATTAAGCTCAAAAAGGAAAAGAAACTAAACAAAGCCCAGGCCAAAGAGCATGTGAAGCAAGACAAACAAATAGCCGCCATCGAATCAGAAATTGAGGCAGTGTTTACTGACCCCGAAAAATTAAAGAAAGTGAGAAATGACCTGGAGGTGTTCGAGGATGCCATGGCTGATTTAATTGTTGAAAATCAAAGCTACACATCAACAGTAGTAGAAGTTATGAATGACCAACAAGCCTCTCAGGAAGAAATAGAGGCGGTCATCAGCTTACAAGAACAGATCAGAGCGGGAGCTCATGACGCATTTTTGGAACTGCGCAAAAATTTAGTTGAAATAAGCACTGAGGACAACTGGCCAAAACTTGCCAAAGCTCTGGGGAAATTCATTGAATAGCATAAGTCAGCAACAGTGTGGAACAACAGCGTGCGATTAACTCGGGCACTCTGTATACTGTTGCCATTGCTCATATTAGTCCTTCAGTCCTTCAGTCCTTTAATATTAAGGTATTTACTCAGTACCAAAAACAAAGCCCCACAACTTATCCAAGCCGGCAAAGTGAGGAAAGACAGAAATATGTCCTGAGACCAGGAGATATAATAAAATATTGCAAAACTGATACCCCAGGCCAATAAAACCGCCATATTAACCTGCACCCCTGATTGTTCCGCATAGTTGGCAGTGATTCCCATTCTCCTGGCGAAGAAATGTTCAAACACGATTATCGCTCCCATCGGTGCCAGGATAAACCCATAAAGGGCTACAAACCCTAAAAGTTTCATGGCAACTGCTGGGAACAGTCCGGCAACGGTGGCCAGGGAACCAGCAAGAATAGTAACCCAGAAAGTTGAAGCTTTGGGCATTACCGCCTGAAAGGCCAATCCTGCACGGTAGATGGTAGGGTTGGCGGTGGTCCAGCCTGCTATTACCACTGCAAGTATGCCAAAGATTCCAATGGCATTATATGCCAGAGGGCCGGGTGCCACTGGAGGTGCCTGGTTGTTGGCAAGAAAACCCTGTGCTTCAGGAGATTGTAAATAAACCACATAGAGTAGGGCTGCGGCGATCCAGGCCATATAGTGACCTATATACATCCCTGCGGCGGTAGTCCACCCGGCTTGGGGGTTCTTCGCATACCGTAGTACTGAAAGGTCTGACATTCCAATATGCATAGCGGCATTGCAAAACCAGGACCAAAGCACTACATGCCAAAATGTATATTTTATCTGACCTGGAAACGGCTCTGAACCTTCACCCCAAACGTTCCAGAAATCAGAAAAACTCTGCACATTTAATTGATTTAAAGCTACCACCCCACAGGCTATAAAGGCCAGCACAATAAAAGGAGACATCCAATTGGCTGCTTTAGATACTGAGTCGTATCCCCGGGCTGCAATAATGGAAATCAGCGCACCGATAATTAATACTATAATTACCCAGGTGGGGCCGTTGGGCAGCGTATCTGTAAGCCTGGGCATTTCCATATCAAAGGGTATTCCGATGGCGGTGGCCGAAACAGTGATCATTGCGCCTGCTAAAAAGCAAAACAGCACTCCGTTGGCGATATTGTAGAAGGTGACTAACTTTTTGCCGCAGATCTTTTCCAATTGATAATACAGGGTCAATCGGTGCTTTACAGCGATTTCAGCGGTAAGAAACCGCCAACTAAGTACTGCCAGC
>CAZOJZ010000457.1:0-1743 GCA_964580205.1 uncultured Roseivirgaceae bacterium
GAAAGTCGGACCGGTAGCTAGTTTTAGACAATCCGTAATCACAAAGCGGTTGCCGAAGACCCGATCCGGTAAGATACTACGGAGTACCATGCGGGCCATAGCTGATGGCAAATCATTCAGTCTTCCATCCACCATCGAGGATGCTGCAGTTTTGGATGAACTAAAATTACTTATGGCTGAAAAAGAAATTGGAATCCAATAAATTGACGCTATTCAGAGCATGATGTCAGCTATCAACTATTGAAAAAGGCGGTGCATTTTTATTTTGCTGAAGATGTCAAGAACCTTACTTCAGAAGATCTAAAAGATAGATGCCTCAATATAAAATTTGTCAAAATTTACAGTGAGTGAATTGTATTCTTCAATGCGAATCGATTGGCGGCTAGTTGAAGGGATTGGGACATGAATACAATTATTGTTGACCAGCAGGTAGCATATTTCGGATGGCAGCAATCTTCCATCCATCTTCATTACGAACAACAATAAAAGTACTCCACATTTTCCTTGCGGTGCCATCAGCATTTTGTATTACATATCTGGCATCTGCTATGGCGCTTTGAGAATTAAGAAATCGTATTTTTTCAACTTTAATGCTTCGTGAACCTGGGTTGCTGGTTGAACTTCGCATCATACCTTTCATGGATTCTTCCTTACCCCTTCTCCATACTCCTGAAGATACCAATTGATCTATATCCGTGGTCAAAATACTACTGAGCAATAGAGAATCTTTCTTTTCTCTAGCTTCGGTGTAATTAGCTATTAAAGAATGAATGTCTCGGGTGTGTTTGTTATTAGTTTCAGTCTCCTGAGAAAATACCAGGCAGGAGACCATCAAATTGAATACGATAAAAAGAGCAATATTTTTCATGGTTATTACTTTGTTGATGATACGATATGATACGAAAATATACGATAATGAGTCGATATAGGATGTCCGGCCGAAATTGAGGTTTGTTCCTGTAATTTTCATGAAGTGGAATAGGTGGTACAGTTTATTTCTACTGGTTATTTCAGATATAATGAATTTATGAGAGATTGTTAATCCTTAAGGACTTTTTTATTGGCCGCAAATCGTTCAAGTATCTTTATAGTAAGCTCCACTCCCTGCCGGAAATTCTGTTCGGTAATTCGTTCATTATTCCCATGAACTCCTCCTTGGTCCTCCTTCGGTGTAGCAGTTGGCACGTAGCCGTAGCACACAATTCCCAGATCCCGGAAGAAATGACTATCCGTAAAACCTCCCTGTAGCCGGGGTAAAATACTAGAATCAGGAAATCCTTCCAGTGTAACCTCCTCAAGAATTCGATATAAATCCGTCTCTTTAGTAGAAATAGCTGGTGTAAACCCCATTAAAACTTCAACTTCGACATTCTCGCCAAGTACCTGCTTTACCTCAGTGAGCCATTCCTCTGGATCCTGATCCGGCAAAAGTCGACAGTCCAACTCAGCCCAAGCTTCCGATGATATTACATTGATTTTACTACTTCCTTGGAACCGAGTAATGGAAGAGGTATTTCTAGTGAGTGCATGTAGGCTAGGAGAATAAGCCTGAAGTACCTGCTGTGGGCAGTAACTGGACTTTGGTCAACGTCTGCTAACGGCCCCAATGCGGCCTTTGGCTAAACTAGTTTATGAACAGGTCTAAGAAACCGAACACCAACCCTACAACTACCTAACCGATTCCATAAATGAGCTGAGTACCGGTATTCTTGTATCTACTCCCAAATGAGAAAGGCAATGAAA
>CAZOJZ010000458.1:0-73721 GCA_964580205.1 uncultured Roseivirgaceae bacterium
AAAGATTATATGGTGATTATGGCGCCGGGGTCCACCTCTTCCCATTCCGAACAGAGCAGTTAAGCCCGGCAGCGCTGATGGTACTGCCTTCACCGGTGGGAGAGTAGGTCGTCGCCAGACTTTATTAATAAGAGCGTTCCCCAAATGTGGGACGCTCTTTTTTTATGCGAACAGCCGGGACAATAGTACAATTGAACAATTGAACAAAGATTTTTCTAGTTGAGTGGCCGGCGAAAACCTTCGCCCTTTGTCCCTCGTCCTTTGTCCCTCGTCCTTCGTCCCTGGTAATTCGTAATTCCAATTAGTCCATTGTTAATTCATAATTAATTCCCGATGTTTGTAAGATGAGTTTTAAGGCCCTGCACAGTTGGTTCCTAATGCCACTTCTTCTTTTGACTGTGGCATGTTCCAAACCTGCACAACCGGAGTTCGTCAGGGTGAAAAATCTCAAAGTACAGGAATTTACTGAACAAGATATAAATCTGACCGGTACCGCAGTGCTCTTTAATCCTAATGGTTACTCCATTACCGTAAAGGAAATTGATGTTTTTGTGAAGATAAACGATCAGGCGGTTGGTAAAGTAAATCAAGTCAGCGAGGTTAAGGTCCCCGCAAATTCAGAGTTTGAAATTCCCCTAAATGTGAGGTTTGCCCCCCAAGAAGTTTTTGACAATCTATTGAGTGGTCTTATAAGTTATATAATGAAGGGAGAATTCGAAGTCCACTACAAAGGCTTTATCCGGATCAAAGTATCTGGTTTGGTATTCAAAGTACCGCTGGATCATACGGCTAGGGTCAAGATCTGATTCAACCTACCACTACTTTACTTAAATTGTTTACTACCAGATATTTTTGAGCGAGTTCCTGTATTCTTTCACTATCAATATCCCGAATTGTCTCGAAGTATTTTTTGTAATAACTATAACCCAATCCGCTGTAGTGAATGGTTTTAAACTTGTCGGCCACAGCGAACGGTGTATCTGTTTCAGAAACAAAGGTTCCCAACATATAGTTTTTTACTGTTGTAAGCTCTTCATGAGGAACCGGTTCATTTTGTAGGATCTGGATCTCCCTGATGATCTCAGTTACTGTCTGGTCTCTGAACTCCTTCTTGACATCTGTACTGATAACCCATAAACTGCCGTGTTTTAAACAACTGATACCAGATCGTATACCATAAGTGTAGCCCTTGTCCTCCCTAATATTACGCATCAACCGGGATCCGAAATATCCTCCTAAAATCTCATTTACTACCAATATTTCAATGTAGTCTGGATGATCGCGATTGATAAAATTCATACCCATTCGCACCGAAGATTGCAAACTATCATCTTTTTCTACCAACAATTCCGATGGTTGATAGTTGTGTATTGGTACATTCGGGGATTTTCCGGCAAGTTTTGGCTCTTGTCCCAATAACTCATTGATGCTTTTAAGGTCTTGTACCTCTACCTTGCCAGCCACCATAATCTCGAAATTCCCTTTTAATTGCTTTTGGTAGAACTTCATTACCATTTCGGCCGATGTGCTGTCAATGTTTTCGATGTCCAGTAGCTTTCCATAGGGATGTTCTTCCCCAAAAACCTTAGAAGTGAACTTTTGTGCAGCAACGAAACTGGTCTTCTGAAGATCCACTAACAATCGTTGCTTTTTTATCTGTTTAATATTATGAAGTTCGTTGTCCCTGAAGGCAGGTTGGCTGATCAATTCAGTAATTAGCGGTAAAAGGGTGCTGAGATGCCTGGTTAGAAGATGGACGGTTAGGTTAATGTGGTCAAATCCTGAAGTAACTTCAACAAAAGCACCTAATTGGTCGAATAAAGCAGAAATCTCCCGGCCTGTTTTTTTGTCAGTACCTTCTGTAAGCATTTTCCCGGTGAAATAACTAAGACCGGGCCTGTTTTCATACCATTTACCAGCATTGAAAATGATCTCCAGACGTATTACTGGTTGTTGCCCGGCGTTTACATAATACAACCGGATACCGTTGTCCAAACACACTTCTTTTGCCTCTTGCAGTGATACCTGGTCAATGGGATGTATGACTGGGGCGACAGTTCTATCCGGCATAAAAATGCAGGCTATCCGTCAAAGTTGAATAATAAACTGAATCTCAAAGTTTCAGCAAGAGGATGCTCTTGCTCAGTAGGGATTAAATAGGCGAAATCAATACCAAATACCTGATACCTAAAGCCCAAGCCCATGGTAAAGTACTTTCTGTTGCCTTTATTTTGGTGCTCGTAGAAATAACCCGCCCGGGCAGCGAATAGATCATTGTACCAATACTCAGCTCCAATGGAAACCATAACCTCTTGAATTTCTTCCTTAAACCCATCAGGTGCATCAAAGAAGGACCCGAACATACCTGAAATCACTCCACGGTTTGGATCTTTCCCACTAAGAATGATTGGATTCCCATTTGGATCGTATACTATGTCCCCATTCTCATCTGTTTCGTAAATTGGTGGGGTTGGAACCAATAACTTATTGAAGTCTAACGATAAAGTGATGGTATTATATGCGTCAAAATTGGCAGTCCAAGCCGTTCCCAATCGCAAATTCGTAGGCAAAAAATCTTTGGTTTCATCGTTTAGGTAGGAAATCTTACCTCCAATGTTGGAGATAGAGCCTGCAAATGCAATGTTGGAGGTGCTGGCACCCATCTGCAGGTCTGTTTTGTAATATACTGCAATATCCCCGGCAACCGATGTTCCAGCCTTGGCGTCACTTCCTAAGGAAGCTATGTTTTGGCTGATATTGCTGTGGATATACCGCAAGCTAACTCCCACACCAAGTTTCTCACTTAACTTTCTGGAATAAGTACCTCCTATTGACCATTCTCTGGGTCGTACACTGCCTGTTGGAGCGCCGATGTCGTTGAACAGATCAATATCTCCTAAATCAAAGTACCGCAGTTCCATTGCTACTGCCTGATCATCGGACAACTTGTAATAACCTGAAAGGTAAGAAAGCGACATATCGTTTACGATCTTACCCAGCCAAGGAGTATAGTTTAATGAAAAGCCTATATTGTTTTCAACAAATGCCAGTTTTCCAGCATTCCAAAATACAGAATTAGCATCAGGGCTAATCGCAGCGCCGGCTTCTCCCATACCTGCCGCTCTGGCATCTGGAGTAATTGATAAAAATCCAACTGCGGTGGTAATCACCCTGCGCGTGGTATCCTGTCCAACAAACTGGCCCAGACTTAAGTGTATGGAGCCTAATTGCATCAGTCCCAGGATTATACCAAATAAGATTCTTTTATTCATTCAAATACCATTCAGGAGTGCAAATTTAATCATTTTATTAATATCATTTTTTTATTTTCGACATTTTTGTCGCCGCTGGTCAATGATTTTACCTCTACCTGGTATAGATAAATACCGCTTTTTAGCTCAATTCCGTATCCATTTGTGCCGTTCCAAGCGGTATCTTCGATAGAAGACGGGCTATTTTCATATTTAGTCAATATCTGATGGACAAGCTTACCCTGTATATCAAATATCCGTATCGCTACCTCTAATGTCGCCCCTGGTTGATTATGATCAATAAGAAAAGTGGTGGATTCTCTAAATGGGTTTGGATAATTTAATACCTGGTTTAATGTTAGTTTATCGCCGTCAAATACATAAAATTCCAGGCTGGCATTACTTGAATTATTATACACATCCCAAACTTTTATGGTTATGGTTTGTTTCCCTTCTTCCAATTTATTCATAGGGTAACGCACCCAGCCACTTTGATATGTATCTACATCAGCTTTAAAAAAATCATTAAGAACAAATTCCTCCTGGTAATTTAGTTGTGCTGTGATATCCTGCCCAATTCCCGTATTTGAGATATTTATTCCGCTTTCGTCAGTTATTTTTGCCAAAAGCACTGTGTTCTCACCGGTAGATCCTCCATCTACAAACGAAGTATCGTCCATATACAACGTGATTTGAGGAGGTGTATTGTCTAAGGGCGCATTTTTATTACTTCCTCCAATAATAAATGAGTTTGTGGCTCCACCAGCATCCTCTAATCCGTTGGAACTGAGGGCATATAGACTAATTTTCCCTCTTCCTGATTGATAATTAATATTTTTAGGGACTATAAAATTTACCTCGAATTGACCAGACTTGATACTTGCCTGGCCCCTGAAAATAACACTATTTCGTTCCTTAAAAGTAAAAGTTCGCCCCCCCTCGCTGCCTAAAGTTTCAGTAATTGTTTCTTTGTCAAAAACGGTTACTTCAGCAGTGCCATGATAATTCAATATTTGCTCACCCTCCGAATTGGTGACTGCTCCCTTCATTCGAACGGCGCTAAGAGCATGAACAGTATCTCCGGGTATCGACTCGTCAGCGATGATCTCGGTAATTCTCAGGTTTTGTCGCGGATATGACAATTTCATTGATGGATCTCCTAAAAGGGCAAAGTTACGGTTAGCGACGATGGCATAGCTGTCATTTTTGGTGTATTTAATAATATCTCCTAAGGTAGGATATCCTGTATCTGTTTGGTTAAGGGCGATTTCATAAAATGCCCTGTTCAGTATGAAATTCTTACTGGCGAATACAGGTCGTGAGGTAGTTACCAGACCTATTGCACCTCCTTTGGGGTTGGTGATAAGTTTTTCCGCTCCCGAGATCCGCTTAGGGTCATCATGACGGCCAAATTCGCAGGTGGCGGTTACGAATAAAGGTAATCGATCAAAGTTTTCCCAGCTATTGATGGTATTGTGATCGAGAATAGTTTCATCTGCCCAGCGGAATTCACTGCCATGACCAGTGTAATTGATGATTAGCGCTCCTTTCTTTATAGCTTCTTCTATTGCCTGGTTTACAGCGTCTGCCGATTCTCCATTGGGCGTTTGTTCCTGGGGAAATGCGTCCATGTAGATTTTGTTGACATTAAAATCTTGATTGGTGGTGTCCACCAAGGTGGCCAATTGATCGGCGTCTCTTTGGTGAAGGTTGAAATCTCCATCGTCTGCTACATAGTAAATATCCTGACGCCAACTTCCCAATGAGGCTGTGTTGGAGGCGTAGTGGATCAATTTATCTACTATCCCCTGGGCTTCCTGTACGTTGGTAACCGGTAAACGTCCTACGCCGATATCCAGGATATGCCCGCCGGTTCCTGATAGCTCTTCCGACCAGACCCCCTCATCATTATCCAGGAACCCGTAGTAGTCGTCGGAGTTGTGGCTGTATATGGGATCCAACGAGTTCCGGGATTGATAGGTCGGGACATAGTTGGTGTTGTCCTGGGTAATATTTTTGTAATCGAATGAACAGCGGCCAAAAAGCAACAAGTACTTTAATTCGGGGCTCCTTCGATGGAGGTGCCGGACAAAATCCCTAATGGCTGTTACATCCTGTCTACCAGAGCTGAATTCATTATAGATCTCCTCAGGTGATACTACCTGTACCTCTAATTGATCATTCTGGGCGCGAAACGCCGCAAGTCTCTCTGCTTCAGCCGTAAACAACGGGTGCGCAACTATTAGCAAATCGGGGACCTGCATTCCATGAAGGTCTTGGTTGGCAACAGGTTGCGAAGCTATCGGCACAGGAAAATCATGCCCTGAAAAGACCACAAATTCTCTTAAGACCTGTGTTTGAGCTCCAAAGATCGCCTGGTCTCCTACCAGGGTAAATTCCTGAATTAGCAAGTTTTGTGGATCGGTAATGTCCCAAATAACCGTTCCACTGCTGACATTATTCACCGTGAAGGTACTGAATGCGTTATTTAAACTTGATGGAGACCGAAAGACTGTGGCCGGCTCATATTGTCCCAACAGACTTTCGTAACATACTTGCAGGCTGTTAAAACGGCCGCTACCTGCTCCATCGTATGAAACCTCAAAGTTAAAGACTGCTTGTTGATTGATTTCATTCTGACTTATAGTAAATGTGTCAATTACAGCCACTCCCTTGTCATCGTAAGTGCCTGGTCCAACTCCTGATGCGTCAATTGCTCCAATATTCGAATCGTTTAGCGAGAAGTTGAAGCTGGCCTTCTCCTGGCTTTGATTTAATACCGACGAAATGATAGTAATGGTAGATCCGGAAGTTAACGGAGGAATATTGGGAAAGCTGACACTAAGCGGACTTGATGATACCATTAACTCCCCATACCATTCCCGGCCCGAGCTCAGTATATTTTTAAGATCTAACTCATGATAAGCATAGCCAATATAGCTGTCAATGACAGGATGATTATCGCCTTTGTTGGCGATGGTATCCACACTTTTACCTTGCTGGGTGCCGACTGTAAGCAGATAATATGCAGTGTCCGCATAAAGGTTCTTTTGGTATATCAGATGCCCTTCATTGTTTATATACTCCAGATTTGGGCCCTCTGAAAAGAACAAAATATAATCTGTTGCATCAAATGAGTCATCTTCCAATCCAACGCGGTACAGGGCATTTTCTTGAAGATCCGATGGTCTCGCTATCTGGTTGCTTTGCGGCAGCATACCTCCGCCTTGCCCAAAGAGTTGAATATTATCAGTTACAATTGATGCAGGGTCAAATCCCGCTTCCCGAATTGTTTGGAAGTCTATTTTATAAATACCTTTTGAAGTGACCCCCAATTTTACCCACTGTCCCGAAGACAATACTGAGGAGTTCTGCCCGTAAATTGGAGAATTTATACTGTAAATTATTAAAAAATAAAATGCTAAGGTATATATCCTGGACATCACCAATTATAAACTAGTTATTATCGACTTATTAATCTGTCAGAACAATTACAATCCAACCTATCAATGCCGCTGATATTGCCATATTACAGACATCAACAAATACAGTAACATAATGACCGGAATTGCTAAAATTCCCAATGCCAGCCCCGTGATAATGGACATGCCAATAAATAAAAACCGGTATTTATTTTCAGCCCAGATTAGGTTTTGGAACTTGAAGCCAAACAGACGGATATTTGATACTAATAAGTAAGACAATATTCCGATGATCAAAAGCCAATAAATCGGATTTTCTAACCCATGACGTAAATTCTCGCTGTTTTCGTCGATCAAAGCGGGGAAGCTGCTTATAAATAATGCATTTGCCGGGGTGGGTAATCCTTTAAAGTCAATATTTTGCTCGGTATCCAGGTTAAATCTGGCCAATCGCATGGCTGAAAACAGAGTCAACACAAACGATGCATAAGGCCAGGGATCATCCAAATATCCTGAACTAAGGGCGTAGATAATGGTAGCAGGCAGCAGCCCGAATGAAATCAGATCGGAAAGTGAATCCAAGTGCTTTCCCAGGTCCGATGAAGCTCCCAGGACCCTGGCCACTATGCCATCCAGAAGATCCAGAGTTGCACAGATCCAGATCATATAAACAGCCCATTGAATTTGAAAGTCTAACGCCCAGACTACCCCCAGGCAGCCAAAATACAAACTGGCAAGTGTAATGAGATTGGGTAGAAAACGTAGAGGGATGAGTCTGACCATTTAAACAATTGCACAAAATGGATTGGTTTTTTTTTCTTGCCCCACCGTTGTAGGTGGCCCGTGACCTGAATACACTGTTGTTTCATCAGGTAATGAAAAGATCTTTTCATGTATACTCGTTATCAACGTTTGATGATCACCTCCGGGAAGATCTGTCCGACCGATACTGCCCTGGAATAGAACATCTCCACCCAAACAAATTTTTGATTCAGCATGATAAAATGCCAGGTGTCCCGGGGAGTGACCCGGCACAAACAATACCTCAAACCGGGTATCCCCAAATTTTATGGTGTCCTGGACTAAAATATATTCATCAACATCAGCTTCCTGATATTTAGGAAACCCATAGACCGGGGCATAAGCCTTTACCGCCGCCAGCACTTCCTTTTCTCCTTCCGGGATTGCCAATGGGACCTGATACTTGTCCTTAATGAACTGGTTTCCCAGTACGTGATCAATATGGCAATGTGTATTGATTACCTGGGTGATCTGGAGGTGATTATCATTGATAAATTGGGAAAGAGTAAGTTGTTCCTGTTGTTCATAGCATCCGGGATCCAGGATCACACCTTCACCTGTTTGGTCAAATGCCACATATGTATTCTCCTGAAACGGACCAAAAATAAAGGATTCTATCTTTAACATGTACGAGTGATCATTGGGCACAAATTTGTGGAATAATTAGCAAATATCCATATCACATACTTTAATTTGGTATATGGTATGGGATTACTTCATAGTGGGTCAGGGACTTGCAGGATCTATATTATCATACAATTTGATCAGGAATGATCTCAAGGTATTAGTATTCGATGATCCGGTTCTTCCAAAGTCCAGCACGGTTGCAGCTGGAATTTACAACCCGTTTACCGGCAGAAAGATGGTCATGACATGGATGGCTGAACAGCTTTTTCCCTATCTGCTGAAATTTTATAAAGATCTGGAGGCGGAATTAGGCGTTCGACTCCTTTATAACATTCCTATGTACCGCCCTTTTCTTTCTTTGGAGGAGGAAAATGAGTGGAGCACTCGATTGTGTGAAGATAGCTATAGTCAGTTTATAGAGCGCATATTGAGTCCACATGAGGCACTGATCCAGGTAGTAAACCCTATGGGGGGCATGATGCTTAAAATGTCCGGATATGTTGACATCGGGGCCCTGATACGGGGAGTTACCGATTTCCTGGAGCAACGTAAGGCATTTCGTTCCGAGCGGTTTTCATACCATAAACTGCAAATATTGAAGGATCATGTACAATATAATGGGCATTCAGCACGCAAGATAATTTTCTGTGAAGGACCGTCCATGAGTGGCAATAATTTTTTTAGCTGGTTGCCGTTGAATTTAGTAAAGGGTGAGATATTGGAATTAGAACTTCAGGAACCACTGACGTATATTGTGAACAGAGGGGTGTTTGTGCTGCCTATAACCAAACGTTATTGCAGAGTTGGATCAACATTCGATAACCAGGACCTTAGCTGGGAGGTGACCGATCGAGCAAAAACTCAGCTACTCCATAAACTAGACAAACTAATTCGTATCCCATACCGTGTAATTGGGCATAGTGCGGGTGTTCGGCCCGCATCCCTGGATAGAAGACCATTCATTGGTTTGCACCCCGAACACGAACCATTAGGAGTTTTTAATGGTTTAGGAACTAAGGGTGTTTCATTGTCACCCTACTTTGCTCAGGAGTTTTTCGAATTTCTGGAACTGGGCAAACCTTTGATTAAGCACGTGGAGATTAGTCGCTATTTTTCTTTATATTACAACAAATTTTAATCCAATTTATGACGCCCAGACTTATAATATGCTCTGTGCTGGTAGTGGTTTTTACCTGCTTTTTTGAAGATTCACAAGGGCAGGAATCTATAGATGATTTCGGCAAGAACCGGGTACAATACAAGAATTTTAACTGGCAATATTATAGTGCAGAAAATTTCGATGTTTATTTTTATGAAGGTGGTAAACAAAACGCCAAAAGAGCCGCCGAATACCTGGAAAATGAATACGATCGAATTACCCAGGATGTACTAGGGTATGCACTTTATTCCAAAGCGAAAGTTTTCATTTACAATTCAATTTCTGACCTGCAGCAAAGTAATATTGGCATCAGCAGCAAAAATTTTACCTCCAGTGGCCAAACTGATTTTGTGAAGCCACAGGTCGAAGTTGCCTACCCAGGAAGTAACGTGGATTTCAAGCAGGAGTTGATTTACCAGGTTTCCAAGTTGCTTATTCGGGATATGATGTACGGAGGTAGTCTAACAGAGATGTTTCAAAGCTCGTATCTGTTTAACTTGCCCGATTGGGTAATTGACGGTGGAGCGCTATTCATAACCAATGGTTGGTCAGTGGAGATGGACGATTACATGCGCGACTATTTCAAGACCAGAAAATTCAGGAAATTAGGAAAACTGGGTGGCAAGGAAGCAGCAGTGGTGGGACAGTCCATTTGGAATTACATTGCCGAGAACTATGGGCTCAACAATATCTCAAATATTTTAAACCTGACCCGGATCAACCGAAGTGAACAAAACAGCATAATATACACGTTGGGGGTGACATATGATCGTTTTATCGATGAATGGAAGGCTTACTATATTAACATGTCTGATCAGGTCAATGCCAATTATCAGGCCCCAAATGAAGGTTCATCCGTGCTAAAAGAGAACAAGAAGGGACTAATTTATCATCAGGTGAAACTAAGTCCAAATGGCACCATTCTGGCTTACTCCACCAATTTCAATGGAAAACATGAGGTTCGTATTAGGGACCTGACTTCTGGAAAAGAAGAATCAGTAGTAAAAGGAGGCTATAAAGTGATCAATCAGGAGATAGATGAGGAAATCCCTTTATTGTCGTGGAAAGACAACAATACTTTGGGGGTCATAAATGTGGATAAAGGAGAATATCAATTAATCTTGCATGATGTAGGGTCTGGCAGGTCTCAAAAAAGATCTTTGGGCAAAATAACTCAGGTAAAATCCTTTGAGTTTCATGAAAATGGAAAAACCGCCATTGTCAGTGGTGATAGTAAGGGTCAGAATGATTTATTTTTACTTTCATTGAGTAAAAATACCATGAGACGGATCACCAATGATTCTTACGATGACATGAACCCCAGGTTCCTTCCAGGATCCAATAATGTGGTTTTTTCTTCCAATCGAACCAACGATACATTGAAAAGGGAAACCCTGAAGTTGAAGGAAGTGGAAACTAATTTTAATCTTTTCTTACTCAATTTGGATTCGGTAAGTAAGGTTCTTGTCCGTGTGACCAACACACTAAGTCGAGACATTCAGCCAATACCCCAGGATCACAACGTGATTTACTATATAAGCGATCAAAAAGGTATTTTCAATCTTTATAAATATGAATTAAACACCAAACTTTACACCCAACTTTCGAAATTCTCTAAGAGCATTAAGCATTACGATATTAATTTTAAAAAGGGTTCGATTGCTTACGTAATGAATAATGCTGGGGGGGATCAAATTTATTATCAGGGAAACTTTAATCTGACACAGAACAATTTCACGCCACCAACCAGGCGACAGGAAGTTCAGCAGGCCATGTTTATTTCCGAACGGATTAGGGAGCGCAAGCTACGGGAACTGAAACAATTGGAGAATGAACCGGAACCGCAAGATACTCTGATGTTTCAACTAGTCCAACCTATGGACAGTATCTCAAACCTGGAAAATGACGAGACCACCGGCGCCATTGATACAGATAACTACGTGTTTGATACAGATGTTTTGGAGGAGGTTGAACAGGAGGAACAAGAACCAGGTTCGATACTGCAAAATTTCCGTCGTATGGCAAGGGAGGCTGAAATAAATGGCCCATATAACTACCAGCCTCGTGTAGGGTTTGAAAACATCATATTTTCCTGGGTTATCGATCCATTAATAGGATTCGGTATTCAGGCGGAGGTCACTGTAAATGATCTATTGGAAAACCATAAGTTTTACGGTGGAGTGTTGGCAACAACCGACCTGAGAAGCGGTAGCTACTATGGCGAATATCATTACTTAAAGGGTCGGATTGACTATCATGCCGGGTTTAAACGCCGGACAGTTTTCAGGGCTATTAATGACCCAATAGCTGACTATGATATCAAGTATATTCTGAACCGAATTGAAGTTGGAGCCAGCTTTCCTATCAACATTAGGAGCAGAATCCGGGTAAGCCCCTTCTACACTGGCACCAGGTCCTATGATCTTGATCCCACAAAACTGAGTTTTCCTCCCGGAACGCCAGGTCTTCCAGAACCTGCTGACACCAAACGGGATTACTTTGGAGGCAAATTGGAGTACGTATATGATAATACAGTTGTAAACGGGTTAAACTTCGAAGGAACCAGACTCAAAGCGTTTTTTGAACACTACGAGAGTTTTAATGATAGCAAGCTGAATTTCAATACCTTCAAGATCGATGTGAGACATTACCGTAAAATTCATCGCGAATTAATATTTGCAGGTCGCTTGTTCTATGCACGCTCTTTTGGTAGTGATCCCAAAGATTTCCTGCTGGGAGGGATGAGCAACTGGTTGTTTAACGAAACTGATAATGAGAACAATGAAGGTGATCCATTAAATGATCCAATTGATGCAGATAACAGTGATATACTTTTTGTTGAGTTTGTGACCAATATGAGGGGATTCAATTACAATAAGTTCAGTGGAAATAACGCCTTGTTGTTTAATGCTGAACTGAGGTTCCCGGTAATTAAATTTTTCAACAGCGGGCCAATTGCTTCAAACTTTTTCCGAAATCTACAGCTAATAGGTTTCTATGACCTTGGCTCCGCCTGGACAGGCAACAGTCCCCTTGCCGACGAAAACAGCTTGAATACTGAAATAATCGAAGCGGGTAATTTCAAAGCCAGGATCAACAACTTTGGTAGCCCTTGGTTAGCTAGTTACGGAACAGGAGTCAGGACAGTGCTTCTTGGTTATTATCTTAAGTTTGATGTAGCCTGGCCCATAGAAGACTTCGAGGTTGGATCCCCAAAATTTTATCTGACCCTGGGATACGATTTTTAACTAGTTAATATCCCTTGGATTTTAGGAAGAATAATTTGTATATTCCTCCCAACCTTCAAACAAGTCTATGATCAAATCTATGACGGGCTATGGATCGGCTCAGCTCGAAAATGATTCACTTGGTATTTCTGTGGAAGTGAAATCATTGAACTCAAAGTACCTGGATACGGTAATCAAGCTTCCAAGGGTTTTTTTTGACAAGGAAATCGAGGTCAAAAAAATTGCCTCTAAAAAACTGGAAAGAGGGAAAATAGCAGTAAACATCAGCTATGAGCACAAGGATTCAGAAGAAGCCAGGATCACATTCAATGAAAAGTTGTTGAAGTCCTATTATAAAAAAGTCAAAAAGATTGCAACCGATATTGATGCACCTTCGGATGGATTATTAAAATTGGTTATGGAGTTTCCAGGAGTTATGCGTACCGAAGAAACAAAGGATAAGTTACAAGACCACTGGAATCGGGTGAAAGACATCATTCTGGAAGCGATCATCAAATGCGAAGAGTTTCGTGTTGCTGAGGGCACTACTTTGAAAAACAAACTGGTGGTTTATGTTGATAAAATTGAAACCTATCTTTCAAAAGTCGATAAAATAGACCCAACCCGGACCGAAGCAATTAAAAATCGATTGCAAAAGCATATGATGGAGATTGAGGGCAACGAAAAGTTCGATCCAAACAGGTTTGAACAAGAGATGGTTTATTATATTGAAAAACTCGATATCAGCGAGGAAAAAGTTAGACTAAAAACACATCTCGATTATTTCTTGGACATTTTGAATGAAAATGAGTCACAGGGAAAAAAACTTTCTTTTTTAAGTCAGGAAATGGGCCGTGAGATCAATACCATTGGGTCCAAAGCCAATGATGCAGAAATTCAAAAACTGGTGGTTGGGATGAAGGATGAGTTGGAAAAGATCAAGGAACAGCTACAAAATATCTTATAAAGAAACACGGACGGGATAAACGCCAGGGATCCAATGTAATGGTGAAGTGTACTTCTGCTAGTTCAGCTTGAATATGATAGGCAGCTGCATTCTAACTCTCACCGGGCGACCACGTTGCTTACCGGGCTTCCACTTTGGCGCTCCACTCAATACTCGGATTGCTTCCATGTCACATCCGGCACCAATGCCTTTCAGTACTTTTACGTCAGTAAGCGCACCATCTTTACCTACTACGAATGTAACATAAACCTTTCCTTCAATGCCCATTCTGCGCGCTTGCGCAGGGTATTTCATGTTTTTCCCAACATACGCATAAAAAGCCTTCATACCACCGAGAGGAGAGGGCTGATCTTCAACGAATTGAAAGATCTCATCGGCAGCTTCTTCTTCGGGAGCTTCATCAAAAACAACGTCTTCAATTACTGTTTCTTCAGTAACCTCAACATCGAGATTTACTTCGATTTCCTCTTCAATTTCCTGTTCGTCAGGAACTTCAATAATTTCTGGCGGTGTCACCTGAGGAGGAGGAGGAGGAGGTTGTTCTGTAATAGGGATGTCCTGCAACTCCTCAAAATCCGCATCCAGCGCACCCAGATTTACTAAGTCGTTGTCGTCATAAGACTTCCATTCAAAAGCCACTACCGTAAATAACAGACTGATCATCAGCCCAATACTCATATAAAAACTAGACTTCCTAAAGAGATCAGAATCTGGATGTTTCTTAAGTTCCATAATCTAAAACATTATAAATTCCACAGAATACCCACTATTTCAAATATACAAAAGAAATTATCATTTGACCAACATCTTTTTTAGTTTAACAATACCGAGATAGATATAATTCCCTGCGATAGCTCCCATGGTATCTGAAGTAAGATCCAGCCAACTGAAATTTCGCTGGGGAACCAATATTTGTATGGTTTCCAGTAGTAGTCCGTATGTGGATAATAAAATTATGATTGGGATCAATTGTCGGTGGTTCCATGGTCTGCCTTTTAAATACCGTCCGAAGAGCAGTAGTAGACTGAGTATCATAAATATAAGAAAGTGAACTACCTTGTCGAATGAAATGCCCCAATCAGGAGGCTCCGGTATTCGGTGGGATGGGGCTACGCTTAGTACAAAAATGACAAAAGCCCAGAGGGCTGCGGGCCAGTAACCTTTATTACTCATATTGCTCTAAACACCGATCAATTCTGCATACTCTGCGCTGCTGATAAGGCCAGTCTGATCTTCATCACTAAGATCGATTCGAATTATCCAACCTTTCCCATATGGATCTTCATTAACCCTTTCAGGGGCACCATCGAGCTCTTCATTAACTTCTGACACCGTTCCGTTCATTGGCATGAATAGATCTGATACTGTTTTCACTGCTTCAATGGTTCCAAAGATCTCTCCACGGTCAATTTCATCACCTTGAGATTCTATTTCTATAAAAACTATGTCACCAAGTTCCTGCTGTGCAAATTCAGTAATCCCTACCAACGCAGACTTCCCATCTTCGTCGATTAATACCCATTCATGCTCCTGAGTGTATTTTAGATTTTCCGGAATGTTCATGTACTTAAGTTTTTTCAAAAATACATTCTTTTTGGAAATGCAAAAATATTATTGGGCCAAACTGAAACTGATTTGAGTGCCGAACCTGGTGGTGGCCCGTTTAAATGAATTAGTTACTTTGGGCTCGTTAATATTCCTTTCAAAATAGACCTGTACATTAAGCCGGTCGTTAACCACATAGTTGATAGTTGGACTTAGCTGAAAGTTAAGATTACCGCTGGTTATGGTATTAGATTCCTCTATTTTACGCTGGATGACTTCGCTTTCGCCAATACTTAGGGCCAACCTAAAAGTGAGATCATTTTCTAAGGTGACCGTTTTTCCACCAATTTTCCAGGGAATCTTAAAACCTTGTTTACGATAACCAACATCAACTACGAAATCCTGTCTGTTCAACTCAGTCACCTGAGCATTGGAAAGTTGTAAAGCAATATTACGCTCCTTTCTATATTCAATGCGAAAATCAAGTCTGCTTTTAGTGCGTAAATTTATACCTATCAGAGGTGCAAATCGCTCTGTTATGGCCACTTGGTTGATCACATACAGAGGTACCCATTCCCCATTTTGATTGAACACAGAAGCCAAAGAATAGTCTTCTATATCATTGTCCAGGGTTATCAGATCAGGATCGAGGTATTGGCCTGAGGTGGTAAAGCTAATGACATCGTAAGTTGAGGTATAGCTATGGGTCAAATTTATTGAGGAGAATATTTCCGACCATTTTGGGATCTTGCTCAATCCCGCATAGTCTAGGCGCCAGTTGGGCAGCGGTGTTTTAGGAAAGGGCGACAGGTTAATAGAATTGGGATCCTTTCCGGTATATGCAGCAAGAAAAGCTGGGATAAGCACATCTTGCGATCGTGGTCCATAGTTACCCCCGGGGTTGGTATTTTCCGACTCTAGTCGTTGTTGTATAATACTGATGTTGTTTTCAAAATCCTCGAAAACCGGACTGGTGTTGTCTGGCCGGCTCCCGTTAAATGCGGTTTTCAATGTAAAATATGAAATACTATAGCTCCCTCTTCTGGTTGGGTTAAAGGTAGAGATCACTTCCAGATCATCATCGAACCTGAAAATCTCATTGTAGACTGCAGATTTTAGTTTTCGCATGCTTACATCTATGCGGAGGTCACGCAGCGGTTCCACCCGTCCGGTAATATTAAGGTCAATGGTATTCGATTGCCCAAATGGTTGGGTCAAGAATGGGCTGGGGGCCATCCAATCATTTTCTATTACCTTATTTTTTATATCAAGGCTCTGGCTACCAAGTATAAATGCCCAACCAGGGGCATTAAAACCTTTATCCAGTCCAAACAGGTATGCATCTGGCATATAACCTGTCAGGATTGTCCCTTCGCGTACGCTATAAGTAGCGTTCACTGATCTCAATGACATAAGCACTCGAAGGGCCGCTTTAAGAACCCGGTTCTGAGGGACTTGTAAAGTGGTATCGTTAGGGTCTGGGCGAGACCTGGTTCGGGATGGTTGATTAAGGTCTTTCAGGATAGAAATCTTATTGTAGAGCTTCACCAGATCTATTCGGCTGGTAATATTACGGTTGCGATTATTTTGTATGATGTTTCCAAGAGTATCTTTTTGATTTTTTTCGTTATAGGGGTTGAAGGCTCCTGAGGTCCAGGTGTAGTTAACATGATAGCCTAAATCGGCATTCATCCAATCCACAAACGGAATCTTATCCAGTGGTAACCGGTAGTTAAGGGCTATGGTCTGATCGAAGTTACTCAATCGCCCTAAATCCAATAAATTGTTTTTCACCTCTTTGCGCTTCTCATCGGTATTCAATTCACCCTCCGGTTCATCAACAATAGCCAAAGCTCTGGCAGAATAATCGAGTGAAAGGTTTCGGGATAAATTCCATCGAAGATTATAAACACGTGTAAATGTAAAGGATTTTTCAAAGGTTGGGGCGATACCGTTTATGGTTAGATTGTTGTTTTCGTCCACGCCCCATAACTGTGTTTTTATAAATCGACGATCTATATCTGCTCGGAAGGAAAAATTACTGGGGAGCAGCGAGAAATTAATATCCTTGATCATCTGCAAATAAGGAGAGCTGAATGACTCTGATTTCTGAAACGGCGTGATATTCCATTCCTTCGGACTGAAATTATAGGACAGGGCGCCCCTATATGATTTAAACTCGTACGTCTCCATTAGATAACTATGCCTGATAATATCACTAAAGGCATAGGTGAATGAGAAGTTCTCGATATCATACACTCTTGATTTTGATTCTTGGTCAGTTTTCACTTTTCTGACATTTGTGAAATTCAGGCTTCTCCGGGTAGAATTGTCCTGGGCAATTTTTCTGTAGCGCTCCCTTTCAGATTCATCACTTATAGACGCAAGGGAATTTTTCAGCGTAATATCCGGATCTCTGGGATCGAATTGAGGAGTGATGGTAGATTTTTGATAGCTGGCAAACATTGGAATATGGAGTCCGAATTTTCCAGGAAAAAATTTTTCCAGGTTTAGATTAGTAGATATGTCAAATTCTGTTGTTTCCTCACGGGTCCTTTCAGAAATGCGGTCCTGGATGCTGCCAAATCCGAAAGTGGAATGCCTTACGGAAGTTGTCAAATTACCGAGATCGGCTAGTTTTATATTCAAATTCGCGTTTGCTGCCCACCCTGCTGTTTGGTCAAAATCACTTACACGCAGTTCATTGGTCCAAATACAAACCGATTTTGGGGCGCCATCCAGGCTTTCTGGGTTTCGTATGCCAATCATCATGGCATAGACGGTGGACATGTCCGGATTTCCCAATACCCTAATTCCGTGGCGTCCTACAATTTGGGGCCCATCCTGTGGAAAAGGTAAGTTGATAGCCGCATTCAGCCGGTTTCTCAGGCTTTTCAATTGATAAAACGCATCAATATCCAGGTCAATCTCATTTTCTAAAGGCCATATCTCCCTCTGATCAGTACTTCCATCCGGGGTCATTTTCAAGGGAATTTGAACCTCATAGTAGTTTTGGGTGAAATCCGTACCTATTCGTAAGAAGGCAGTGAGTTCATCGTCTTGTGTATCTGCACTTTCGGCATGCAGGAACATTTTGATACGCCCGTAGCTGATCAGATCAAAGTCTACGTTTTTGAACACCGCCTTTGCATCACGGTCAGGGAGATCCTCTACGCACAGCTCAAGAGACTGTTCATTTAGGCGCCTTTCCAGTGTCGACGTATTGTCCCGGTCCCTCTCAAATCCTGGGGGCACCACGTACCCTGGATTCTTTTCTACGCTAACCACTGAGATGGTAAATCTGGGGTCTTGGTTGTCCCGGTCTTCGAAGAACCCTGTTTCTTCAAGGTTCTCATTAAATCGTCGCCATTGGCTACCGACTAAATGAAAATCCGCCATACGCAGTACTACCGGCGTGGTAAAGCCCGTCATATACATTCTCATATACCGGATGGACTTAAAACCTTCAATACTACCTTGCCGTCGGTCCGGTTGTCTTACGGGTATTCGGAACAAGTACCAGGCGACCTCGTCACCATTGATTGTGTTGGTTACCTTGTCTTCAATATTTTGATTTCCAACTACTAATGCCGATGGATTCAGGTCAATAGAATACTCGTAGTACTCTTCAAGGTCGCTAATTGTATTATCAATGTTCAGGTCTTCATTCTCCGGGAAATTACTTCCGGATGGAATAAAGGATTGACTGGCATCGGTTGCCACCGGAGAGTTGTTTTCCATATTGTTAAAGTCCTGGTAACGTTCAACAATCTGTTGATTCTCTGCATCCTTTTCTGCATCCAGGAAATAGCTAAAATCATCACCTGAAATATCCTCTTCTATCTCTTGTCGTATTTGGGGTGGAAGTAACGCAACTCTTTGTTTAAACAGTGAATACAGGGTGTCATTTAACTCCGACTCACTGGTTAAACCATCCAAACCGATGTCCTGATTTTCTCTGGAACTAACGTCATTGTCAAAAGCATTTGTTAGGAATTGCTGCCTTGTAGAACGGCCCCAAACACTTGTATTGGTGTTGTCTTCAGAAACTATCCCGTCCGGCGGCATCCCGTTTTCGAAACCATGATTATCATCCGGAATAACATCCTCCGAAACACTGCCCAAGTTAATTACTAACTTTCCATTTAAATCTGTATTGTTAACAGGATTATCACCCACTAACACTCTACCGTTGGGGCCAGCGATAAAGGGGTCCATTAACCAAAATTCTAGGAATTCAATGTTGGTTTTATCAAAATCCACATCGGATGTGATTGCCCGGGTCAGGCCACCCCAGTTGTCCTCTGGGTCAGGTAGTTTTCCATCATTGAGAATACCGGGGTTATAGTTGTATGGCCCCCGTTCAGTAGGGAAGTAGGCAATGTCAAAAATAGGTAGATTAAGATTTATTTGCTGGCGATCCTGCTCCGTAAAGATCTCCTGGGGGATAACCGACCTTGAATAGTGATTGTCGGTATCAATATTATCAGGTGTGTTGCTGTCGTTGCTTCGATAAAACACATTATCTACGATATACCAGGAGACCTTTCCGCGTTTATATCCAGCGGTAAGGTTATTTCCACTGGGTATGCCAAATCTACCATCATCAGTGGCCGGTGTGCTGGCCAGCTTCCAGCTAATCACGCTGCTAAGATTAAATGGTATTACTGCTGCTTCAAAATCGTCGAGATAGGCCAGATCATCACCGTCATTTTTATTGGAAGTCCCTGGCAACAGTTGAGCGAATTCAGCATTAAATACCACATTTGACGGTTCTTTGGTACTAATAAGTGGCAAGGCATCCACCAATTCAGTTAAAAACCGGGATTCTTTTCTATAATTAAAGTCCAATCCCCATTTAACGTTACGAACCGGTTCATTGCCTACGCTTATCCTGGTGATCAATGGACGCTCATTAAGGTACAATAATGTTGCGCCAAGATTTATGTCGTCATTAAACCGGTAATCCAGACGGGTACCCATAAGGCTCCTGGTTTGAAAGTTGAACAAGTCTGCCTTTTCATAGCTAATATTGATCTGTTTTCCGGATATCATAATTCCTTCATCGATAATGATTACCTTCCCCAGATTGTAGTCTACCCGGTAGTGCACTCCTTCAGTAAGTATGGTATTCCCAGCTGTTACCGTTACTGAATTTTCAGCAATATTTATTCCAGGAAGAACAATTTCATTTGACGATCCTGCCTGCAATTGCCCCTTGATGAAGAACTTGTTTAATAACACATTTTGTTGAGCATCGTTCTTGGTGCCCAAATAAAGCTCGTTAAAAACGTAACGATCTTTTAGATCTTGTTCATTCTCACCGAATAGTTTCTCCAGATCACTGCCGAATGGTTCCAACACCGGAAAAACAATGTTACCCAGTTCCGCGTTGATAGAAAGGCCATCGACAAAGTCAAAATTTCCATCTGGCTGCGGGTCGAGGTTTGAATTCAACTGATCGAGCCCGAATAACTCCACCAGTGGAATGTTTTTTGTGTTCACCCCTTCATGCAGACTGGGATTGTCCTGACCAGTAATATCATCTCTGTAAATAACGCGTAATTGAAATCCTTCCAGTGCCACCTGATTGGCGTTTAGGCTATAAACATTTTTCATCATCAGGTCCCAGGTGTTGGCGGACGTATTGATCTTGCCTGGCCTAAGCAGCTTTAAAAAGATAACTTCGTCCTCAGGTCTGTTGGCATAGTCATCGGTTAATTCTCCTACTCTAAAGTTCTCCCCATTGATATTGTATTCATAAGCAACTGCCAGTACTTCGTCATTTTGAAGTTTTCTAAATAGGTTGATGTAACCGA
Source organism: uncultured Roseivirgaceae bacterium (assembly GCA_964580205.1). Classification (GTDB taxonomy): domain Bacteria; phylum Bacteroidota; class Bacteroidia; order Cytophagales; family Cyclobacteriaceae; genus SZUA-3. The sequence goes on from CAZOJZ010000458.1 coordinate 20,819, forward strand.
GCTGTTTGTTTATGGTGTACTCTCGCTCATTTAGTTTACGAGCTCCTCTTATCACCTCAAAGTCCGAAGATTTATTCAGCCCGATCGCAATCAGCTCGTCGCTTACTGTATTGGCATCTCTGAATTCCGGACCGGAAACCACCTGCAGCAAGTCATTTGCAAGATTCTTATTGGGGGAATTAGGGTCATTGCTGGTAAAGACATCAGTTCTTTCGATGACCTTGCCTTCGCCAAGATCCATGTAAGCTGCAAAATTCCGAAGGGTTTCCGTATCATTATTCCTGTTCAAAACATATACTTCAACGCGAGTGATATTTGCTCGTGAAATTATTTGAGGCAAAGAGCTGAGCCAGGGGTTATAATGGTCACGAAAATAATGTCCCAGAAAGAAATGACGGTTTTCATCATATTCAGCTGAAGAAAACTCGAATTCTCTGGCCTGCGACCCCCCTTCAATGGTGATGGCATCGGTGCTTCCTCTTTGTGTGGAAAACACTCCGGTTACAAACAGTTTACCAAACTGAAGTTCCGTTTTAACTCCAAATAGATTCTGAGAGCCCCTGATTAGACTATTGCTAATACCCATGCTGACATTCCCAATTTCGATTTTTTTAATAATGTCCTCTTCGAATCCAGTGTACTCTACCCGTAGATCATTCTGGAAATCAAAGGAAGTGTTATTGTCGAAATTTGCGGTTATCCTCATTTTTTCACCAATCTTGCCAATTATGTTCATGCCGATCCTTTGATCAAAATCGAATGTACCCTGTTTTTGGCGCCGAATTGGAATTGCAGGGTTAAAGATCCGTTCTGACCTAAATCCAAAATCAAGTGTCACCGAACCATTGGGTTGAATATCAACAAAACTGCCACCGAAAATTCGATCAAAAACCGGGCTGATGGGGATTTTGGGTATCAACCGCTTACCACTAATGGCGCTTTCTCCGTCCAATTCCGCGGACTTGGTCTTCCAATAGTCGTGGATCATATTGCGCTCAACCAGGCGCGAATATTCCTCAAAAGTCATAATGGTAGGCGGTCTAAAATCCAACCCATTCATCCGTTCATATATGCTGTAATTCAATGCGGTATCAACCTCTACCTCCACAGTTAAACCAAAAGGGTCTTTTTTTATTAATGGTGACTGATCACCCCTGTCAGATAATGGGTCACCTATACGGTCGCGAGGGTTATAAGTTGGTTGGCGGCTGCGTTGATAGCCACGGGGTATAGTATCAGAAGGAATGGTATCAGTGACCTGTTGGAAAAGTAGCAAAGAGTTGCTGGCACCTGGAGATTTATAAGATACTCCTGGCATTAATAGGAGTATCAGAAATCCTGTTAAGATATACTTGTAGGTATTGAATTGCAATGCTTTTAGGATGATTTAAGAACCCGCTTAATTAGCTCTTCCACAGTTAAATCATTATCGGCATTTTTCAAGTTGTTAATAATGGCTCTTTCTGCCACGTTTTTGTTTATTCCCAGGGTGACTAAGGCGGATAACGCTTCTTCTTGGAGGCTATTGTGTGAAACAAGGTAATTTTGCCCGGTTGGGACCACCAGGTTTTCCTTTAACAGCTTGTCTTTTAGCTCTAAAATGATACGTTGTGCTGTTTTGGTCCCCACGCCCTTGACGCTTTGAATTACCGGTGCATTCTCAGTCAAAATTGCTTGTTGAATTTCTTGCGGTGATAAGGAGGACAAAATCATGACCCCGGTAGCAGGGCCTACTCCGGAAATAGAAATCAGAGCCATAAACAGGTTTTTTTCTGATTGATCGATAAACCCATAAAGAGTATAGGCATCTTCTTTTATGTGGGAATAAGTAAACAACTTGACCTTGCTCATACTTTTAATAGCTGAGAAGGTGCCAAGTGTTATTTTTAATTCATACCCTATTCCCCCAACATCGATCACCACAAAAGCAGGCTCACGAACCACCAGGGAGCCTTCAATATATGCAAACATTACCTGTCATTCGTTGCGTCCAAAGGTAATATAATTTGCCTTTAAGCATTGCCCTTGAACTTGTTAATTTGAGCTTCTACCACCGCGATTGCCACCATATTTACGATCTCTCTAACGGAACTGCCCAGCTGTAAAACATGGACCGGTTTGTTCATACCCATGAGAATTGGGCCAATGGCTTCGGCGCCTCCTATCTCCATAAGTAACTTGTAAGCAATATTACCAGAGTCTAAATCCGGAAATATTAAAGTATTGGCCCCTTTTTCGGAGATTTCACTGAAAGGATAGTTAGCCTGTAGAATCTCAATATTCAGGGCCACATTAGCTTGGATGTCCCCGTCAATGATCAGGTCAGGATATTTCTTTTTTGCTAAAGCGGTAGCAAGGGCAGCTTTAGCCGGTACTGCTCCCTTACTGGATCCAAAATTAGAGTAGGAAAGCACAGCCATTCTCGGTTCAATGTCAAAGAATTTTACCGCGTTGGCGGTCAATCCAATAATATCTACCAGATCTTCGGCGGTGGGATTTACATTAACCGTGGTGTCGGCAAAGAAATATGAGTCTTTCTTGTTCGATATTATGTACATACCAGCCACCTTATTGACTTCAGGCTTAGTGCCAATTACCTGCAAGGCCGGGATAATGGTTTTGGGATAGTCTTTGGTAAGCCCTGAGATAAAGGCATCTGCTTTTCCCTGTTCAACCATCATTGCACCAAAGTAATTCCGTTCACGCATGAGTTTTTTGCCTTCGTAAAAAGTCAATCCTTTACGTTTCCTTTTCTCATATAGCACTTTTCCAAACTCCTCAGTTAGTTGCTCTTCTTCAGAAGTATCAATGATCTGACAGTTACCTAAATCCAGATTGTATGTTTCTGTCAGTTCCCTAATATGTCCCTTGTTGCCAAGTAGTATCGGCCTGGCAATACCTTCTTCCATGATGATCTCAGCGGCTTTTAAGATCTTATAATTGTCCGCTTCAGCAAAAACAACCTTTTTGGGGTCTTTTTTGGCTCTGCTAATCATATGGCTGGCCAATTTATGATGGATGCCAATGCGTTTTTGAAGGTCCTGATAATACAGATCCCAGTCACTGATTTTCAATCCACTGACACCGCTGTCGATAGCAGCTTTGGCCACTGCAGGAGAAATAGTGGTAATGAGTCTGGGATCAAGTGGCTTTGGTATTAAATAGTTCTTGCTAAAGACCAGTGATTTCTGGCCATAAGCTTTACCTACCATGTCCGGCACTGGTTCTTTTGCCAGAGCAGTTAGAGCTTGTACGGCGGCCATTTTCATTTCTTCATTAATAGCAGTGGCCCGAACATCCAAAGCGCCTCTGAATATATAAGGAAAACCCAGTACGTTATTTACCTGATTCGGATGGTCAGACCTTCCGGTTGCCATTATTATGTCTTTCCGGGCAGCTATGGCCTCTTCGTAAGGGATTTCTGGATTAGGGTTAGCTAAAGCAAAGACAATAGGGTTAGCAGACATGGTCTTGAGTGCTTCCCCCTTCAGTATATTTCCCTTGGATAGCCCTAAAAACATATCAGCCCCTACCAACGCTTCTTCCAACGTGGCTACTTTCCTGTTAGTGGCAAATGGTTCCTTAATAGGATCCAGGTTGGGACGGTCCTTATGGATTACCCCTTTACTATCCAGCATGACAATATTTTCTTTTCTGGCCCCAAGCAGTATGTATAATTTGGTACACGCAATAGCTGAAGCACCTGCTCCATTCACCACAATCTGTATTTCTTCTATCTTTTTGTCTACTAGTTCAAGCGCACTGATAAGCGCTGCCGAGGAAATAATAGCAGTACCGTGTTGATCATCGTGCATAATAGGGATCTGCATTTGCTCCTTCAGAGCCTCTTCAATCTGAAAGCTTTCTGGTGCCTTAATGTCCTCGAGGTTAATTCCGCCAAAAGTTGGTTCAAGTGATTTGACGATCCTGATAAATTGCTCAGGGTCTTCTTCATCAATCTCAATATCAAAAACATCGATTCCTGCAAATTTTTTAAACAACACACCTTTACCTTCCATTACAGGTTTGGAAGCGCTGGCTCCGATATTACCCAGTCCCAAAACTGCCGTTCCATTAGATATCACCCCTACAAGATTTCCTTTTGCAGTATATCGGTATACATCTTGGGGATTAGCAGCAATCTCCAGACAGGGCTCTGCCACCCCTGGAGTATAAGCCAGGGCAAGATCCAGTTGTGTACTCAACATTTTTGTTGGTACTACTTCAATCTTCCCTGGTTGACCTTGCTCGTGGTAGTCCAGTGCATCTTTTTTCCTAATCTTTATGCTCATAATTATGGGCTTGTTGAAGAGGATCAATTTAAGTTTTTAATTGGAATTATTCCTAATTATAGCGGCCACATTTGTAAGTTATTAGCTTAAAGGAAGATCTTAGGATAATTAAGACCAGTTGCACAAATTTTTAAGAGGAATGTTCGGTTTGAGTTTGAAAAGTCCACAGGATGGTCTCTAATTCCCGCAAGGTATTTCTCTTTTTCTTACCCGGAGAATAAACAAACCCTTCTACATAATATAGCCTGCCTAACGCTTCATCTACTAGAACATATCCTAAAAACGGGCCTCCCATGGAATTGTTTTTTAACTTCCAGGTTCCTCTTACTTGAACCGTAAATTTATTTCTCAGCTTCAAACTGACAGAATCGATAGGTACCAGGGGCTCAGTGACTATGTATGACAGGCTATCATTTCCCAAAAGAAATTCTTTCCATGCCTGGTCTCGAAATGCTATGATGTTCTTCCGGTGGAAGGCCTGTTCTTCTGTATAGTCTTTATAAGTAATGAACAGGCTTTTATCCACTTTGTTGTCCATCAATCTGATCCACATGCTGTGATCGGTTTCTAACGCTATCTCATATCCATAAGGCACTTGAATGAAACACTGGTGATTTCGAAGTAACTGATTCTCAATTCCCTTTTCTCGCGGGGCTTTATACAAAGCCTTTCGGAAACGGGCCTTTTCTACATCAACAAAGTAGCGCTGTATTTTATCCCTATTGGCCATAATATGGCCTATCAGTAACTCACTATTGCGCTGGAATAGATGCATTACCGCCTGTTCCCGGGCAAACAGATCATTTTGTTTAGAAATATAGATATTGGAGTCAGCACTGATTGTTTCACGTGACTCTTGGGTAAAGTAATTTTGTAAAATAATATCACCCCGGCTGTTTCCATCCAGAGTACTAACAAAAATCAGATTCCTGGAATTTCTTAGTACACTGTTAAATTTGTCAGGTTCCACATATACCAGATCAAATATCGGCTCACCTTGTATCAATCCCGGGAAAGGGGCCCTAAAAGTATTTCTAATCTCTTCCCCAAGGTCCCCAGCCCATTTGGCAGAATCCATTACCAAAATAATCTCTCCTGATCCCCCGGTAGCGCGTGGCAAGAAAGTCTTGTCGTCAAGAATAGAAGAACATCTGATGAATAGCAGTCCGATTAGGACAATGCATATGTCTAATCTTAATTTCATCCAGGTGAAGGTTAGGTAGATATCAAATGTAACAAGATGAACTCATAAAGAGAAATTGGCAATTCCGAATTCCTAATTTCTAATTCTACCCAATAATAAGCGTCTGACCCGGTTTAATCTTGTTGGTTGACAGGTTATTCAATTGCTTGATTTTTTCTATGGTGAGCCCCTTATACTTTAGTGAAATTTCCCACAATGTATCACCAGGTTGAACCAAATGAGTTTTGGAGGCGGGGATGTTTCTGGGCGTGGTTATTCTGCTGCTTGCAACAGCTTGTTGATGCCCGGGTCTTACCCAAACATTAAGCACCTGGCCTGAACGTATCAGATTACCTCTGATATTGTTCCATTTTCTTAGATCTGATACCCGAACGCTGTATCGTTCAGCAATAGTGCCTAAGACCTCTCCGGACCGAATTCTGTGCCGAACTTTTTGACGTCCATAGGTGCTTCCTGGTTGAGTAGCTGCAAGTTTGGCCAGTTCCTCTTTCCCATTGATTGACGCTGAATCAAGAATTTCTTTTCTGTGGGCCAGTAAATGAGGCATTTTATCAATAGGGATTCTTAATGGATATTCCCTGGCATTGGGAGGTACAACTCCTCTTCGAAGCGCAGGATTCAAAGCTTTAATATCTTCTACACAGACATCGATCTGCCGGGCAAATGTTTTAAGATCTACATAATGACTTACCTGTATGGTGTCACTCCTAATAGGGTAGAGTACATAATCAACTTTCAGATTGTGATCTTCCTGATGATTTAGCACATAGATAATTGCTGTGAATTGAGGCAGGTAGGACCGTGTCTCTCTGGGCAGGTAATTGTAAATTTCCCAGAATTTCCTTTTATATCCTGATCTCCGAATGGCCCGGCGTACCTTGCCAGGGCCTGCATTGTAGGAGGCAAGTACTAACTCCCAATCTTTGAACCGGTTGTAAAGACTTTTCAAATAAATGCAAGCAGCTTCTGTAGACTTGTAAGGGTCCAGGCGCTCGTCTATATAGTAGTCCTGATACAACTTAAATAACCGGCCGGTTGATGGCATGAATTGCCAAAGCCCTGCGGCTCCCGCTCTTGAACGCGCCGTCGGGTTAAGCCCGGACTCTATTATAGATAAGTACTTTAATTCATCAGGAAGGCCGTGTTTTTCAAGATAGTATTCAAATATGGGAAAATACAGGTTGATCCTTTGCATCATTAATTTGGTATATTCCCTGTCCCTCACTGAAAAGTAGTCGATAAACGACTTGACTATCTTGTTATACGAAAGGGGAACATTTGATTCCATGCAACTTATTCTGTCTGCAACTTCGTGAAAGGAGAGGTCCGGCACATACTCATATTGAATTTCCGGAAGTACGTTTTTCGAGGTATCGGTTGCTACAAATCCATCTATGTTAGCAGCCGAAAATGCTATGATTAAAAGGAACAGGATATGTCTGGTGAACTTCATTTTGTTTTAACTAGTTTTCCCGATCCTTTAGTATATCCTTTGAAAGTGCATACAGTCCTTTTTCATTGAAGTCAGCGGCAATAATTTGAAATCCTATTGGCAGTCCATTCTTGTCTGTACCGTTGGGTATGGAGATAGCGGGGTTCCCAGATACCGAGGCCTGAACAGTGAAAAGATCTGACCAATACATTTCCAAGGGATTATCCGAATACCTGCCTAGTTCAAAAGCCGTGGTCGGCGCTGTTGGCATCACAATATAGTCGAACTTATCGAACAATTCCCGGGTCTTTTCTTTTATAAGCTTCCGGACTTTTTGTGCTTTGGTGTAGTAAGCGTCATAGTAACTGGCACTAAGGACAAAGGTTCCCAGCATTATTCGTTTTTGGACCTCTTTGCCGAATCCTTCACTCCTGGTACTTTTATAAAAGGTATCCAACGACTCTTCTGAAGATGAACGATAGCCATACTTTACCCCATCATACCGTGACAGATTAGAACTAGCTTCGGCGGTTGTCAGTAAGTAGTATGTGGGTAAGACATAGTCCATCAGTGGGAAATCCACTGCTTCTACCTGATGTCCCAGTTCTTTTAGATGTTCCAATTGTAATCGGGTATGTTCCATTACTTCAGGTTGCACTCCTTCATTTTCCAGCGATTCTTTGATGAATCCAATTCTGGCAGGACTATGGGAGTTTAAAGGTATATAGGCAGGAACTGATGTTCTGGAAACAGTGCTGTCGTATTCATCAAGCCCGGCAATCACTTCCAGGATCAGTGCATTGTCTTCAATATTTTTTGTCAGGATTCCAATAGAATCAAATGAGGAGGCATAGGCGACAAGACCGTAACGTGAGATCCTTGAGTAAGTGGGTTTTACGCCCACAATTCCAGTAAATGCTGCTGGCTGGCGTACCGAACCTCCCGTGTCAGACCCTAAGGAGGCGTGACACATGCCACATTGAACTGCCACTGCAGACCCACCTGAAGAACCCCCTGGCACTTTTTGAGGGTCAAGACCATTGCGAACCGGACCATAGGCAGAGTTTTCATTTGATGACCCCATACCAAACTCATCGCAATTCTGTCTTCCAATAATGATGGCATCTTCATCCAACAATCGTTGCACCGCGGTGCCTGTGAATTGTGATTCGAATCCCTCCAGAATTTTGCTTCCCGCTTGTAAAGCGTGGTCCTGATAGCACAGCATATCTTTCAGGCCCACTACCAGGCCTGCTAATCGGCCGGCTATTCCCTGGGATATTTTCTCGTTAATTTGTATGGCTTTTTTTTCGGCTTCCTCGCGGTAAACCTCCAGGAATACGTTCAGATTGGAATTTTGGTCAATATTTTTCAGGCATAACGCTACCACCTGACTACAGGTGGTAGCCCCAGACTTTATGCTATCTTGAATTTCCCTCAGTGAGGTAATTGTCTCCAATACTATTACTTTTGGTCCTCATTAATTGATTTGGCCCCTTCTTCAATTTCATCTTTGATCTCTTTGGTAGCGTCCTTAAATTCCCGGATACCTTTACCTAGTCCTTTGGCAAGTTCAGGAATTTTTTTAGCTCCAAAAAGTAACAAAATGGCAAAGATAATTACAAAGATCTCCGGCCCTCCCAGTGAAAATGCTAATAAAGTTTGCATGACAGTTGTTTATAGGTGATTCTTATTTTGTTACTAATTAGTAAAGATATGCAATAATAGGCCGTACACAAATCAGCCTTGTACTATTTTATATTTTATCTTACAACCCTGTGATATGAAGGAAACTAGCTTAAATCGCTACTTTGGCTGAAGCCAGGCTAACGGGTCAAGTTTATTGAAGTTTTTCCAAACTTGGAATTGCACTTCTGAGACACCATCTGTATCCGTAAATACCTCTCCTATAGGATCTTTGGTGCTCACTTTATCACCCATTTTCACTAAAGATTTCCTTAAGTTGGCATAGACGGTGCGGTATTCCCCATGTTGTATAATGATAACTATTCCATTCATTCCAGGAATTGAGGCAATTTTAGAAACCTCTCCATCAAATACAGCCCTAACTACTTCGTTTTTTTGTGTTTGTATATCTACTCCCGGGTTCTCAATTTTAACTCCTTTTAGCACGGGGTGTGGTTGTAAACCGAACTTACTGGACACGAATCCTCTGGCCACTGGCCAAGACAGTCGTTTTTGATTGCCCTGAAAATTACTGGATAGTTTGACACCAGCTGGGGTAAGTTTAAAGTCGCCACTGGAACTTTCACTTTTTTTCATTTCTAACTTTATCACTTCGGCAATCATCCGATCCAATCTACCAATAGCCTGCTTGCGTTTTTTTACATCTTTCTTAAGGTCCTTTTCTTTAAGAGACAGCTGGTTTACTAGTTGGTCCTGTTGTTTTTTCGCAGTTATCAAGCCCTGATTTTGTAGCTCTTGTTGTGCCAGTAATCGTTGTTGCTGATTTTTCCTGTCGTTTGTTATAGTAAGTTGTTCTTTTAACTCAATACGGACCAGTTGTATTTCTTTGGCCTGATCCTGTCTGGATTTTGTATATTGCTGCAGGTATTTAGCCCTCATTACTAATTGGCTGAAAGAAGAAGCGGAAAATAAATAGGACAAACTCCCATAGTTGTTCTGTGCCTTACTTGCCTGATATATCATATTGGCATATTCATCTTTGAGATAATCCAGGTCTTTCTCTAAAGAAATTACCATTCCATAGCTCTCTTTAATATCGCTATTGAGGAGACGGATGTTGGCTCTGTAGGTCCTGATTAAAGATTCTTGGCTTCGAATTTGTTGGCCAAGCGCTTTTAGCTGGCCAAGGCTACTCTTTTTTTGACTTGAAGTTTGCTTTAGGATCTTTTCTGCTTCTTTAATCTTAGCCAGATTCTCCTGCTTTTCCTGTTCCAATTTCTTCCTGTCTTGCTGACCCTGCAAGGGGTGCAAGAAAAAGATCATCCCAATCATGAGTATGGCAAGGATTTTACTTCCGCACATATCTGTATCTGCTAGGTATTTCAAATGGAAAACGTAATGCTGAAGCCAGTTCAGCACGACCGTGTTTAATGTTTATCTCTGTGCTTTTAACTTCATTTCCTTCTTCATATTCTAGACTTATGAAACTGTGGAATGGGATCGAAAATCTCTCCACCTGCTGGTGATTATCAAATTTCAGAATCATCTTATTCTTTTTTGAGGCCCCCGAGACCTCCACCATTTTCAGTTTCATCAACTCTCTGTCAAAATAATTCTCAATGGAATATGACCCGCTTGTTTGTTTTACTATATAGAATTGTTTGGTACTTACAATTTCGTTCAGTTCCTGATATGCCAGTGGCATGTTTCCTAATATCAACGATTGTATTAAGTCGTAACTAATTTCAAATTGAAATTTCTCACTTAATCCTTCAAAATCGTACACTATATATTCCCTGCTCAGCCTGTTCATCAGCACCATGGAGTCCTGGGTAATCATTGCCCTGGCTACTTCAATTCCTAAAAAAGGGGTCAATGACATCCATATGATGCTGTCTTTTTTAATCCTTATATTAGCAGAAGTACTGACATTGCGATCGGTGTCTTTAAACTGAATTCTGGTCTTGGTATTTAGGTACTCAAACTCAGGAATGGCAAAATCCAGTTTGTTGTTTTTTGCAAAATCAGGATCGGTTACAACTACCCTGCGGCTACAGGAACTGGCAAGAATTAAAAAAAGAAAAACCCAAAATCGGTTATTCATATAACTTGCGATCCGCAATTTTTTTGTCGATCAAGTCAGAAGTGTCATCCATGCCTTTGGCTCTATTCCATTGTGTAACGGCATTTTCAATATCACCCAATTTAAAAAGTACATCACCATAGTGTTCGAGAATGGTACCACTACCAGCATCATCTTCCAGCGCCAGTTCTAAAAACTTCTTGGCTTCTTTATAATCTCCTTGCATATAAAGGACCCAGGCATGCGTGTCTAAAAAAGTTGGATCACCAGGGTTATTCTTAATCAGTTTGGACGACATCCGGCGGGCTTTGTCTAATTTCTGTTTTCGAAGTGAAAGAAAATAGCTATAGTTGTTAAGCACGTGATTATTACGGGGATCAACTTGCAAGACAGCTTCATAAGCTTCTTCTGACTTTTGGTACTTCTCCAATTCATTATAGGTATCTCCAAGCAGGGAATTGAACACTACCTGCATGTTTGAATCGTTTTTGGACAATTTCTTTCCTTGCTCCAAAACCTCAACGGCCGTTTCATAGTGGTCGTTGGACAGGCTGGCGAAACCAAGGTAATAATAAAGTGAAGGCTGATTTGGAAATACCTCAATTGCCAGGGCAGAATGTTTTTCCAGACTATCTATCTCCGACAACTCAACTTCAATTTGCAATACATTTTGCCATATATTGAAGTTGCTATCACCCAGTGCCAATGCTTGTTGGTAGTGTCCCAGTGCTTGTTTTCTAAACTCAGGGTCATTTGCACTGTTGGCCAGGTTTAAGTAAAGATCTCCATTTACCGCATGAGCATTTGCATCATCGGGGTGGGCAGTTAAGATACTCTCTGCTAACTTGATAGAATTTTTCTGAACTGCAGGGTTTGGTAGTTGCCTCATATATTCCACCAATACATTCAATTTTGGAGTGACTTCAAGTGAAGGGTTGGTAAATGCCAGAATTAGTTGTTCAGTAGCCAGATTGATTTTTCCCTGTTTCTTATAAACTTCAGCCAACAGCAATCGGGCCCGGGCGTCATCGGGGTTTTTATTAATGTAGTCTTCCAGGTATGGAATCGCCTCTTCCTCCCGGTTATTGGACAGGTAAAGCTCGGAGAGGTTGAATACGAAATCAGCTTCACCCGGAAATTGGGCAATCATTTCTTTAATTTCGTTAATAGCTTCATCCAGTTTATTTAGCTTCAGATAAATACGTTGTTTTGAAAAAACCAGTTCTTTGCTGACTCCAAACTTGGCTCCCACTCTATCATAGGTTGCTATTGCTGCGTCCAGATTGTCTCCATATACGTAAAGGGCTGCCAGATCAAAAAGATAGGAATCGGTATCTGGGACTGTTTCCAGCATAGTTTCATAGATCTGTGCCGCTGCCGCAAAATTGGACTGTTTGGAGTAAATGTCAGCGTTTTGTATATAATAGTATTTGTTTTTAGGGTCGAGTTGGAGTGCCTTGGTGGCGTAGATCAAGGCCTTGTCAGGTTCTTCTCCTAACATTAATATTTGAGCCACCTTATAATGACAGGAGGCGTTTTCAGGATTGAGCTCCAGTGATTTTTGGAAAAAAATCAATGATTTGCTGTAATCTTCTATCATGAAGTACTTTTCCCCTTCCAGGAAGATCACTTCCGCCTGTAATAAGTTCCTTTGACTGGACTTTGATTGTTCCTCTTTGGCTCTTTTTTTTCGACCCTGAGCATCAATAGGCTGGATTGAAACCAGGCAAACCAGCAATACTAATAATATCGTCCAATGAAAACGAACCATTCTTATATTTTTAACTGCTCTTTTCATACAGTATTGTCCTCACACGCACGTTGGAAGAAGTCTTTTGAAATTTTATCAACGCTCCCATTTTTACCCAATACTTGCATTTTGTACAAAAATATGAAAATTATGTGATTTTTATGTTCAATTTTTTCTTTTCGAAAACAACAATGGCACCTATGTAAGCTATGGGGATCAGTATATTTATCATGTGGTTTAGCAGGTTATTTTCAGGCCTGAACTGATCTACCAGGTAGATTACAGAAATGGCAAACCCCAAATGCAGGAGAATCCCCCCCCAATTATAGGGAACGGGGAAGTGCTTTCTTCCCCAGAGCCAACATATCAAGGACATAAGACCATAGCATAAAACCGAGGCAAATGCGGAACCGGTGTATCCGATTACCGGGATTAGCATCCAATTGACCAGTATGGTAACTGCAGCTCCTATCAGACTTATGTAGGTGCCCACAAGCGTCTTATCCACCAATTTGAACCATATTGACAGGTTAATGTATATGCCCAACAAAAGCTTACCAAACAGCAAAACAGGAACCAGATATAAGGCTTCACGATAGCTGGGTTGCCTAAGAAATATTTGCCCCAAGAGGTTAATATTAAGACTTACAGTCAACAGTATGAACGTACAGACTACCACAAAATAATACATTACTTTAGCGAATAGTTCCGGGGCTTGTTTGTTTTCAGCGTGAGAGAAAAAAAATGGTTCGCCAGCGTATCGAAATGCCTGAATGGCCAACAGCATGAATATACTTAGTTTAAAACTAGCTCCGTAGATGCCTAAGGCGGCCATGCTGGTTTTTCCTGGATAAAAATTATCCGGTAACAAGTTGGGGATCAAAAGTTTATCGGCCTGTTCATTGGCAATCCCGGCCAGCCCCATTAGGAATATTGGTAGTCCGTACTTCAGCAAAGGCTTGGCCTGATTCCATGATATTCGAAGACCTATTTGCATGAAGTACTTCCTCAACATCAGAATGATAAGAAAATTACCCAGCAAATTGGCCAGAAAAACATATCCCACACCAAACTCAGGGTGGTAATAGCTGCTTACCAACGGTTCCAGGGAGGTAAACAGTCCCTTATGATAAACCAGATATGGAAGCAGCAGAAATGCTAGATTTAAGGTTATAGTGAAAATAATAGCTCCCATTTTAGCCAGTGCGAAGGTCATGGCCTTGTTTTCAAGTCGCAGCCGGGCGAAGGGAATGGCACTCACGGCATCGATGAACAAAATGGCTGCCAGAAATTGGACCAGGTGCTTTTGATCCGGTACTTCCAAATAGTTTGCAATGGATTGCGAACAAATCATAATCAGTGCGGAAAAAAGCGTGCTGGTAAGCAGGATCATAGTGGAGGCTTGTTGGTAGGGGTTGCGCAGACCTCCCCTGCTGGCGAATCTGAAAAAAGCAGTCTCCATACCATAACTGTAAATAATATTAAAGAACGCTACGTATGCATAGAGTTTGGTGATCACTCCATACTGGCTGCTATGAAAAACAGTGGTATAAAGAGGTACCAGCAGATAATTCAACACCCTGCCGACAATACTGGAAATACCATAAATCACAGTTTCACCGGCTAGTTTCTTTAAAGGATTCATAAGAACCGGAGCACTTTTTGCATATTATTCTCCCTGGAAATTTGGCGTGCGTTTCTCAAGAAATGCAGAAGTACCTTCTTTAAAATCGTTGGATTTACAGCAATTAGCAAAACTATTGGCTTCGGTTTGGTATCCTCTTTGTTCTGGGTCGTAGGCTGCGTTTACGCAATTCACCACCATTCCAACCGCCAGAGGCGCTTTTGACAGGATCTTTGCCAGGATTTCTTTGCACTTGGTCATTAGTTCATCCTGTGATTCGGTGAGGTAGTTCACAAGGCCGAATTCTAACGCTTTTTGGGCAGTTATGATGTCTCCGGTCATCAATAGTTCCAGGGACTTGGATTTGCCGATTAGATGTGTTAGCCTCTGGGTGCCTCCATAACCCGGGAGTATCCCCAGGTTAACCTCAGGTTGGCCAAATTTTGCAGATGAGGTGGCTACACGCAGGTGACATGCCATGGCCAATTCACAACCACCACCCAAGGCATATCCGTTGACAGCAGCAATTACCGGCTTCGGACAACTTTCTATCATTTGAAACACTTCCTGGCCATTCTCGGCAAATTTTCTTCCATTTAATTCATTTAACTGAGCTATTTCAGCGATATCGGCACCAGCTACAAAAGCTTTGGAACCAGCCCCGGTTATAATCACCGCTTTTATCTCTGGTGTGTCGTAAACGTTTTGAATAGCGCTTCGCAGTTCATCAACGGTAGCCACATTTAGGGCATTAAGTTTTTCTTCCCTGTTAATTGAGATGGTAACGACACCATCATCGATGGAAGTCAGTAGATTTACAAAGTTCCACATAACGATTCTTTTTTTAAAGATAACAGTTTCAATAATTATTTGGCATTATCGCTAAATTCCTAATCATCTCTGCTACCATTCCTTCCAGCCCATACTCATGCTGCCAGCCCCAATCTTGTCGGGCAATTGAATCATCAATGGTTTGAGGCCAGGTCTGGGCAATAAGATCACGAAAATCGGGATTGTATAGGGTGTTAAATTCCTGGAAATGGGTTTGTATGGCGGCACTGAGTTCCCCGGGAGTGACGCTAAAAGCAGCAAGGTTGTAGGAGGTTCGCACGGTAATATTTTCTTTGGGAGCAGACATTAGCTCAATGGTGGCTTTTACGGCATCCGACATGTACATCATGGGTAATCGGGTGTTTTCTCCTAAGAAGCATTCATAGAGTTCTCCTTTCATGGCACTGTGAAAAATGGCGATTGCATAGTCGGTAGTACCACCACCTGGCGGAGACTTGTAACTGATAAGGCCCGGATACCGCAAACTGCGAATGTCCAGACCAAACCTTGCGTGAAAATAATCACACCATAATTCACCAGACAGCTTACTTATTCCGTAAATCGTTTCCGGATCCATAACCGTGTGCTGTGGAGTGTCCAATGATGGAGTGTGCGGTCCAAAAGCGGCAATCGAACTGGGCCAAAAAACTTTATCTACCGAAAGATCACAGCAAGCTTCCAACACATTGATTAGTCCGTCCATATTGAGGGTCCAGGCATTACGTGGCTGTTGCTCGCCTTTGGCTGAGAGCATAGCCGCCAGGTGGAATACCACATTAATATGGTGTTCTTTTATAGTTTTATGAACTGCGCTCAGGTCCAAAACATTCAGGGTCAAAAACTCAAATCCAGATAGATGTTCAGCAGACGGGCTAATGTCAGAAATTATAACATTTTCAGCGCCCATCATTTCAGCAAGGGCCATAGATAATTCTGAGCCCAGTTGCCCGCAGGCTCCGGTCACCAATGCTCTTTTCATATAAAAAAATTTATGCTGCAAAACTACGAATTCTGCTATACACCCCCAACTGTTGCTGTTTACCGTTGCCCAGGAAGCTCCCAGCACTCTGTCTCCAGCGCCATGCTCCCAAGCTCCCAGCGCCATGCTCCCAGTTCTCCCAGCGCCATACTCCTAGCTCCTCAGCGCCATGCTCCCAGCGCCCAGCGCCATGCTCCCAGCTCCCAGCGCCATGCTCCCAGCTCCCAGCGCCATGCTCCCAGCGCCCAGCTCCCAACACAACGTATTCTGCCTCCGAAAACTACCCTTATTGAATTCCTACTATCTTTGTGCCAGCAAATAATCAACTATGTACGGTAAACTCAAACAACAACTGTCGCAGGAAATAGATACCATCCGGGACGCCGGATTATACAAAGCAGAAAGGATAATTACCACACCTCAGGGTGCAGTGATCAAAACTGACGATGGAAAAGAGGTGATAAATTTTTGTGCCAACAATTACCTGGGCCTTTCTTCTCACCCTAAGGTAGTGGAAGCTGCCAAAGCAGCGGTTGACAGCCATGGTTACGGAATGTCATCTGTTCGGTTTATCTGTGGCACCCAGGATATTCATAAACAGCTGGAAGCCAAAATATCTCAGTTTCTGGGTACTGAAGATACCATTTTATATGCCGCTGCCTTTGATGCCAATGGCGGGGTTTTTGAGCCGTTGCTAACTGCCGAGGATGCCATTATTTCCGACACACTCAATCATGCATCTATTATTGACGGAGTGCGTTTGTGCAAGGCCCAACGATATCGCTACAAACATAATGACATGGAGGATTTGGAAGAGCAATTGAAATTGGCTGCAGCTCAACGTCACCGGATCATAGTTACCGATGGGGTATTCTCTATGGACGGCACTATTGCTCAGTTGGACAAAATATGTGACCTCGCAGATAAATACCAGGCCCTGGTAATGTCCGATGAGTGCCATTCCACAGGGTTTATAGGGGCAACCGGCCGGGGAGTTCATGAATACCGTGATGTAATGGGAAGGGTAGATATCATTACCGGGACCTTCGGAAAGGCACTAGGCGGGGCCTCGGGGGGATTTACTTCAGGCCATAAAGAAATAGTGGAAATCCTTCGTCAACGTTCCCGTCCCTATTTATTTTCTAATACACTGGCCCCATGCATTACAGCCTCAACTATTACAGTTTTAGACATGCTGACCGAAACTACTGAACTTCGGGATACATTGGAAAAAAACACCAAATATTTCAGGGAACATATAACTGCTGCGGGATTTGATATTAATCCCGGGGAACATCCCATAATTCCAATCATGTTATATGATGCAGTTTTATCACAGAAGATGTCCCAAGGCCTTTTTGAGCTAGGTGTATACGTAATAGGGTTCTATTACCCAGTGGTACCTGAAGGTCAGGCCAGGATCCGGGTACAGATCTCCGCAAGCCATCAAAAGGAACATCTGGACCAGGCAATCAAGGCATTTACTTTGGTGGGTAAAGAGTTGGGAGTGATTGATTAAACCCGGATTATGCACTAGAAATCTATTACGAGCCTTAACTGACTACAATCTAGGCATTTGCTCGATTTTTCCTACTCACCATAACGGTGCTATATTTCCGTTGCAAAAATCTGCGCGAGTGCCTATCTCACAGCCATTTAAGGCTCTCACTACGAAGTCTAATGCATAATCCGGGTTAAACCCAGATTATGAGACTACGTAGTGTTAAACCTGGGCGATCTCCTGATCTTTATCAGGCTCGGACACAATTTTACCTTTTTCAAAAGACGTGGACTGCTTATCTTCATATAGATAATTATTGATAGCAGATCGCAGTTCCTGGGCTGAAAGGTTGTGCATTATTTTTCCGTTCCTTGCCAATGACATTTGTCCGGTTTCTTCAGAGACCACCAAAACCAGACTGTCCGTGGCCTCGGACATCCCAAGGGCCGCCCTGTGTCTGAGTCCGTACTGGGCGGGAATATGTTTCTGCTCGGTAAGAGGCAGGATGCATCTTGCAGCCACAATCTTTCCCTGGTAGAGAATCACCGCGCCATCATGAAGTGGCGAGTTTTTATTAAAAATAGCCAGAAGCAGCCGCTTGGAAATATGCGCATCAATCAGATCACCGGATTCTGCATAAAACTCCAGCGGTGAATCACGTGAAAAAATAATCAGCGCCCCGTAGTTTGCGCCTCCCAGGCTTTTAACTGCTTCAATCACTGGAGTAATGTCCACTTTGTCAATGTTTTTGCCGCGGCGCCCCAGAAGATTGTTAATCAGGGTTTGCCGGTCTACAGAGGTAGTCTTTCCGATCAACAACAGGAATTTTCTAATCTCAGGTTGAAACAGGATGATGACAGCGATTACTCCGACCCCCATAAACTGTCCCAATATCGAGGAAAGTAACTCCATTTGGGCGGCCTTAACTACCAGGAAAATCAGATAAAGTGACAAGAAGCCAAGAAATACCTTGATGGCGACACTTCCACGCATCAGTTTGTAGATCTGATATAGCAAAACACTGACCAAGCCAATGTCGATAATATCTACTAGTTTGATCTCCAGGAACCCGATTTGAAAAAGCAGTGTCACGGATAAGTTCGTTTAAAAAGGCTGACTGTTTCGCGTGCAGCCCGTACGTCATGAACACGCAGAATCGAGGCCCCGTTCATCAGAGCTATGGTATTTAACACACAGGTCCCTGTCAGGGCTTCACCCGCTGACATTTTCAGGGTCTTGTAGATCATGGATTTACGAGAAAGGCCGACCAACAGCGGAACATTCAATTCTTTAAAATAACCCAAATTTTTCAGTAAAACATAGTTCTGGTCGGTGGTTTTGGCGAATCCAAAACCTGGATCCACCAAGATGTCTTTTACGCCAAGATTAATTAATTGCTCAATCCGGATAACAAAGTACTTCATCACTTGAGTAATCAGATGTTCATAGTCTGTTTCTGAGGACATGGTACGTGGATCACCACGCATATGCATTAATATATATGGGGCCCCTCGCTCTGCTACTGTATGGAACATTGATGGGTCCAGACTACCGCCACTGATGTCGTTTACCATATCTGCCCCGGCATCAATTGCTGCTACTGCCACTTCGGACCTAAAGGTGTCAATTGACAGAGGCATCTCTGGTGCAAGGGATCTGGCCTTCTCGATGGCTGGTATTACTCTTTCTATCTCTTCCTGAATGGATATTTCATCTGCTCCGGGTCTTGACGAAGAGCCGCCAATATCTATGATATCAGCGCCTTCATTTATCATTTGTGTCAACCTATTGATCAGAGTATTTTCGCAATTGAATAGATTGCCATCGTAGAATGAATCAGGCGTTACATTGAGAATTCCCATCACCAGAGGATTGTCCAGGTGGTAGAGTTTTCCCCTGAGGTTAAGTGTTTTTTTTGAGGAAAAAGGGGTAACTTTCGATTCCATGATCCAGCCCGGATAGGTTTCTCTAAATTTAGATAAAAGTTGATAAATCAAACAATAGACCAGTACAAACAGGTGGTAAAGCAATGCAAAGAATTATTTGCCAAGAAAACCAAGGATTATGGAACCGCCTGGCGCATCCTTAGGATTCCATCCATGACGGACCAAATTTTCATTAAAGCACAGCGGATCCGGACCATTCAGGAAAAGGGCCAACAGAGAGTTTCAGAAGGCATTAGCTCAGAATTCATCGGTATCGTAAATTATTGCATTATAGCCATCATTCAGATTGGATTTGAAGAAGGAGAGTCATTGGACATTGAATACAAAGAATTGGAACCACTTTACGACCAAACCATAAGTGAAGTGATCACATTACTTGAGGATAAAAACCATGATTACGATGAGGCCTGGAGGCATATGCGCATCACTTCCATTACAGATATCATATTGATGAAGCTGTTGCGGGTTAAGCAAATTGAGGATAATCAGGGCAAGACCCTGGTATCCGAGGGAGTAAAGGCGAATTATCAGGACATCATCAATTATGCTATTTTTTGCCTGATAAAACTAAATCAAGGCGAATCATGAGTTGGGTAAAATCAGCAGCACGTTTCGCGGTGGGGGGGCTGTTTATCTTTTCCGGTTTGATTAAGGTGAATGATCCGGTAGGGACGGCCATAAAACTGGAGGAGTATTTCAACGTGTTTAGTAGTGATTTTGCTCCATTTTTTGGAACTCTAGAGCCTTTTGCCTTGTATTTCTCTATTTTCCTGGTGGTTTTGGAAGTGGCATTGGGAGTAGCTGTTTTGATTAATTTCCGCATGTCAACTACTTCCTGGATATTGCTGTTGCTTATCCTTTTTTTTAGTTTTCTGACTTTTTATTCTGCCTTTTTTAATAAAGTAACGGACTGTGGCTGTTTCGGAGATGCCATCAAGCTGACCCCATGGGAGAGTTTTACCAAAGATTTAATATTGCTGTCATTGATTTTGGTAATATTTCCCTTTCGCCACCAGTTCAAGCCCTTGTTTGGGAAACGAATAGGCGGTCTGGTCGTTGGACTGGTAGTTGTGGTCAATGTTTATTTAGCTATTCATGCTGTTAGGCACCTCCCATTCATTGATTTCAGGGCATATAAAGCAGGTGTCAGTATTCCAGCAAGTATGGAGCCTTCGGAGCCCTTAAGGCATCTTTATATCATGGAAAAAGGTGGTGAAAAATTTGAATTTGAATCATATCCCACCGATACATCGTATCATTATTTAGACATTGAATTGTTAAATCCGGAGGCCCAGCCTACAATAACTGATTACAGTGTTTGGAATACCGACGGGGAGGATGTTACCGGCCAGACATTCCAGGGCGCTCAATTACTGATCGTGGTGCATTATGTGGAGAAGGCGGATACCGCAATATTTAAGGAGATCAATGATCTGGTTAACCAGGTAGACGGTGAAATAGGCGTTATGGTACTCACCGCGTCTGATGAAGCATCATTCGAAGTGTTTAGACATGAGGTACAACTAGCAGCTCCATACTACTTTGCGGATGCAACAGTGCTAAAGACAATGATAAGGTCAAATCCAGGAATTTTGTTATTAAAAGAAGGCCAGATCAGAGGGAAATGGCATTTTAGAGATGTTCCAACCTCAGCGCAACTCATGAAATTAAGTTTTTAAACCGTGAGCACTATTACCATCCCTGACAATATCTATCTGTTGGGCATGCCGGGAAGTGGTAAGTCAACCTTGGGCATTGCATTATCTGAGCAGTTGAGAATTGCATTTTTTGATCTGGACCAGTACATAGAATATCAGGCAGGCAAGCACATATCCCAAATATTTACTGAAGACGGTGAGGATGGATTTAGGGTATTAGAAAACAATTGTTTGCGGCGATTAAGTGAGCAATCTTACCCGAAGGTAATAGCTACTGGTGGTGGTACCCCTTGTTTCCGACATAATATTGATTATATCATCAATAATGGTGTGGGTATTTTCCTGGATGTACCCCTGAAAACAATAGCCGAACGATTGATTGAACAGGGTACGGAAGAGCGCCCCTTGCTAAAGAATAAAACTCCAAAGGAACTTCTAGGCCAGCTTAAGGATCACTTTCTCCAAAGAAAAGCCTATTATCTTAAAGCTCAAATCCATATGGAAGGCCCAAGTATTACAATGGACGATATCGTTGAGGCGCTGAAGGCCATTTAATTTAAGGCCCTCGCTACAAAGTCTAACCACAATTCCGGGTTTAAAATTTAAAGCCCAAAGTTAAAACAGCATTTTCTGAGATGTTTTCAATAAAAGCGGTTGGGCCTTCTGGGTATGGACTGGCCGAAATATTATAATTGGACCGTACGTACGAAGCATCCACAAAGAACTTTTTAAATCGCAATCCCAGCCCTGCGGTTAAAGACTCCCTGCTGCGATCAATGCCATCGGCACCTTCTAACGGGTCTTCCTGTAAGGAGTAACCGGCTCGCAGGCGCAGTGCTTTAAAACGTAGTTCTGCTCCAACCCTGTAGTTCAATACTGAACCATAGGTACTTACCTCTTGATTGGTATCTGAAAAATCAAATTCATCACTGGTCAGTTTTGCCGATCCATAATCCACCCATTCCACATCTGCTGAAATGAAACCAAATTTATCCAGGAACAAGGCCGCTCCTCCATTTAGTCTACCAGGAGTTCTGAGCCGGTATCTTAATGGTAGAAAAATTACTTCATCGCTTATGACCCCGGTGTTGAAATCGGCTGACATAGACAGATAAGATTCATCCCGCATCTCATAGAAAGTTGGGGAGGTGTAGGATACGCCTAAGGTCAATACATTTACCGGCCTCAGAATGATCCCAAGGGTTCCGTTGATTCCGGTTCCTTTGAGTTGTCTATCATCAACCAGGGTAAACTCAGTGAGGTCCGCATCCGTAGGAGTTTCGCGATAAACTCGCTGTTGGTCCAATCGCAAAGTGTTAATTCCAACCGCAGCACCAATGTAAAACCTATCTGCAAAATTGGCCCCGTACGAGAAGTTGGATTGGTAGTGCCCACCTGTGGTGGTTATCATTTCTTCCTGTAGGGTAGGAAATTCATCTGATGGAAAAGCGATCTGATCCGGATCGAAAATATCGTAGATATTGCGGTCATAGAAGAAGGTAGTATCCCCTGAAGTGTTTCCATCAAAGAACCTGTCGATCAATGTTGTTTGAAAAGCCAGAAACGGTAGCTCTGGTAAGAGATCTGGATTGTCATAAGCATCCGGTCCTTGCGCATTGGCCTCATCAACCGCATAATCGATAAAGTCCTCAACGGTATTGGAGCCCTGATATATAATTTGGTTTTGAAAATTAGCAATTCTGGAAGTTCCAAATCCGAAAGAGCCACCTTTAAAGCCGTTGGAGCGTTGTGAAGAAGGGCTTTTATATATTACCGCTCCAGCATTAGCCAGATAAAAGTTGCTATGATCATTATTTAGGGTTGAACCAAGATAACTTGATGTGTTGTTGATGATCAAGTATCCTGGACTGATGGAAAATTCCGAGGAGTTGTAGAAGCCCAGCCCTGCCGGGTTGCCTGAAATGGAACTGATGTCACCTCCAAGTGCTGTTTTAACCCCCCCGATTCCCTGAAAACGGGCGGTGCCGTGAATTTCCTGCTGACTCATTATGCGGGCAAAATCAGCATAACTTTGCCCCTGTGCCGGGCTTTGGTTTAAGCAAACCAAGCCCGTGCTTATTAATATAAGCGTGTAGATACGTCTCATAATTCTTGGTTTTAAATTTCCCTGATCTCAGTTGAGTTAAGGGACTATTGATAAGTTTTACTAACGTGTAATACTTCTGATAGATTTCCCACTGGACCTGCTGGGCAGACTACTGCTACGGCTGGGCGAGGGAGAACTGCTTCGAAACCGGCTGGGTGACGAACTCCTGCTGGGAGAACTGCTCCGAATCCTGCTGGGCGACGAACTCCTGCTGGGAGTACTGACCCTGCCTGAAGAAGAACTTCTTCCATAGTTACTGCTGCCAACTTTACTTGGCGAGCTGCTTCGACGCGAATAGTTACTCCTGCTCCTTACCCCACTGGAAGCAGGACTTCTGTCGGGTGATTTGCCATATCTGGAAGAACCGGATTTTCTTGATAAGCTGGATGAATAACTTTTGTGATCTGTAGTACGCCTGGTTCTAAAATTACGATCAGGTGTTCGATAGGTATCCCTGTTGATGGTACGGCTTCGTTGCTGTAGACTGGAATTTGACGCAGTTCTTTCATTGATGTTTAATCCATTGTTCCTTGAATCCAAAGAATGCGTACGGAACCGGGTTTTGGATCCATCAACCTGGTCATATTGATTGAGGTCTCTGGTGCGCAAATTAGCGCCAGACTGATCACGTTGAATTATCCTGTCGTTGTTTAGTGTCCTTTCGGAGACCTGTCTAACTGTATTATCGGCCCTGGATCGAATCGTACGTTTATTGTAGGTTGCATCCGCTGTGTTACGCTCTCTTATGCCGTTATCGACTATGTAACTTGATCCTCGAGATGTCCTTGTTCCATAGCGTACATTTCCGGGATTGGAGTTTTCAATGTTGTTTATTACTACAATATTGTTAGAGGCCCCATAGTATGAAGGGGGACACCAGGCACTACTGTAATAGCTTCTATAAGGACTGCCATACCCATACCCATAACCATAGCCAAATCCACCACCGTAATAGAACGGATCATAATATCGACCGTAGTAAGATCCAAATCCAAACCCAAATCCTATACTAACAGATAATCCGGACCGCCATGGTCTGTAAAAAGAGCTATAAGGACGATAGTAAGACCGGTAGGCAAATGGGCTGTACACGCCATAATAAGATCGGTATAAGGGATCAAATAAAGTACCTTGATAGAACAAGGGATCGCTCCAGAAAATGTCGTCAAAGTTATTGGAATAACTGGGACTGGTGTACCGTTTGGCGTAAGTTGAGTTGTTCTTGAGATAATCCTCAACAGCTTGCTGCAAGTATTCATCATCGTGATTTTCCACGTAGTATTCGTCTTCAGCATAACCGTTTTCAGTCTGAGCATCTTGCGGAAGACCGTAATCGGGATTTAATGTCTTTGAATTGTAGCCTGCACTAATACCACCGTTATTGGCTTGATCAGGTCTTTGGATTACTCCCGTGGTGCCTTCAAGGGGCATAATTGGGTATCGATCACCCTTATTAAAATACAGGTCGTCATATTCCGAAGTACCACTCTGAGCATATTTGCTTGAGGAACAGGAAAATATGCCAATGGACAAGGTTAGAAGTAGTATCGATCGTAGAGGATTCATAAGCTATATCTTTATATACTGTAAATTACGAATTAAGATCGAAATAAGCTTTAAAAACTTATATTTGTCGAACCTAATTCAGGCGCTATAAATAATTAAGCAATTATGGTGCCATAATTTGTAATTCCTAATTCCTAATTTCTAATTTTCCGAAAGTAAAATGAGTAAAGGGTTACCTAAAAGAAGTGAAGACTATTCGCTGTGGTACAATGAGTTGGTAAAGAAAGCAGACCTGGCTGAGAATTCACCGGTCAGAGGTTGTATGATTATAAAGCCTTATGGCTTTGCCATCTGGGAAAAAATGCAGGCGAAATTGGATCAGATGTTTAAGGAAACCGGTCATAGCAATGTGTACTTTCCCATTTTTATTCCAAAGTCGTATCTCAGCAAGGAGGCAGACCATATAGAAGGGTTTGCCAAAGAGTGTGCGGTAGTGACACATTATCGCTTGAAACAAGCGGAGGGTAAAAAGGGATTAGTAGTAGACCCTGAAGCTAAGTTGGAAGAGGAACTGATCATTCGACCTACATCAGAAACGGTAATCTGGCATACTTATCGTAACTGGATTCAATCCTATAGGGACCTGCCACTGAAATTAAATCAGTGGGCCAATGTAGTGCGATGGGAGATGCGTACCAGACTGTTCTTACGAACTACTGAGTTCTTATGGCAAGAAGGACATACCGCACATGCTACCAATGAAGAGGCTAAAGAAGAAACGCTCAAGATGCTTCAGGTCTATACGGAATTTGTCCAGGATTATATGGCCCTACCGGTGATTCAGGGAGTCAAAACAGAATCTGAGCGATTCGCCGGAGCGGTCGACACCTATTGTATCGAAGCCCTGATGCAAGATGGCCGGGCATTACAAGTTGGTACTTCTCATTTTCTTGGACAAAACTTTGCCAAGGCGTTTGAGGTAAAATTTGCTACCAAAGAGGGAGGACTCGAATACGTGTGGGGAACTTCCTGGGGGGTCAGCACTCGTTTAATGGGGGCTCTGATTATGGCCCATTCAGACGACAAAGGTTTAATTCTTCCACCCCGTCTGGCGCCAATTCAGGCGGTAATCATTCCGATATTCAAGAGTGAGGAGCAGCTAGAAGCGATATCAGCAGCCGTTCAGGGAATTATTCATCAGTTGAAAGAGCTGAATATCTCCGTAAAATACGACGATAGAGATACCCACAAGCCTGGTTGGAAATTCGCTGAATATGAGTTGAAAGGTGTTCCGGTAAGAATTGCCATGGGCCCCAGGGACCTTGAGAATTCAACTGCCGAGATAGTTCGCAGGGATACCTCAGAAAAGCAAACCTATAGCCTGCAGGACATCGGTAAAATTATACAACACATGCTGAGTGAAATGCAAAATAACATTTACCAGAAGGCGCTGAAGTTTCGCGACCAAAATATTACCACCGTGGACTCTTACCAGAAGTTTAAAGAGGTCCTGGATACAAAAGGCGGATTTGTCAGGGCACATTGGGATGGAACTGCTGAAACTGAACAACGAATCAAGGATGAAACAAAGGCAACCATTCGATGTATTCCTATTAATGAGGAAACCAGGGCAGGCATATGCATTTATTCCGGCAAATCATCCAGTCAGGAGGTGATCTTTGCCAAAGCGTATTGATTGTTTGCCAATAACGATTTTAGTAGCTTTGACAAATAACCTGGGCACTGATAAATGGCTGATTGGATTTCCATAGTATTGCTGATACTTTGTGGCGTGGCTTTTATAATTATTGAGCTAATATTTGTTCCTGGAATTACTGTATTGGGTATTCTGGGGCTAGCAGCATTGGTTGGAGGCGTTTCTATGAGTTTTACAAGTTTCGGCCGTGAAACCGGTTATTGGATTTTAGCCGGCACTTTGATATTCTCAATTTTGGCCTTGGTTTATAGCCTTCGCGCTGGGACCTGGCAAAGATTCGCCTTAAAATCAAGCATAGACAGCAAGGTTAATGAGCATGAAAAGTCAGATCTTCGCGTGGGAATGAAGGGTAAGTCGATCTCAGATTTGCGCCCCATGGGAACTGCCGAATTTCTTGATAAATTATACGAAGTACAAACCAATGGCAATTACCTGGAAGCGGGAAATATGCTGGAAATTGCTATCTTGGCAGATAATAAAATAATTGTAAAATCTATTTAATAAACGTATGGATCTTTTTTCTTTGATTGGCATCTTTCTGGCGATAATACTGGTATTTATATTTTTGTACTTTATCCCGGTAAACCTTTGGATCACTGCTCGTTTTTCGGGAGTAAAAGTGGGGTTACTTGAACTTATGTTTATGCGCATCCGTAAGGTACCACCTGGGGTTATCGTCAGGGAAATGATAACGGCTATTAAAGCAGGTATACCAGTAACTACTACTGATCTGGAAACCCATTATCTGGCAGGCGGTAACGTGCCAAGTGTTATAAAGGCCTTGATCTCTGCGGACAAAGCCAATATCAGTCTTACATTTAAACAGGCAACGGCAATCGATCTTGCCGGTCGTGATGTTTTCGAAGCAGTGCAGCTATCAGTAAACCCAAAAGTGATTAATACACCATCTGTTTCTGCAGTAGCGGGAGATGGCATACAACTTTTGGCCAAAGCCAGGGTAACCGTTCGGGCCAATATTTCCAGGTTAGTGGGTGGCGCTGGAGAAGAAACCATACTTGCCAGGGTAGGGGAAGGTATTGTAACCTCTATTGGTTCCGCCGCAAAATATACCGACGTGTTGGAGAACCCTGACAACATCTCCAAATTGGTATTGGACAGGGGCCTGGATGCGGGGACTGCTTTTGAAATCCTGTCTATTGATATTGCCGACGTGGATGTTCCCAAGGTAGATGCCAATATAGGGGCAAAAATTCAAATAGATCAGGCCAGGTCAGACCTTAAAGTTGCAGAGGCCAAAGCTGAAGAGCGCAGGGCCATGGCAGTAGCCAAAGAGCAGGAGATGAAAGCACTAAGCCAGGAGATGCGCGCACGGGTAATAGAAGCGGAGGCTGAAGTGCCGAGGGCTATGGCCGAAGCTTTCCGCAAAGGGAATCTTGGCATAATGGACTATTATCGCATGAAGAACATTGAGGCGGATACCGGAATGAGAGATTCAATTTCTAAGGCAGGTGATTCTGACGAAGGAAAAGGACCTGAAAAAGATGCTTAACCGGGTTAAAGCTTGATGATGTCCCAGGGATATTTCCTGGTCAAAAGGTAAATATCATTAAACTGGTCGTAAATTAGTTCATCATATACCATTGGTATCAACTTCTTTCCTTGTTTATCGATAAGCCCTTGCTTGCCGTTTTTGAAGGCTTTTATCAGGCCGTTTTCAAGAGTTTGCAGACTGCTGTATCCGGGATACAATAGTACTTTACCAGTTATGTCAACTATCCCGGTTCTTTGACCCTGATAGCAAAAGAATTGTCCTTCCGGAAGTCGTTCCAGTCGATCATACTCCAAAGCAAGAATCACTTTCCCGGCTTTGTTGATTAACCCAAATCTTTGGTTTTGAGAGACGATTGCAAGGTCATTAATAAAGTGGTCCACAGTCTCGTACAAAGGCTGCACTTTCAATCGTTCCAATCGATCTACATATCCCCATTTCCCATTTAACTTCACCGGTGACATATCTTCATTGAAAACGCCAATATCCTCATATCGATTGGCAATACGGAGCTTTCCATTGACATCTACGAATCCATATTGATCGTTGATTCGCACCCCTATATATCCCTGGTCCAGGGTTCTCATTTCCTGGATTCCAGGATCTCGGGTGAAGGTGCGCTGGGAGATGTTAAAAATACCTTTTCCGTCTTCGTCCTCAAATTGATAGTATTGGGGATCTTCCTTGAAAACGCTAATCTTTTGGTATTGTAAAGAAAGCATCTGCTCACCTGCTAATGAGATTAAACCATATTGTTGGTCGTTGTTCTGTTCTATTACCCCGGTTTCTGTGGATTTAAGTTGGTTAGGTGTTTGGTAAACTACCTCCTGACTGGTATTTACTAATCCGTAATGTGTGTCGGTCCTAAACAGGTAAGTGTCCTTAGTTATTTTTTCAAGCTTGATAAAACGAGGTTTTATTAGCCAGTTTCCGGATTTATCAATCAGCCCCCAGCTTCCCAGGTAATTTGCATAAGCCACTTCCTCTTCGAAGTCAGTTACTTCCTGGTATTGAGGTGGTATTACTTCTGCGCCATTGTTATCTGTAAAGCCCCAGCTGTTCTGTCTTTTAACAGGAAACAGTCCTTCTGTTGCAGGTCTTATTTCCTGGTATTCCCTTATGGTAACCTTTTGTAACTCCGAATTTAGCAGGTCCCATTTGCCTTCCTGAAATTCCACACCCAGAAAATAGTCCTTGATCCAAACTGATTTGTTGGCGGTGGGAATCAGTATCTTTCCAACAGCGTTGATCACCCCAAACTTGCCACCGCTCTTAATAATCGCCTTACCATTAGTGAATTCCGAAACTTGAGATTGCGGAAAGGATTTCACCACTTGTCCCTGGGCGTTTAACAGTTGACTATTTTCTATACCCAACCCCACCAAAACGCCCTGCCCGGCCTTTTTTAGGTTTTTCAATCGATGAGTGGCCAAAAGTTGGTTTTGGGCGTTTTTTATTTCGTAGGTATCAAGCATTTTGCCGCGAAATTCCCTGCCCTTTAGTTCGATTACATGATATTTGGGTGGAACAAGTACTTGACCGGAGGAATTAATCAATCCACTCATTTCCTGATCAATGATTATCGCATATTGATTGTTTAGGGGTTTAATCAAGGAGTATTCGTATGGAAGGACCTCCTGAAAGGAGAAGTTAATCAATCCGTATTTCCATTCGGAATCCACTTTTTTAGAGGAAACAATTAGGTTGTTGAATATGTGCAGTAGCCTATATTCAAAGTCTAATACCACAATCCCGTTTAGGTCTGTAATTCCGTAGCGCTCTTCCTGAGGTATTACCTCAAATCTGGAAGCCACAATCAGTTGTCTGTTAAGAGGATATAAGTTGAAGTAGTTGGGGGCGGTTATTTTCTTGTTTTCCAGGGTTATCAAGCCCCACAACCCATCTTGCTTATATCCAAGCACATCATCAAGCGGATGAAACTCACCAATGGACCAACCCAGATCATCATATTCTGCTGGAATAACAACTTTGTCTTTTGAGTTACGCAGACCTTTTTTATTGTTAACCTGGAAAATAAAATAATCTTCCTCTGTGGTTTTTGCGGATAATTTGCTCGGGGTTAAGAACAGGAAAATCAAAAAGACCACCCAAAGAAAAGGTTGGATTTTATGATTGTTTAATCTATGAAGAATACTTTCCACTCAGGTCTCGATTACATCTAAATTCACGCAATTAATGGATAAGTGAGGAGATTGCCAAGTGGATAGGCTTGAGTTTAAGGTAAAAACTTACAGGTCTTAGAAAGCCTGTATTATTTCTTTTCCGGTGATATAGTTTCTTTTTCCAGATTAAAAAGGTCGTTTAGAACATCGATCAGAGTTTCAGCATCACCCCTTCTACAGGCTGCCTTCAATTGAAGCACTGGTAACTTAATCACCTTTTGCATGATACTCTTGGTCAATTTCTCCATCATAACGGTTTCATCATTCGAAGTATCCTTTAAATATCTGGCGATTTCCTCCTTCCTGATCTGCTCTAATGCATTCTTTAACTTATTGATAGTAGGATTAACACTCATGTCCTTGCTCCAATCATCAAAGTCAGCAACAGCCTCTGCCAAAAGGGATTCCACTTTCGGGATGGATGATAAACGGCGCTTTAAGGCTTCATCGGCACGGGACTGAATATCGTCGATGTTGTATAGCAGTACTCCATTGACCTCCTCAATCCCGGTATCCACGCTGCGAGGTACACTTAGATCTATAAAGTACTTAAAATTGCTAATAGGCAATTTGGATAGAAGCTCCTTGTCAATCAATAAATTGTGACTATTGGCCGCGGTAACCACCAAATCAACTTCAGGAAGGTAATCTTTTACACAATCGAAAGGAACGGCCCTAAAGCCGCATGCTTCGGCTAGTTTATCAGCTTTTTTCGCTGTACGGTTTGCCAGTAACACCTGGTAATTCTGAAAGTTCTTATGATCTGAAATGTTCAAACACAAATCACTACCCACATTTCCCAACCCAATGATCATTACACTTGGGGCCTCCAGATTAACCGTAAGTTCGGCAATTAATTCAAGTGTGGCATAACTGATGGAAGCAGCTCCATCTCTAAATGCAGTCTCCTGCACCACTTTTTTATTGATAAAGAAAGCTGTGTGTAATAAACGATGCAGGAAAGGTCCTGCCATGTCCGTATCAGCCGATAATTGATAGGCCGCTTTCACCTGATTTGTAATTTGCATGTCCCCAACAATTTGGGACTCCAAGCCAATAGCCACCCTGAACAAATGCTTTACGGCTTTGAGATGATCAGTGATATTCTCAAAATAACTTTCGAAGTCTGCAGCGTCTTCAAGGTTGTTTTGTAAAGCCAGGATCTTAATCAATTCTACACTTAGATCTTCATCTGAACCGTAATAAATTTCGCTTCGGTTACAGGTTGATAAAACCAAAACATCCCGTAGAGCAAAAAGATCTAGAATACGTTCCAGAACCTGAACAGTTCCCTCCTGGTTTAAAGCCATACGTTCCCTTACTTCCACTGTGGCGGTTTTATGGGAAATACTAATGACTTTGAAATGATTGTGCATGGATACTTCGCGACTGACGGTCAAAGTTAAGATGAAAAGCTATAAATTAAACTTTTTCCAAGTTATTTATAATCGTTCTACGTCATAACTTCAGTTCAGGCTTAAAAAGTTCATAAAAAATCCAATTTGAGCCTGTCATAAGCTATTATCCAGGTAAATTTCTCGATTTGTACAAAGCAATAATACTTTGGATCCGCAGCTGTTTTGGGTTTTCCAGAACGGAGGCAAACGGTTACCTGGTGCTGATAGCCTTACTTATGGTTGTTCATTTTGGGGTAACACGATTCCCTTCCGCCCGGCAATTCGACCTTGAAGATCCCGCATTTCTGGATAGTATATCTCAGATTCTTACAACATTTCAAGACAGTATTCCCCTAAAGACTAACTCCATACGTTCATTCGATCCCAATACAGTTGCCTATGACAGTCTGATCTCATGGGGATTAAGAACATTTGTAGCTGCTAATATTATCAAATATAGAGAGGCAGGAGGACGTTTCGGTCGACCGGAGGATCTTAAAAAGCTTTTTGGAATGACGGACTCTATTTGGCTTGCACTTAGTCCGTGGATTGACCTTCAGCCTGTGAATATGGTATCGAATGCTAATAAGCAAACACCACAAAGGCAATATTCTAAAGAAAGAACTCATCAAAACCCCACCCGGAAAGACCTGAATCAGGTTGACAGTGTTTGGCTAAAGAGCATTTATGGTATAGGGCCGGTATTGAGTAAGCGTATCGTAAAGTATAGAAATTTATTGGGTGGATTTTACTCAACCGAACAGCTTAATGAGGTTTACGGTCTGTCACCAGAAGCGCTATCTAACCTCAAAGAGAAAATTTTTGTTCAATCTGATGCTCATCTGAGCAAGATCAACTTAAATACTGAGGGCTTTAAACGAATTGCCTCACACCCCTATATTTCATTCAATCTGGCTAAGGCCATAATAAACTACAGAGATCAACATGGGGCTTTTAATAGTGCTGGAGAATTAAAAAAAATACATATAATCAACGATAGTACTTATCTTAGGGTTTATCCATATTTGGATTTTTGATTTCGGCCTATATTTTTAGAATTTGACCTCTATTCAATCATGCATAGGATCCTCAATTCGTATCTGCGCCGTCTAACCAACTTGACTTCCAGGAACAAGTCGCTGTTGTTACTGAGATTAGCAGCCGGTCGGTTTCTGGATATAAACGAACTGGATTTTCTTAACAAAAAACCCGCCTTTTCGGTAGTAGAGCAACTTATCAAAAGAAAGCAAGAGGTATTCCTTTGCAGGGTATTGGACAGCCGGGATGAAACCAACAATAAGGTGAGTCAAAAACTGAGGAAATTATCACGTTTTGACCGATTTGTACTAGAAGAACGAGGTGCAAAGGATCTTTTCATGGCATGGCCCTTTGCCTGTGGGTCCTTTTCCGACGGTACGCCGGTGCGTGCACCTTTGTTGTTTTTCCCGGTGTCCCTGCATATGGAGGAAAACGAGTGGAACCTGAAGGCCAGAACAGATGAATATTGCTATTTGAACCGGAGTTTTCTACTGGCATATGCACATTTTAATAAAGTCCCGGTTGATGAGCAACTCATGGATTTCAATTTCGAAGAGTTTCCTTCAGATAGTAGATCCTTTCGGACGGCCCTCTATGAATTGTTTAAAAATAGTGGTATCGAATTAAATTTCAATCAACAGAATTTTACTGATAATTTGTTGCCATTCAGGACATTCAACAAAGCGGAGTATAAAGGACACTTCAAACAAGGAACCATTACCTTGCAGCCTGAGGCAGTGTTGGGGTTGTTTCCGCAGGCAGGATCATATTTGGTACCGGACTATTTGACTCTACTTGAAGACCAAACAATTTTGGATCTTGGCTCTCTATTCAGTGGCCAGGATTTTGATAGCGACACCCCTGAGTTTGGTTTTTTGTCATCTTTAAAAGAAGAACAAACCGTAACTCCATTTAAAATTGATGCTTTTCAAGAGAATGCGCTAAAGGCTATAAAATCCGGAAAATCACTGGTGATACAAGGGCCACCCGGCACCGGTAAATCCCAACTTATATCCAATGTAATGGCTGACTATGCATCCAGAGGTAAAAGAGTGCTTTTGGTATGTCAGAAAAGAGCTGCACTGGATGTAGTTTCGGAGAGGTTGCATGAGGTGGGGATGGGCAAATTCATAGCGTTGGTCCACGACTTTAAGAACGACAGAAAAGAACTATATGCCCAAATTCTGGAGCAAATTGAAAACCTGGATGATTATAAGCGATTGAACAGCAGCCTGGATGCTATTCAAATGGAAAGACAATTTCTGCAAATTTGTCGAAGAATAGATCAGATTACCGAAGAGTTTGAAGAGTTTAAGCAGGCGCTTTTTGACCAACAGGAATGTGGAATATCAGTGAAAGAGTTATACCTGACATCAGAGTTAGAAGGACCATCGATTAACCTGAAACAAGAATACAAGCATTTCCCCATGATCGAGGCTGAAACATTCAAACGAAAGTTGAATGTTTATAATAATTATTGGCAGCAGCTTAATCAACCCGAATTTCTCTGGAAAGATCGCAGGTCATTTCATTCCTTTACTATCAAAGACCTGAAGATAATCAGCAACCTGATTGACAAGATCAAAAAGTACGCTGACGACATTGTTCAAAAGGCTTCAACATTGTTAAAAACTTCTGTTTCATTTGAGACACTGGAGGAAATTATCAATAATAAGGAAGACATACTTAAGTTTGTCAATCTAACCAAGGATCCAACGGTATACAGATTTTTTAATCACCAAGTGAATTATAAGGATCTTTACAAGAATCAATTGGGCCTGGCGAACATCGAACGAGTAGTGCTCGATTGCTATAAAAAGGAGGGCCCTGAAGTAAGCATTCCCACCAGTGAATTAGGTTCGTTTCAGGAGGTTATTCAACAAAAAATCGAATCTCGTAAGAATATATTTAAATGGCTTAATTGGAATTTGTTCAGCAAAGAAAAAAT
Organism: uncultured Roseivirgaceae bacterium; assembly: GCA_964580205.1. Lineage (GTDB taxonomy): Bacteria > Bacteroidota > Bacteroidia > Cytophagales > Cyclobacteriaceae > SZUA-3. The sequence continues at coordinate 55,172 of CAZOJZ010000458.1, forward strand.
GCAATATCAGCGGGTACTCAGAGCCAATGGCTTGCTGAATAATCGTGATGGTTTCCGTATGCTGATGGAGAAGATAGATAATCGCCTGAATCTGGAACATAATTTATCGAAACTTAAGGCATATTCCTGGTTGAAGGAAATACCCGTCACACACAACCAGGTGGATTTCCAAGCCTGGTTTTATTATCAAAAGAAAGCTATTGAAGCACAAAAAATCTTCACTGGCCAACGCAATTTCAATGAGTACTTTAATGTATCAAAGCTGTCATATGAAGAGCTGAAAAAGTTATTGGAAAAACTATTGACAATACTTGCTGAACTTCCTGATAAGAAAAAGGTGTGGTTTAGGTACTTACTGCCAAAACAAATCACATTCATTTTAGGCGATCCAAAATCGAAAAAAAACCTACAAAGATCTTTGAACAAGGAATTCGAAAATTTATGTGAATTTGATAAACTGGAGCAAAGCTTTACCGCTAGCGAAAAGTCTGCCATTGCAAAACTTTATGAGTTTTATACGGAAAGGGAGGTGGTCGATGTGGTTACTTTATTTGATAACAGTTTAAAACTGGCCTGGATAGAACATATTGAGGCTAAGTATCCATTGTTGCGAATGGTATCTTCATTGAAACTGAAGCAGTTGGAAGAGGAATATCAGGACCAGATAAAAATGAAGTTTGAAATCAGCCGGGAGATATTATTGTTGAAGCTGCGAGAATATGTTTACCAGGATGTCAAGTATAATCGGCTAAACAATATGATATCGTACCGGGACCTTCGCCATCAGGTTTCCAAGAAAAGGAGAATTTGGCCCATCCGAAAGCTTCTGTCTCATTTTAGTGATGAACTTTTCACACTAATCCCATGCTGGCTGGCCAGCCCGGAATCGGTAAGTGCCATTACTCCTATGAAGGTATTGTTTGATTTGGTAATCTTCGATGAGGCTTCCCAGTGCTTTGCTGAAAAAGGAATTCCTTCCATCTACCGGGCACGCCAGGTAGTTGTCACAGGGGATAGCAAACAGTTGACACCAAACGACCTGTATATGATTAGATGGCAAGAAGAGGATCCTGAAGACATTGAGCTTGAAATTGATTCTTTGCTCGACCTTGCTAGCAAGCATTTACATCAGGTTCATCTTCAGGGGCATTACAGGAGTAAGTCCCTGGAGCTGATCGCATTTTCCAACCAGCATTTCTACCAGGGGAAATTAAGAATGCTTCCTGACTTCCAGGTAATTAAAGAAGGGACACCTGCTATTCAATACATTAAAATCAATGGTATGTGGGAACGGAGCATTAACCAGAATGAAGCTATTGAAGTAGTAATGCTGGTTGATAAAATATGCAAGGAAACTCCCGATAAAACCATTGGCATTGTAACATTTAATATTCAACAGCAACAATATATTATGGAGTGCCTGGAAGACCGGGCAATCCAAACCACGCAGCCCATACCCTCCACTTTGATTATAAAGAATATTGAAAATGTACAAGGAGACGAAAAGGATATAATCATTTTCTCTATTGGTTACGCGCCTGACAAAAACGGCAAACTGAGTATGAATTTTGGTAGCCTTAATGCAGTTGGAGGAGAAAACCGGTTGAACGTAGCGATAACCCGGGCGAGAGAGAAGATCTACGTGATTTCCAGCATAATGCCCAAAGACCTTGAAGTTGAGGAAAGTAAAAATGAAGGTCCCAAGTTGCTAAAGAAATACTTAAATTATGCCTGGGATATTTCTGAAGGGATTCCTCAACAAGTACCCTTAGGAAATAGTCAGTTTCAAAACACCTGGTATCTAAAGGAAAAGCTTAAAGCTATAACATTTCCAAACAACACTTATTTCTTGGAGGAATCGCTCCCATTTGCCGATCTGGTACTACGGCAGAGCAAACAATTTTTGGGCCTGATCCTTACTGATGATGACCTCTATCATCAGAGTATATCTGTAAAAGATGCACATGTATATTTACCCTTTATACTAAAAAGTAAAGGTTGGAGGTTCTACGAGGTTTTTAGCAGGCAATATTGGATAAGTCCAGATGATTTGAAGCAACAGCTTGAGCGATTCGCAGTGAAAGAAGAATTGTGAGCTGGGTACCAGTGAACCTCTAAATAAAAGGATAAATTAAGGCTTGATCAAAAATTTTTCTTGTTGGCGCAAAAAAATTTCTTCCAAACCGGTTTTGGACTTTTTTACGATAATCGATTCATACGTTTTCAAGAAATTGTGTTAAACAAGGATTAGGAAATTTTATTCAATATTTTTAGATTTTTTTGGGCTTATCCAAGTCTCAATTAATTTGATTGCTGTTAACGAAAGGGCTATATTCAATGTAAATAATGCGTTGGACCCACTCTTTTCTGTTCTCACCAGCAAGAAGGACCGATCGGTTTTTCTTGTTTTTTTTATACCTGAGCCCATATTGGTTGATCGCCTTTTCCCTTGAGGCCCAGACCCCTGACAGGGCGCCGAACCAGGATAGTATAAACTACTACTTGCAGATTGTAGAAGAAGGTGAAAAACAAGTGGGAAGGGCGTTGTCTAGTATTGGATATCTCTATCAAAAGGCCGGGAAGTACAATTCCGCAATCGGTTATTTCAATCGTGCTTTACCTCTTTTAAATGGCGAAGATAAGTCAACAGCAGTTGCCAAAATACATCAGGCCAAAGGAAATATCTACCAGAGGTTTGGAGACCATGCTGAGTCCGAAAGATACTACCAATTGGCAAGGACCTCCTATCTCAAAGCTGCTCAAATTATTGAGAATAGCGCCAACCAAACATTACGAATGTCCATAAATCAGAATCTGGCAGATATAGCTACTAAGAGAAGAAATTACAACAGGGCGGTTATTTACCAGAATAGAGTAATTAAAACACTGGTTAATCTTTATCAGGACTCAATTCAAAGTCAGGCTGAGAGTTTCAATGACCTGCTTAACAAAGAAATAGAATCTTCGAAAGATACCATTTATATTGAAACTCCGGCCACAACGAAAGTCACCAATTTACTGCCCATTACAAATTGGCGTCACATATTAATCTTTTTATTAGCGATTGGTTTATTCATTGCAATGATTGGCTGGATCACACAATACCAAAAGATAAACAGCTTGCAGGAAGATGTTGAAAATACCCGGGCAGTTCAGAAACAACTGGTAAAGCAAAATGAAGAATTGCAGAGCCTCAATCTGACTTTATCTAAGACAGAAAAGGAACAGAGGCGCTCCAATATGACCAAAGACAAACTGTTCTCCATTATAGCGCATGATCTACGAAGCCCTATTAATACAATTTCAGGATTTCTAAACATTTTGGTGGCCAAGTTGTCCTCTATCGGAGACATTGAGCTGAGATCACTAGCCAATGAAATGATTGAGTCCACAGATCGTGTATCACATTTTCTGGATGATCTTTTAAGATGGTCAATGTCGCACCTGGGTCAGATTAAACCCAATGTAGAAAAGATCAACCTGAAAAAGTTGGTAGAAGAAAACTATTTATTGGTCAAATCAAGGTTAAAAGCTAAGAATATACATTTCAAAGCCAGTGTTCCAGATGGCATTGACGTATATGCGGACGTCAACATGCTTCGGTTGATTTTAAGAAATTTAATTAGTAATGCTATTAAATTTTCCCGACAAGATGGATATATCGCAATAAGCCTTAAATCAGGGGAAGCGGGCACTGCCCTGATTGAAGTAACAGATGACGGCATTGGTATAAGTGAGGAAAAATTACAGAGCATTTTTGAGTTCAAAGGAAGTGAAATCAATGGTGGGTCTTACCATGAAGGGGCCGGTTTAGGCCTTTTGCTGTGCAAGGAATTTGCAGCATTTAACGGAGGTGACATTGAAGTAACCAGCAAACTTGGTGAAGGGACTTGTTTCACCATCCATTTACCGGGTCATCCGTCTGAAACACCGAACGAGCCACCACTGTCTGGAGGCAGGGATTAATGATCAACTCGACGCCTCGGGTGCCCGTACTCTAATGTTCTATTGTTCTATCATTCTATCGTTCCCACAGCTTTTTCAACCCTCAAACCTATGCTTAGAATTAATGGCAGGGAGTCCTGACGCATGAACTGTTGAATCTTGAATTTGTATAAGCCGTTTTTAGAAAAACGTTGGTTAGGAATAGCCAGTATTCGGTGATCAAAAATATCACCCAATCCATCTCCCAGGGGTGCACCTGTTATTGGATCAAATAGATCCATATTTTGCAGCGCACTAGATAAGATATTGCCTAGGGAATCCTCCAAAGTATGACGGACATAAAGGTTGTGATAGGGATAAGAAACTGAATTACGAACGTTGTAATATAAATTGTAGGATAGATCGGATTCTGTTATTTCAAACTCAAATTGCGCAACACTGTCAACCAGCCATAAATTCTTTGAAAAATCAATATTTTTTTCGTAAACCCTAAGAGGATCGGTGCAGGCAGCCAGAATTAAAAGTGATAGGGACACATAGTAAAGTTTATGAATCATTTGGTGGCAACTTTTTATTTCTGGATCTCTTATGAGGTTTTCTTTTATTCTTTGACCTGTACTTTCTATCCATTCTGTTAAGCTCTTTGTTTGTAGAGATAAAATGATCTTTGCCGTTGGTTCCCTCATTTGACTCTAGAGTTTCAGGTAAAATATTCCGCTGATTTAAGGCCACGATTTCTTTTACACGAGCACTGGTTACCGGGTGCCAGGAGTTCTCAAGTTCATAACCGAACCACATAATTTTTTTGAAGATATCGGTCTTTTGTAATTTTGCAAATCCTTTCTTGGTTTGTAATGGACCTTCAAGTTTTGGGATGTCTTTTAATGCATCCATATAGGTATCTAACTCGTAGTTCAGGCAGCACTTCAGCCTTCCACACTGTCCTGAAAGTTTACTGGGGTTAAGGCTCAAATTTTGATACCGGGCAGTGGCCGTTGAAACACTCTTGAAGTCAGTGAGCCAGGTTGAACAGCACAGTTCTCTTCCACATGAACCAATTCCACCTAGCCGGCCGGCTTCCTGTCGTAAGCTTATCTGACGCATCTCTACCCTGATCTTAAATTCACTAGCCAGGACCCTAATTAATTCTCGATAGTCTATCCGTTCATTCGCAGAATAATAAAAAGTGGCTTTGGAATTATCCGCCTGAAATTCCACATCGGAAAGCTTCATGGTCAGGTTCATTTCTTTAATGATTTGTCGGGTACGAATAAGCGTGGGATGCTCACGTTTTCTTACCTGGTGATACTTTTCAAGGTCTTTGGAACTGGCAATACGGTATATCTTGCGAATTTTTTCGTCTTCTTTTATTTTCTTTTTTTGCATTTGCAACCGAACTAATTCTCCCTGCAGGGAGATGTATCCCAGATGATGTCCGTTGGGCACATCAACAATTACTGCGTCTCCAGTAACTACATCAAATTGGTCTTGATTGCGATAGAAATCTTTTTTCCCACTTTTAAAACGAACCTCAAGAATATCAAATGTATCAGATTGAGGCATGCCCATATTTGAAAGCCAATCAAATACGTTTAGTTTGTTGCAGCCGCCAGTAAGACATCCTCCATTGTTTTGGCAACCAGCCGCTTTTCCTCCGGTTGTTACGCATGAATTGCAACCCGACATAAATTTCTATGAGTGTTAAACTAGCAATTTACAATTTTCTATTACTCAGCCGAAGTTTCCAGTGTATTGTTTACCATAGCCAGAAGGTCCTGTCCTATATCTTTTCGGTAGTAAACATCCTGCCAATTAATTTGATCTACAGTATCATATGCTGAATCCATTGCATCTTTCAAATTGTTTCCAAAGGCGGTGATGGCTAAAACCCGGCCTCCATTGGTTAAAGTGTGACCATCTTGAGAAATAGTTCCCGCATGAAATATCAGATTTTCAGTTGGGGTTTCCAGACCTTTGATTAACAGACCTTTCGGATAACTTCCGGGATATCCTCCTGAAACCATTACCACTGTACAGGCACTTCTGGAATCAATGGATAGATCAATCTGATCCAAAGTTCCCTGGGCACATCCCAAAAGCAGGTCTACTAAATCACTGGATATTCGTGGGAATACTACCTGTGTTTCAGGATCCCCCATACGAGCATTGTATTCAATAACCATAGGCTCACCATTTACATTAATCAAACCCAAAAATATGAACCCTTTATAATCAATCTGTTCGGTTTTGAGGCCGTTGATGGTAGGTCTTATAATATGTTCTTCAACTTTTTTCATGAATGCATCATCTGCGAATGGGACCGGGGACACAGCTCCCATTCCCCCGGTATTTGGCCCGCTATCATTTTCTCCTATTCTTTTATAATCTTTAGCTGAAGGAAGTATTTTGTATGTATTTCCATCTGTAACAATAAAGACTGATATTTCAACACCACTAAGGAATTCTTCTACCACCACTTTGGCACTTGCTTTTCCGAATTTTGACTCCAGGAGCATTTCTTTAAAGATCTTTTCCGCCTCATCAAGTGAATTGCAGATCACCACGCCTTTTCCAGCGGCCAGCCCGTCTGCCTTTAGTACAATAGGGGTGTTTTGTCGTTTGAGATAGTCAAGTCCTTGTTCAAGTTGTGATTGGTCAAAGGTTTCATAGCCAGCGGTAGGGATTCCGTATTTCACCATAAACTGTTTTGCAAAGTCTTTGCTGCTTTCCAGCATTGCTCCCTTTTTATCAGGTCCAACCAAAGGAACATTGCAAATGTCATCCCTTTGTTTAAAATAATCCTTTATACCAAGTGCCAAAGGTACTTCCGGACCGACTACTACCAAATCAATTTTGTTTGCAACTACAAAGTCCCCTATTTCCGGAAACGACATGGAATCAAGCGGCACATTTTCACCAATCAGACCAGTCCCGGCATTACCAGATCCAATGTACAGTCGTCCACATTTTGGGCTTTGCTTTAATTTCCAGGCGAATGTATGTTCTCTGCCCCCAGATCCTATAATAAGAATGTTCATACTTCAAGATAAGTTGTATTCTATGTCAACAAAAATAAAGTTGTGAGGTGCTAGTTTGCGTATTCGGAAAGGAATTTGATTCGCATCAGCCGCAACTCTTCTTCGGAAAAATCCTCATCTTCTAATTCGTTCAAGGCTTCGGTGATACTATCAGACTCTGCATTTAGGAAATAGTCATACAAATCATCCTGCCGGTCATGGTCCATTATCTGTTCCACATAATAGTCAAGGTTCAACTTGGTACCTGAGTAACAGATCTGCTCTATCTCTCCCAGGAGTTCTTCCATTTTCATATTCTTAGATTCTGCAATTTCTTCCAGGTCCACTTTGCTATCAATTTGCTGAATAATGTGTATTTTGATTTTGGACTTATTAACAGCGGATTTGATTACCACATCCGAAGCGGTGGTTATGTCGTTTTCTATCACATATTGTTTAATAGTCTCGATAAACGGCTGTCCGAACTTTGTCACTTTACCTCTGCCAACTCCATTTATCTGGGACAACTCTTCCTTGTTAGTAGGGTATATTATCGCCATTTCCTCAAGAGAAGGGTCCTGAAATATCACGTAAGGTGGGAAACCTTTCTGTCTGGCAATTTTCTTTCTTAGCCCCTTCAATAACTCAAAGAGCGATACGTCATAGGATCTACGGGTGATTGCTTCGTCTGTAATGCTGGGTTCTTCCTCCTTACCGTAATCATGGTCTTTGCTTAGCTCAACTGAGTGGGGTTCTTCTAAAAACAAACGTCCTTTAGCGGTCAACTTTAAAGTCCCCACATGTTCAATATCCTTCGAAAGAAATCCCAGCAGCATAGACTGGCGGATAATAGAACTCCACATTTCCTGACCTTCGCTCTTTCCAGAGCCAAATACAGTAAGCTCGTAATGACGGTAGCTTTGTACGTACTGACTATTCACTCCAGTGATCACATCTGTCAAATGTTTCAGCCCAAATCGCTCATTGGTTTGACTTGCGGTCTTCAACCCTGTTAGTACATAATCCTTTCCCTCGTATTTTTCCTTGGGGTACCGGCAATTGTCGCACCATTTGGTTTCAGAACAGGCGTTTCCCTGGTATATTTCTCCAAAATAATGCAATAATTGCTTTCTTCTGCATACCGCCGATTCTGAATATGATGCCATTTCTTCCAAGAGAGTCTTGGCATTCTCTCTTTCAGTAACCGGCTTGTCTTTGTTGAATTTATCCAGTTTGATTATATCATGATAACTGTAGAACATTAGACAATTACCTTCCAAACCATCTCTACCGGCCCGACCTGTTTCCTGGTAATAACCCTCCAGTGATTTAGGAGTATCGTAATGAACCACAAACCGCACGTCAGGTTTGTCAATGCCCATTCCAAAGGCAATGGTGGCTACGATTACATCTATTTCTTCGTTATGAAAATCATCCTGGTTTTTTACCCGGATACTACCGTCCAGCCCAGCGTGATAAGGAGCAGCTTTTATATCATTAACTTGTAAAAACTCGGCTATTTCCTGAACAGTTTTGCGGGATAGGCAGTAAACAATACCCGATTTGCCATGATGAGCTTTTACAAACTTGATTAATTGTTTTTTAATGTCCTTTTTTGAGCGGATCTCGTAATAGAGATTCTCACGATTAAACGAGGACTTGAACACGTCGGCCTCTTCCATTTGCAGGTTTCGCTGTATGTCCAATTTTACTTTAGGAGTAGCAGTGGCGGTCAGGGCAATTATTGGCAAATGACCCAGTTGTTCTAAAATGAACTTTATCTTTCTATATTCAGGACGGAAATCATGGCCCCATTCAGAAATGCAATGGGCTTCGTCAATAGCAGCAAAAATCAGGTTTGACCGCCTCAAAAAACTAATATTTTCAGGTTTTGTAAGTGACTCCGGCGCTACGTACAATAATTTTACCTTTCCCTCAAGTGTTTCTTGTTTTACCCGGTTGATCTCAGATTTGCTTAAACTTGAGTTGAGAAACTGAGCATTTACTCCCAGTGCATTGAGTTGGTCCACCTGGTTTTTCATTAGTGCGATCAGAGGAGAGATCACAATCGCCGTTCCTCCCAACAATACAGCTGGCAATTGATAGCATAATGATTTACCAGCTCCTGTAGGCATGATCACAAAAGTGTTCTTACCTTTAAGAATATTCTTTATAATAGCTTCCTGATTACCCCTGAATTGACCGTAACCAAATACTTCTTTTAACGTATCTTTAAGTTGGTCTTTTTTAAGTTGGTCTTTTTGTTCAATCAACATAGGCTGGGACCCCATAGATTCGGTAATTTGATTATCTTTGTGCAATTTATTTTACGGGCATCTCAATATTGAATTTACTAAAAAATATCCGAGAAACAGCTAAAAAAGTACTTATTAATGAAGCCCAGGCCATTGATAAGGTTAGCGGATATATTGACCAGGGTTTTGTTTCTTCCGTGGAAGCAATTCTGCAATGCAAAGGACGTGTGGTGGTCTCAGGTATAGGCAAAAGCGCCATCATTGCCAATAAAATCACTGCGACATTAAATTCTACCGGCACCCAGGCTATCTTTATGCACGCCGCGGATGCAATTCATGGTGACCTTGGAATGATCAGGAGAGAGGACGTGGTAATGGTGCTGTCAAAAAGTGGCAATACTCCTGAGATAAAAGTTCTGGTACCTCTGGTTAAGCGCACTGGATGTCAACTTATTGCTATGGTAAGCAACCTGGAATCAGAACTGGCACTTCAGGCAGACCACGTGATAAATGCTACCATAAACGAGGAGGCTTGCCCTCATAATTTGGCCCCTACTACCAGTACTACGGTACACCTGGCACTTGGTGATGCGCTGGCTGTTTGTTTATTGGAGGCCCGAGGGTTCAGCAGCAGTGATTTTGCGCAATTCCACCCAGGTGGTTCGCTGGGCAAGCAGCTGTATTTAAAGGTATCTGACATTTATCCCAATAATGATTGTCCGGTGGTTCTGATAGATGCATCAATCGAAGAAATCATCCTGGAAATGACTACCAAACGCCTGGGTGCTACCGCTGTGGTGAATGAATGGCAAAAATTGAAAGGGATTATTACGGATGGGGATTTAAGAAGAATGCTTAAATCAAACGATACTCCAGGGAGTGTAACTGCTGAAGCCATTATGTCGGGCAATCCACAAACTGTAGATAAAGAGTGTTTTGCGGTGCAAGCTTTGGCTACTATGCAGGAGTTTAACATTACTCAATTAATTGTAACCGAGGAAGACCGGGTGTTGGGGTTTGTTCATTTACATGATTTGTTAAAAGAGGGAATTATATGATTAATCAGGACACCTATGTGGTAATCATGGCCGGTGGCGTGGGAAGCCGTTTTTGGCCCTATAGCCGTAACTATCGCCCCAAGCAATTTTTAGACGTGTTGGATACTGGATATTCCTTAATTCAATTAACCAATAATCGATTCAAGAACATTTGTCCACAAGAAAATGTGTATGTAGTAACTAATGATTCTTACGTGGATTTGGTAAAAGAACATTTGCCGGATTTAAGTGATCATCAGATATTGTCTGAGCCTGTGGGAAAGAATACCGCACCATGTATTGCCTATGCCAGTTATAAGATTGCTGCCAGGAACAAAAATGCTAATATTATAGTTACGCCTTCCGATCATACGGTTTTTAAAGAAAGGGAATTCGAAGAGGTAATTTCAACCGCGGTTGCATCGGCGGCTACCTCTGACCGAATTATCACCATTGGTATCAAACCCAATAAACCAGAGACAGGCTACGGATATATTCAATTTCTTCCAGACTCAGATGATCATGTGAAGAAAGTGAAAACATTTACAGAAAAACCTGATCTGGAACTAGCGAAGAAATTTATAGAAAGTGGAGACTTTGTTTGGAATGCCGGAATTTTTATCTGGAATGTAAATACCATTCAATCAGCATTCGAAAAGTTTTTGCCGGATATAGCGGAGTTATTTGCTCAGGGAGAATCCTATTTCTTTTCTCCCCAAGAGCCCACTTTTATCAAGGAAGTCTACTATCAATGTAAGAATATTTCCATTGATTATGCGGTCATGGAAAAAGCATCTAATGTATATGTAGTCCGGGCAGACTTTGGGTGGTCTGATATTGGCTCATGGGCAACTTTACATGATATGAAGAAAAAGGACGAGCATAACAATGTTTTTGAGGCCACCGTCCTTGCTTACGACACCAAGAACTGTATTGTAAAGGGACCCAAGGATAAGTTAATTATTGTTCAGGGACTGGATGGTTATTTGGTAGCGGATATTGATAATGTACTGGTCATTTGTGAAAAAAACAATGAGCAGCAATTCAGAAATTTCTCCGCTGATATTAAGGCGAAAAAAATGCTTCTATACCTATAATTCTGACCTTTGCCGAACACACTCAAATAGTACTAAGCCGGTTGCTACAGACACATTCAAAGAAGGAATTTTCCCAGCCATGGGAATTTTAACATGAAGATCACAGCTGGCCAACAATTCAATTCCAATACCATTCTGTTCAGAACCCATTAGTATTGCGGTGGGTCCGGTCAAATCCACCGAGTACATCAATTTGCTGGCTTTTTCTGAACAGGCCACAACTTGTAAGCCACTGTTTTGAAGTTCTTTTATGCAGGATTTTAAGTTATTTACCCGGCAAACCGGCAGGTAGTTTAAGACCCCTGCTGAAGTTTTGATGGCGTCCTCTGTAACCTGGGCATGACCAATTAAAGGTACCACCAGAGCATCGGCGCCTGCTGCATCCGCAGTCCGGGCGATAGCTCCAAAGTTCCTTACGTCGGTTATACGGTCAAGTATTGCGATTAATGGAGCCCGTCCTTCCATGAAGGCTTGAGATATTACGTGATCTAAAGAGCTGTAGCTAATGGCCGAAAGCAGGCAAATGACGCCTTGATGATTCTTTCTGGTATAGTGATGAAGCTTCTGAACGGGCACTCTTTGTATGGGTATCCGGTGGTCCCTGGCCAAACGCAACAACTCTTGAATCAAAGGATTTCTCAGGTTCTTAAGCACAAGGATCTTGTCAATCTCCCGGCCCGAATTTATACCCTCCATGACTGCACGGGTACCATACAGGAAAGTTTTCTCGGAAGTTTTTTGAAGTGCCATGGCTATTTAGTTTGCCCCTCCCTCCAGCGATCAATAGCCAGAAACCATTGACGATCATAAGATTTATCCCTCAGTAGTTCATAATGGTTGTTTGAGAAAATATTTCTAATCTTTTTAAATATGAAGTTTATTTCCTCATTGGCTTTGTCCCTATAAGACCAGGTCTCGGTTTCATACTCTTTCACTACCGATAATGGTGGGCCCATTACTGTATATATCATTCCACGGTCCGTTTTCCAACCTTCTTTGTAACTGGTGAACAGTATATTGGCTACTTCTATATTATGGTAAAAATGTTTGATTGCTCTACGGGCTTTTTCAGGAGATCCTACAGTTGACAACCAGAACTTGTCTAAGGCCTGTTTGCTAGTCAAATCTTTACTTATTTTTTGATATTCTCCTTTGGTGGTAATATAAATCAGTGGTTCGGTAAGCTCTTTTATGTCCTGAGGTTGAGGGAAATGCTTTCCCGAGACAAAAAGAGCTGCCCCCAAGGTTGAACTACTGTCGGTCTGAAAAAAATAAAGCCCGGGTTCGCTTAGTGCAAAGTTTTGACCTGGAGTTAACACCAGAATGGTATCGATTTCAAGAGTACTGCTTCCTTTACCTGCTCTTATGGTCATTGGAGGCCTGGCAGGATCAAATTCATGATTATAGAAGTATGTAAATACCATCTTATTTCCAGCAGTATTTATCAGCACACTATCATGATTGTGAACCCAGGTACTTAAAGAATTTGACTGGTATTTTAGAGACACACCACCTGAAGGATGGAAAGCGCTAATAGGAAAATGTTCTTGAAAGGTCCAGGTACGGGCTTTCCAATTTAATGATAAAGTGAACAAGCCAGGTACTGTTCTTGGTGTGAATCCCCATTTCATAATGGAACGTTCATTATCTTCAAATAGCAGAAGGGTGGAGTCTTGTATCATCTGGTTGCTCAAAATCCAGGAAGTTTCAATCCACAACGAGGAATCTTCAACTGATTGCTTAAAATCGAGTTCAGCATACACCCAGAGGGAATCACCCTGGTCAAAAAGTGAAAATCTGCAATTAACCAGGCCGTCTGTTTGGTAAAGGTCCAGGGTATTCAAACTTTCTTCCTGACCCAAACAAACGCACCAAGCCAGGAAACATTGAATACAAAGCAAAAAGTGTTTCCCACTGAGCAATTTCTGATAAATTCGGTCTTTTGACATTTTTAATATTAACTAATTTAGTAGAATTATTAAACCACCTTGCTTAAGTTCTTGTGATATTTGACATAACTTTGGCCGTCCTACATAAATAGTTGGGATGGCAATTTACACTACAGAAATTACCAGTGACACCCTGGATTCTGATAACCCTATCCATCAGCGTCTGATTAAACCATACTATCTGGCCCAGCCATATATTAGTGGAGATTTACTGGAAGTGGGCTGTGGAGAGGGTAGAGGAATTGCTTTGCTCCAAGCCAGGTGTCAACGGTATGTCGCAATTGACAAGATTGATGGTGCACTAAAAAAATTGGAAGCAGTTTATCCGCAGGTGGAATTTAAGCAAATGAATATTCCCCCAATGAAGGAACTTCCGGACAATTCTTTCGACCGGGTGATCAGTTTTCAGGTAATTGAACATATAAAAGATGACCTGACTTTTTTGCGTGAAATAGCACGGGTGTTGAAGCCCGGGGGGTTAGCGCTTATTACCACTCCAAACATCAAGTTTACCCTAACCCGGAACCCCTGGCATCAAAGAGAATATCAAAGTCACGAATTGCAGGAACTAGCTGAGGCGGTTTTTGACAAAGTCCAGATCAAGGGAATTGCAGGTAATGAAAAGGTAATGAGTTATTATAATCAGAATAAACAGTCAGTTGAAAGGATCACCAGGTTTGATATACTTGATCTTCAATACCGGTTACCCGCCAGTCTTCTACGTATTCCCTATGATATCCTGAACCGCATCAACCGCAGGAAATTACAAAAACAGGATAACCAGTTAGTCACCGGTATTACTCATGAAGACTATATTTTAGTAGATGAAGGGGCAAAAGGTCTGGATCTTTTTGGTATCCTGACCAAATGATCAATTCTGAAAGACACTGTAATGCTGCAGAAAGATTTCCTCCAGTGCCTGGGCCTCTTCGGTTTGTCCCATTGACTTCATGGTGTTCCGCAACAAATCCAGAATACGGAGATTGATATAGGTATCTCTGTTGGTTATTCCTTTTTTTGTGAGATAGCTCAATTCTTCGTCGGCACGTTTAGAAAGAACGTGTGCAATTTCAAGGGCCATTTCAGTTTCGCCAACTTCGAAAAGTAAGCTGACGGACTCGGCATTGTAAACGCCGTAAGGGACAGCTTTATCGGGCATTACATCCAAACTTTTAAGCAGTACCTCCCTGGCTTTTTCAATTTTATTTTCTGCTATCAGGGCTTCGGCCAGGTTGTTTAAATAAGAACGGTGTACCGAGATGGCCTTATCCTTGTAGTCTTCAGTATTGTAATAAGATTTTGGGTTATCCAGTTCCCGCCATCGGAATTTATTCATCACATTGTGGTACATAACCTCCGTATTAACTTGATTCTGAACTGGATTGAAATCTATTTCGGTATTAATCGCCGTGTCAAGTGCCCTTTGTTTTTTACTGTCAATAGGTAAGAGACGGAAAGTTGCTCCTTCCTGAACCACAAAATCCTTTAGATCCAGGTTTATATTCATCAGAGAGGTTTGGTTGAAATAAATGGGCCGTTCCCATTTGTTTGTGGCAATAATATCCAAAAGTGCCAGATCGTTCTTATAAAGTGCTCCACCTTTAATAGGTATTACCATTTGTCTTGTGATCAAATGCTCTTTTCCTGAGGGTATAATTCCTTTTTCAAGAACTTCCGCACTGTCAACGTTCAGTATAATTCGCTTTGAAGGCATTATGCTTACTGAGTCGCCAAATGAAGTGGGCAGCCGGAGCAGATCACTTTCTTCTCTTATTAACTTTAGATATTGATCAAGGTCAACTGCCTGGCCCTTAAGCCGCGGGTCTTCTCGAACCAGCAGGTAATCATTTGCACCTCCTTGCTTATAATTTTTGGGTGATAAAGAAAACGGCAGGGGTTCTGATTCGTAGGTACTTCGACGCATCTGATCAATGTACCAATCAGTAGCAAAATAGGTAAGCACGATTACACGTACGTCTGTACGTACACCTTCAACCTCTTGTGCATACCACAATGGAAAAGTGTCGTTGTCACCTCCTGTAAACAAGATAGCATTTGGGGCGCAAGATTCAAGATAATTAATGGCGGAGTCTACAGAGAAAAAACGATTCGAGCGGTTATGATCGTCCCATCCCTCAGCGGCCATTACCAGGGGCACTAGAAGAGTGACTGCGGCAGCGATTATGGGTGCCTTAATATTTGGAAGATACTTCCTGAGCCAATTGGCAAGTGCCATGGTCCCAAAACCGATCCAAATAGCAAAAGCATAAAAAGAACCCACATAAATGTAATCCCGCTCTCTGGGTTCAATAGGAGGTGAATTAAGGTAAAGAATTAGACCAATACCCGATAGAAAAAACAGCAGTAGTACTACCCAAAACCCTTTTTCATGTCGTTTGAACTGGAAAAACATCCCTACCAGACCCAGGATTAGTGGCAGCATCAAATAATTATTCCGGGCCTTGTTATTAGCATACCGTTCTGGCAGGTCTTTATTAGTGTCCCATGGAGCCAGCCAGCCAGCATCTTGTACATCGCTTTCCCGACCTGCGAAATTCCAAAGAAAGTATCTGAAATACATGTGACCCAACTGGTGTTTGATAAGGAATGCGATGTTATCGGTAAATGAGGGGACCTCACCATCCTTAAGTCCCAGTACCTCCTGATATCTGGCTACGTGATTTTTATCGTTGCTATAGATCCTGGGTAATATGGTGGTTTGTGTTGGGTCATAAATATTCTCTATTCGGTACTGGGCGATTTCGTATTTTTCTTTTCCTTTCACGTATACTGGACGGCCTTTCTTTTGATCAGTCAATTGTGCAGTAAAATAACGACCATGTAATAAAGGGCGGTACCCGTACTGCTCTCGTTTCAAATAGGAAACAATACTCATTATATCGTCAGGATTGTTCTCATCAATAGGCGTGTTGTAATTTGACCTGATAACAATAATAGAGTAGCTGGAATAACCAATTAAAATAAATGCTAATGAGAGTAATGCAGTATTGAGGATTTGTCGATTTTGTTTTTGTGTTTTTATAATTCCATATACCAATCCGCCCAGCAATAGAACCGCCATGACCAGAATTCCTGAGCCAAAGGGTAATCCCAGGTTGTTCACAAAAAACACCTCAAAGGAACCAGCCAGACCAGGTAGTCCGGGAATTATTCCAGACAAAATGGTAACAATGATCAAACCACTTATCAACATTGTGGCAACAAATCCCATAGCGCTGGGTTGGTATTTCTTGTAGTAATAGATCATTGCCAGCGCTGGAATGGTAACAAGGTTCAACAAGTGTACACCTATAGAAAGTCCCATCATATAGGCAATCAATATCAGCCATCGATTACCTTTACTCTCATCACTTATTCGTTCCCATTTTAGAATCGCCCAAAAAACGAAAGCGGTAAAAAAGGAGGAAACTGCATAAACCTCTGCTTCTCCCGCAGAGAACCAGAACGAATCAGAAAATGTATAGGCCAGAGCACCTATTGCGCTACCACCTATTACGGTAATGCTCTGTGTTTGAGTAATCTCAGACTCATTTATTTTGAACAATTTGCGACCAAGCAATGAAATAGTCCAAAACAAGAATAGTATAGTAAATCCTGAACTCAGAACACTGATCATATTGATCCAATAGGCGACCTGGGTAGTATCTCCAAAAGCAAGGAAAGAAAAGAGTCTCCCCATTAACAAGAAGAATGGTGCACCGGGAGGATGCGGTACCTGTAGTTTATAGCTGGAGGCAATAAATTCTCCGCAATCCCAAAAACTCGCAGTTTCTTCAACCGTAAAAATATATACTAGTGTGGCAATGGCAAAAACAACCCATCCCGCATAGGTGTTTAACCTCCCGAAGTTTGGCATATTCTTGAAAAAATTATAACCTGGCGAAATTAATAAATTATTAAAGCAAAGGGCTCTATATTGAGATTTTATTATATTCAACCCGGTAAATGTTCGTAATGGATTTTAGTACATAAACTTATGCCTCATTGTACTGACATATGGGACCTTACGTTGTAATGAAGATAAAGTAAGATATGTACGTGAGGAGATCTTATATAGTCCGCAGTTTAGTGTTAGCCGTTGGTTTGCTGACGCACCCTCTATTGGTTTTTTGTCAGGATCATTCCCCGAAGATTCTGTTAATGGATAAGGACGTGCAGATTGATGCCACCCAGGCAGTCAATGACATGTACAATTTTAAATTTGAAAAAGCCGAGCGTCAGTTTCGTTGGTTAGCCCAGGACCATCCTGAGCATCCGCTCCCATATTTTTTGCTGGGACTAAGCCAGTGGTGGAGAATGGCGCCCAATATTGATAATGGTGCATATGATGAAGAGTTTATGCAATACATAAACCGATCGTTAGAATTAGCGCGTAAAATGTATGATCAGGATCCTGAAAATGTTGAGGCTGGCTTCTTCCTGGCTGCCGGCTACGGTTTTAAGGGAAGATTACTGGCCGAACGCAACAGTTGGAGAAAGGCTGCCACAGCTGGCAAAAATGCCCTTAAATACCTGGATAAAAGCAGTAATCATTCCGACCTTAGCCCTGAATTTCTTTTCGGCGACGCGCTTTACAATTATTATTCGGTATGGATACCTGAGAATTATCCCATATTGAGACCCATTTTGATGTTCTTTAAAAAGGGTGATAAGGAACTTGGCATTAAACAATTGCAGGAAGTAGCAAACAATGCTTTTTATACCCGCACTGAGGCGCAGTCCTTCCTTATGAGGATTTTGGCCATTGAAGAACAAGAACTTATTCGGGCCTTACAGGTGAGTCAATACCTGTCACAAACATTTCCTGACAACTCATACTTTCATCGGTTTTATGCGCGTTTGTTGTACACCACCGGAAAACATTGGTTGGCGGAGCAAGAGTCGTTGAATATTATTCAGAAGATTGATAGTGGTAAAGTAGGTTATGGGCCGGTGACTGGAAGATATGCCTGCTTCTTCCTGGGTCAGATTTACGTTAATAAGGGTAAGTTTGAGGATGCCCAAAAATACTATCAGAGAGCGGTGAAGTTTGCAGAACAATCACAGGATCTGGATTCAGGATACTACCTTTTTTCACTGATTGGGCTTGGCGATATTGCCGCTCAAACGGGTGATCCGAATGGGGCCAGGTCCTATTATAAAAAAGCCAAAAAGGACGCAAAACGAAGTCATCCTGCTCATAAACGAGCCAAGGACAGGTTGAAGGGACAAAGAAGTTGATTAGGTAAA
>CAZOJZ010000459.1:0-2627 GCA_964580205.1 uncultured Roseivirgaceae bacterium
CTCACCATATATATCTAATTGAAGCTGATCGTAGGCTCCGTTTCCAATGCGAACAGGAGAAGATTTTTTATAGCCTTCCAAATGATCAAGTGTGAGTTCTGTTAAATCATGTCGGCCGTCAATGCCATACATGATTTGTAATGACCCATCAGGATTTAATTCCCCGCATCGGGCTTCAATCCATTTCATAAATGCAGCTGCTTCTTCTGTAAACCCAAGGCGGATGAGTCCATAGAGCGTAAAAGAAGCATCTCGAATCCACGTATAGCGATAATCCCAATTCCGTTCCCCTCCAAGTTCTTCAGGCAGTCCGAATGTCGGCGCGGCCACAATCGATCCATGGGATTGCGACGTTAAAAGCTTTAACACAAGGGCAGACCGATCAACCATTTCCCGCCAACGCCCCTTATAATTCGATTTTGCAATCCAGTTTCTCCAAAAATTGGCTGTGTTTTTAAATGACCGGGATACATAGTCTGGGGATGATGTTGGGGACTCTTTGCCAACATGAAGTTCTTCTAAAACAAAGGAGGCAGTTTCCCCTGCACGGAGTTTAAACTCGGCCATAGCTACCCCGTTTTCAATTTTCATCGGAATAGAAGTTCTTAAAAATAAAGTCAATTTATTCTCACCTTCACTAATAAAAAGAACACCATCCTTTCTGACTTCAATTTTCTTCGAAGCTCGAGCATAGTCAAACTGAGGATCACATGTTATCCGATAGCTAACTTCTCCTCTAATCGTTTTTGCTCTGCGGACAAGTTGGTGAGTATGTGCCTCTTCAACCGGCATGAAATCAGAAATCTCAGCCACGCCTTCTTCTGAAAGAAAGCGTGTTAAAAGAATATTGGTATCTGAAAGATACAATTGCTTTTGCTTTGCATTTTCCAAACATGGCGCGATTTGAAAACGGCCCCCCTTCTTATTATCAAGTAATGCCGCGAAGATGGTCGGCGAATCAAAGTGCGGAAAAGACATAAAATCGATGGATCCATCCATACCTACAAGGGCTATTGTATGAAGATCTCCAATGATTCCATAATTTTCGATGGGTTGGTAATCTGCTTTTGCCGATATGGCATGTAGTCTGCTTGTTTTATTATTCAGTAATGTTTCCATTGACCTTTCCTTTCTATAATCTTACGCTGATCTCTTCGAAGTCTGAGATATATCAGTCCTAACCGCCCGTGGCAAATCCCGGATAAAGCGTCATCCCACCATCAACAAAAATGCTAACTCCATTGATATAATCAGAATCATCAGAAGCCAGCCAGACAGCAACCCTGGCAATATCTTCAGTCTCTCCAACTCTTCTATAGGGGATAAGTTTCAAAAGTTCCTTTTCTGCCTCCGGTGTCGACCATGCTTCCGTATTAATCGGTGTCTTAATGGCACCCGGACAAATACTATTGACACGAATGCGAAAGGGAGCCATTTCTTGAGCGATACTTTTCATCATCAGCATGACACCACCTTTGGAAGCGGCATAATTGACATGCCCTGCCCAGGGAATAACCTCATGAACAGAGCTCATGCAAATAATCTTTCCTGCGGCACAGGACACTTCTCTCTTAACGCCGCTTCTCTTAAATTCTCTTATGGCCTCGCGGGCACATAAGAATTGTCCTGTTAAATTAACGTCAATGACCTTTTGCCATTGAGCAAGAGTCATCTCATCAAAAGCGGCATCTTGCTGCAAGCCGGCATTATTCACTAAAATGTCGACTGTTCCATACTCTTGGCGGGCCTTCTCAAACATCGCCAGGACCTGATCTTCCTTTGAGACATCGGCCTGAAAGCCAATGGCTTTGCCTCCACACCTCTCTATCTCCGGAATCATTTCCTTAAGAGCTTCATCACTTGATAAATAATTTATAATCACATTGGCTCCGGCATGTCCCATCGCCATCGCAACTTCCTTGCCAATCCCTGAACTGGCTCCTGTGACAATAGCGGTTTGCCCTTTCAACTTTTTCTCGATAGGACAGGCCGGCATTTCTACTTTTGGATATTGCTTATTTTCATAAATATCAACGACCATGATCAGACCTCCTATTTATATACTCTCAATAAGTTAATAAGTATCCGCCATTTTACCCTTTATCATCATCGGCGACAAGGAAATAATTTTAGGGTGGAAAATTTATTAAAGGGGATATCTTAGGGAAGATATTATTAGGACGCTACTCCATAAATAAAGGTAAAAATGATAATATTCTAGAAGGACGCCCCCTCAAATAGAGGCATAGGGGTCGGATTTTGAAATTGATGGGACTCCTAACCGTTTCAGACCGCCTTTCAGGCTTGGAATCTGATAATAGGTGAAGTTAAGTTGTTGGAGATACTACGGTTAAAATTTCAAGGTAGGATTTTGTGCCAAATGCGTGCCAAATTTTCATCAAAAGTGGTCGATATTGGTCATAATTGGTATAAATTGGGTCGGTCGTTATAAACAACAAAACCCTGCTTCTCTCATCGAGAAACAGGGTTTATATTGGTTGCGGGGATCAGATTTGAACTGGTGACCTTCAGGTTATGAGCTTAAAGGTCATGGGGTAAACAAATTCTGGGACACACCTGCCTGCCGGCAGGCAGGTACCTGAACCTTTAGCCAAAATGTCTGCTGA
>CAZOJZ010000460.1:0-2321 GCA_964580205.1 uncultured Roseivirgaceae bacterium
GGCCCTGATGGTAATGTATATACACTTGCCCGCTTCCAACACAATGGGAAAACTATTGATGATTTGGTGAAGATTCCAAACCCTTTTAAATAGAAAAAGTAACAAATATTTACATGAAACGTCATATTTCAATTCTTTCATTTCTTTGCTTATTATTTCTTTCGATAAACCTGAAAGCAGAGGTAAAACTACCGGTAATTTTTGGAGACCACATGGTCTTGCAACAGCAAACCGATGCAGCAATTTGGGGAACAGCCACAGCCAGGAGCAAGGTAGAAGTTATCACTTCCTGGAATAACCAAAGCTATTCTACCAAAGCAGATTCAGATGGCAAGTGGAAATTGAAGGTAAAAACACCGGCAGCCGGCGGCCCATTTTCTATAACCATTTCAGACGGTGAAACCCTTCAACTAAATAATGTATTAATTGGTGAAGTTTGGGTTTGTTCCGGTCAATCGAATATGTGGATGCCCATGAGTGGTTATTTCAACCAACCAATTTTAGGGTCTAACCAGGCAATTGCAACCTCAACAAATAATTCCATACGGCTGATTACCATTGAAAAGGATAAAAGCCTGGAACGTTTGGATGATTTTTCGGGAAAGTGGATGGAATGTAATCCTGAAAGTGTTGGAAATTTTAGTGCCACCGCTTATTTCTTTGGAAGAATGATTCAGCAAGCATTGGATGTTCCAGTTGGTTTAATTTGTTCGAGTTGGGGCGGTACACGCATAGAACCATGGATAAGCGAAAGCGGGATAAAAAACTTTGACTGGGTAAATTTACCTGACAAAAAACAGGCGGGGGATTTTAACCAACAAACCCCAACCGTGCTTTTCAACGCCATGATTGCACCCATGGTAGGTTTTGCAATCAAAGGAGGGTTGTGGTATCAGGGCGAATCGAACCGAAACGAGCCCAAGGAATATGAACAATTAATGTCTGGATTAATTGAAAATTGGCGAAGTGAATGGGGTATAGGTGACTTTTCATTTTATTACTGCCAGATCGCTCCGTTTGATTATGGAAATAGAATTGGATTAAATTCAGCATTCCTCCGTGAAGCCCAATTAAAAGCTTCAACGTCAATTCCCAACATTGGCATGGCCTGTTTGATGGATGTTGGCGAAAAACATAACATCCACCCGGCAGACAAAAAATCCGCAGGTGAGCGGCTGGCTTTTCTGGCGCTTGCAAAAACATATCAAATGGGAGGGTTTGAATTTTCAGGCCCAACCCTAAAGGAAATGGCGGTTGAAGGAAGTGTGGTAAAGCTCACCTTTGACCATGCGGAACATGGATTAACTACCTTTGGCAAGGAACTGGTCAATTTTAAAGTTGCCGGGGAAAACAAACATTTCTATCCGGCCAAAGCCTTTATTACCAGAGACGGTATTACCCTATTTTCGCCATCAGTGGAAAACCCAGCGGCCGTACGCTATGCATTTGAAGATTTTGTAATCGGCGAACTTTATAATACGGAAGGTTTGCCTGCATCCTCATTTAGGACGGATGAGTGGGAGATGGAATGATCTGATCTTCAGAAATTACATAAAATAACTGTATCTTTGTGGTGATAATGACCCTATCCCAAACCATAACCTCCTATCATCCCCTGCTCTCTCACATTGCGCTGAAAATGGTGGGCTCCCTGGCAGATGCTGAAGATATTGTTCAGGACACCTATCTGAAATGGCTTTCCATTGATCAGAATAAAGTTAAGAATGCCAAAGCATATTTGACCAAATCCGTAACCAATAATTGCATCGACCATCTGAATTCTTTAAAAAAAAGGAAGGAGGAGTATCTTGAAAATTTCAATCTGGGCGAGATGATTGATAAATACATTGATTTTGACCTTGGAAAATTTGATTTGGATAGTGAAATAGCTGCTGCCCTAAATGTGTTGCACAAAAAATTAGAACCCCTGGAGAAGGCCATCTTCATATTAAGAGAAGTATTTGATTTCGAATATGATGATTTGCAAGCATTGTTTGACAAAAAGAAGGACAATTGTCGGCAGATCTTTTGCCGTGCCAAGGAGAAGTTAAGCCAGAAAACCAAAGACCTGAAGAAAGAAATAATCTTTCCAGCAAATTTTCTCAACAATTTCACCGAGGCCTGTGCCTTTGGTGTTCCCGCAGACTTCCTTAATGTACTGAAAGTTGAGATCGCCGCTAAACTTAAGCCATCCATATAAAAAAATCCAGAATTTTGTCACAAATCACTGGTAACAGGGTCTATCATATTAAGGGATCAAAACTGAGCTCTTAGAGCAATTTTAAACGGAGAACTTATTTCATGATAGCTATTCTGATCTT
>CAZOJZ010000461.1:0-30769 GCA_964580205.1 uncultured Roseivirgaceae bacterium
AGGCTGGTGTACCTATTCAAATGATTGGAATGGACTATTCGCGAAAAGTCATCCAAATTATGGAGTTGTTCTATCCTATCGGTGCAGTTGATCTGGATATGCCGATCATTCGTGATAGGTTCAGTGAAATTCAAGGGAAAACCTTGTTTAATCTAATATTATCCACGAATTATGCCCAAACCGCTGCCAGTCCTGGGTCAGCAGATCTACCTCCGGATCAATCAGTGTTTCCCATGGTGAGCCATTCAGGCTGATCTTTGATAGGGCATAAATCTCTAGATCGGAAATTCCTTGTTCGGCATAAACGGAGGCCAGGTGTCTGGTGAATTGCCAGATCATGTCCGGACGACTACTCATTTTACGGGTTTGTTTTGAGGTCAGGTATTCAGTTGGGAACACCTTCCAGCTTCGACCGGTTTTCTTGTCAACCAACTTGAAGTGGATAGTTCCAATTTTGGAACGCAACATCATCCTCCAGGACATCCTGTGCCCTTCTTCGGTTTTGAATACATTTCCTGGTATAAAATGATGTCTCATAGGAAGCCATAACTGACAAGCAAAATATACTACTAGCACAGGCCACAGGGCATAGGGGGTAGAGCTTTGGGATTTATCCTCTTCGATGACATACCCAGGAATATGTGATTGCCAATTAGTGATTGGGAAAAAGAGTACTAAGATAGCCAACATCATATAAGGAAAGATCCCAATTCCGAAAATAATGGAATTGAACAGATGGAATACAACGGAGATAATTAAACCAATTTTTCTGGTTTTGGATCCATACATCAATGGTATGATGCAAAGATCGTAAACCACACCTCCATAAATTACCAGTTGCTGAAACCAATGCTGCTGCAAAAGCTCGCCCACCACTGGCCAATGTGCTTTGGTCGTAAAAGTCAAGGATATAAAATCACCATGCAACCAACCTGGATATAGTTTGGCTATTCCGGCATAGGTGTAAACAATAAGTAACTGCCACTTAAAGATTTCTATACACCATTTGGGACAAGTGATGGTAGCTTTGTTCGGGTCCATGCTGGTGTAAATAGAGGCATTCCTATGAGCAGGAACCAACAACATGAGCAGGCACAACAGGATAAGCAGGTAATAATGGTTGTTATAACTGGTTTTTTGCATCAGGTAGGTGCCCCACCATAGCAAAGTAAATAATCCCAGGCTTTGTCGATAAAATAACCCAAGCATGACCATTAACCCCAGAACACCCATTAGTCCGTAGTAATAGTACATGCCATTTTCGGGTAATGGTTGCAGCCATTCGAACCCGATAAAGCTAAAAGTGAATTCAGGTTCAACAAAAGCCCTTCTAACCCATCCGGTAAGGATTGCACCGAATGATTCTACAGCAATCAGTAAACCAAAAGCCATTCTAAACAGCACTAATGAGGTATTGTCCACCGGTTGTTGTAAATAATTCCTTATTTCTAACACGTAACTCCTAACTTCATCTTAAAAGATATAATTTTAATAGCTTTATAAGAACCGAATGATCATGAATTAAATGACATTGCTTTTATGGCACATTGGTTTGTTGATGGTATTGGTTCCGGCCCAGTTGATCTCCCAAAACCTGACTACCGACATGGATCAATCGCCTGCCAAAATACCAGCTCAGGTAAAGCCATGGCAATTTGGTGTATTGGGAGGATTTCAGTTTAGTACCATAGAAGGTGATTTGACGGAAGATCACTCCTATATTGGTGACTTCAGCGCCGGAGTATATGCATGGGTATTGCTATTCCCTCCCTTAGGTTTAATGACAGAGCTCTATTATGCCGGTCTTGGTACCGGATTTGTTACCATCGGCGATTCAAAACTTCATCTAGACTATCTGGTATTGCCAGTGATGTTTACTTATGAATTCAAACCTAAACTTAACCTGGGTTTAGGACCTTATTTTGGTTTCTTGTTAAAAGCCAGGGACCAGGGAGATGATTTTGAAGAAATCATAACTGATCTGATCTCCGGATTGGATGTTGGTGTTAAGTTGGGAGTGTATTACCAGGTAACGGAGGTTATAAACCTTGGTTTCACTTTTAATAGAGGATTTATTAATACCCAAAGCGGAGGGAGGATGGGCCGCTTCAAACAGTATAATCAAAGCATAATGTTTACAACTTCTGTTAATTTGACCAAAATTCTAACTCACTAACTTACTCAGCATGGATCCCCACGCCACTGGCTGGTTACAGAGCTACTGCCAACTGATTAATCCTCCCGGAACAGGGTCGGGGCAGTTTCAACTGTTATCTTCAGAGCAAGCCATGTACCAGCTATTTCAACCATCAGGTATCATGTATGGCCATCCGGTGCGGGATTTAGCTGCCACGGGTTTAATAACTGATCACCTTGATCCCGTTGGTCGAATGAAATTGATTTTCACCGAATCACTGCTATGCGCCGGTAGTTTGCGCCTGGAAGAAAGTCAACCGTCCATAACCGGTTCTGATATCACAGCACAACTAATACCAGAGATATCGGACTATTTTTTAAATATCTACCCTGATTTATACCAAGGCAAAATTACCAGTTACCTTAAAAATCCTTACTATCTGGCGGAGAACCTTATCGGTAAGCGCATTACCACAAATACTTCGCTGGTTAAGAACTATTTGGCAAATCTTTTTCACAACAGCATGCTCTTTCTTGATGTATATTATTTCGGTGAGTGGGTAAGTGATTTGGGTTCATCTTCCTCTAAACACATCAAAAGGGAAAAGGAGCACATGCGGTTTACGATCCTGGGAATTATGGCCCTGGCGGCTCAGGCTGATAATGAACTCCAAAAGGAAGAGCGAGCGCTTTTTGAATTTTACTTGCATTCCGCCGACCTTTCTCCGAACATGGAAAAAGAAGCCAGGGCTTTATTTGGCAGTATAAAAGATCTCTCCGTAGTTGATATTCCAACGGTGAATAGCTGGTTATTGAGAAAGTACCTCCTGGAAATGGCTATTTTAGTCACATTGGCTGATAAAAAAATGAACACACAGGAACATGGCTTTGTAAATGAATTAGGAACTAAGTTGAAATTATCAAAAGGCGAAATATCGGAAAGTGTACTTGCAGTTGAGAGTTTTGTGCTGGATAATTGGTCAGCAATGCATTACTTACTAGGTAAGCATAATATAGAAAGGGTAAGTTATCGTTTCATGGTACGATTGAAGGGATTTGTCAATAAAAACAAGGGCCACATTATACAGGAAATAAAGGAAAGCAAAGAGTTGTTTTATCTACTGGGAAAAAGTAGATCTAACAAATTAACTAAAGCAGAGAAAAGCATTGTGAAAGAGCAACTTGTAGACATTCTGAAAACCATCCCCACTTTCGTTTTAATTGCTTTGCCTTTTACCTTTATCACACTACCAATGTTGTTGAGCTTGCTCCCAAAAACTGCCTTCCCCAGTGCATTTCAGGAATAAACACTAATATCAGGAGAGAGGGTTTTTTAATTGGCAGGCATTATCTATATTGAGCGCCTAAAAAACAAGCAATTACTATATGCAAATAGGCATTATCTCCGAACCATCAGACAAACGCGTGGCTTTGGTACCCGATGTGATCAAGCAGTTAATCGAAACAAAGAATAGTGTATTGGTTGAATCAGGTGCGGGTTTGCGGTCCTACATTTCAGATCAACAGTTTGAAGAGGGCGGAGCAAAAGTGACTACCCGGGATGAAGTACTGAACAATTCAGATATGCTGATATCGATCAATAGTCTTTCAGGGGAGTTATACAGTGCCTTGAAAAATGATACCGTGGTTATTTCTTCATTTCAACCTTTTAATGATGATAGTGTATCCGAAATGTTGTCATCCAGCAATGTAACTGCTTTTAGCATGGACATGATTCCCAGAATTACCCTGGCCCAATCAATGGATGTTCTATCTTCCATGGCCTCAATTGCCGGCTATCGGGCGGTACTGGAAGCTGCTAACAATTTGCCCCGCTACTTTCCTATGCTTACCACTGCTGCAGGAACCATACCGCCAGCAAAGGTTTTGGTGCTGGGGGCTGGTGTTGCGGGACTACAAGCCGTTGCTACTGCTAAGCGCCTTGGAGGAGTAGTAGAAGCTTTTGATACCCGCCTGGCAGCAAAGGAGGAAGTGGAGAGCCTGGGAGCTAAATTCGTGATGGTGGAAGGTGCTACCGATGATAAAGAGGCTGGAGGATATGCGGTAGAGCAAACTGAAGAGTACAAACGCCAGCAACAGGTGCTTATACAGGAGAAAGCTTCCAAGGCAGATGTTGTCATTACCACAGCGCAGCTAAGAGGCAAACCTGCGCCTTTGCTAATCAATGAGGAAACCGTCAAATCCATGAAACCAGGATCTGTGATCGTAGATTTGGCCTCATCGACCGGAGGGAATTGTGCACTTACCAAGAATAATGAGACAGTTGTCGCCCATGAGGTGACCATTATTGGCAATTCAGACCTGGCAGAACAAGTGCCTATGCACGCCAGTCAGTTATATGCCAAGAACATATTCAATTTTCTTAAAGTATTGATCTCTGAAGATGGTACGCTCAATTTTGATATGGAAAACGAGATAATAAAATCAAGTTGTATCGCTCATAATGGACAGGATCTTTATTCCAATTAAAAATCAATAATTAAAAATCAATAATTGACAATTCATCATTCATAATTAACAATGGATCTATTTCAACAATTTATCGGAGAGAATTTGACCATGATATATATTCTGGTCTTCATAATTTTTCTAGGTACCGAGGTGATTTCAAAGGTCCCGACGGTACTTCATACCCCTTTGATGTCTGGTGCAAATGCCATTAGCGGTGTGGTAATTATAGGTGCCGTGATACTGGTCCGACAGGCAAGTTCTGATAATTATATTGTACTTACCCTGGGCTTTTTTGGTATTATGTTGGCTATGATCAATGTAGCAGGTGGATTTGCAGTGACCAATCGCATGCTCGAAATGTTTAAGAAGAAAAAGAAATAACCTTTAAATAAAAACGCTTTGGAAGGTACCATTACCAATTTTATTTACCTGATCTGTATCGCACTGTTCATTATTGGACTTAAAAAACTGAGCCATCCTGATAGTGCCAGGACCGGTAACCTGCTGGCTGCTGCCGGGATGATAGGTGCCCTAATAATTACTTTGATAACTCCTTTGCCTGGTGGAGATAATAATTACAGCTGGATCGCCGGCGGAATATTGGTTGGGACCATCATCGGTTTAGTGGCTGCCAAAAGAATAAAAATGACCGCCATGCCTGAAATGGTCAGCATATTCAATGGACTGGGAGGTGCTTGCGCCATGTTGTTATCTATTGTGGAGTTTTATAATCATCCATCGGGGGCGCCTTTGTTAAGTGGCCAAATCATTACCACCTTCTTTGCACTTTTTGTAGGAAGTATATCATTTACCGGAAGCATGGTGGCCTATGGAAAACTGGAGGGGTTTTTAAGGGACAGCCTGGTTCTGCCGGCTCCTAAGGTGGTCAATATTTTACTTCTATTGATAATACTGGCGGTCAGTGTTTATACCATGCTACAGCCTGAGTTGAATTTGACTTATGTAATGGCGGTTTTAGTTCTTAGTCTGATCTATGGAATCACATTTGTTACTCCAATCGGCGGTGGTGACATGCCGGTGGTAATCTCATTGCTAAACTCATTCACCGGGTTAGGTGCAGCTCTGGCTGGTCTTATATATGGGAACCAGGTTATGATAGTAGGCGGTGTACTGGTGGGCGCAGCTGGAACCATACTCACTATGTTGATGTGTAAGGCCATGAATCGCTCATTGATAAATGTAATAATTGGAGGTTTCACCGCATCAGGTGGCGGTGCAGCTGAATCCGGAGATCAGGTTGCCAAAGTAGCGACATTCTCAGATACCGCTATAATGCTTAAATATGCTCAAAAGGTAATGGTAGTCCCAGGCTACGGAATGGCAGTGGCCCAGGCCCAGCATACGGTGCATGATCTGGAAAAAACCCTGGAAGAAGAGGGAGTAAGTTTAAAATACGCTATTCATCCGGTAGCTGGCAGAATGCCTGGGCACATGAACGTACTATTAGCAGAAGCCGATGTACCTTATCCTAAGCTATTAGACCTGGAGGAAGCCAATAAGGAATTTCCCAGTACAGACGTGGTATTGGTGATTGGTGCTAATGATGTAGTTAACCCTGCGGCCAAAACAGACACATCCAGTCCCATCTATGGAATGCCTATCCTTGATGTGGAAAAAGCTAAGCATGTAATCGTGTTGAAACGAAGTATGAACCCCGGCTACGCGGGTATCCAAAATCAACTGTTCTTCGGAGAACGTACTCGTATGTTATTTGGCGATGCCAAAAGCTCTCTAAGTAAACTGATTGAGGAAATGAATAACGTGTAATAGCATATTTGAAATAATACGAAGATATTATCTTATCTAAATAATCTAATATCTTCTATAAGTAATTGATAAGCAGTTAATTAATTATTATTAATTAAACTAACTATTTTTTGCATTTTTCAAATATTTTTTCGTTCTTATTGAGCTTTAATTTTATAAGTACATGTGGCAACGATCATTCAAATTATAATAAACTATGATTGAATATCTTACGAGTAATAAAAAGTCAAAAATCGAAAGAAAACCATAACTCCAAAGCATTAAATTTGGTATCGATGAAGAAGTTGAGAGAATTGAGGGAAAACTGGAATAACTAAATATGCAAGTTTATGGCAGGCACGTCTAAAAGAATAACAAATTATCAACAAGATTTAGATAATCTTAGAGTATATAAGATAAGGGGGGTGGAGAAAACTATAATAGCCAGGAAAGGTGGCCCAACATCGGAGGAAGTCAAAACAGGTGACAATTATGCTGAATTACGTAAAAACCAACAGGAGTTTGCCGCTGCATCTAATTTGGCAATGACCTTAAGGCATTCTTTACCGAAAAAGATGGCAAACATATGTGAACCCTATGTTTCCGGCAAATTGACCGCAAGGTTCAGGAATTTGGCGCAGTTAAGTGAAGGGGCTATAGGTAAACGGCCTATTCTTTTAAGCGAAAATGGAAAAACCCTGGAGGGATTCGACTTTAACTCCAATGCACCATTCAAAGAGACATTCCCCAATAATATCATGGTGATGAGCGGATCCAATTATGGTCAATTGATTCTACACATCCCGTCATTTACGCCAAAACAAGATTTAGTGGCTCCTGATGTGGCCACACATTATCAAATGTTTTCTCATTTATTGTTACTATCTGATTATACTTATACTAAAGAATCAAAAGAATATAATCCATGTGCGCCGGAAGTACATGCTCGAAAAACCACTAAGGAAAATCCCATTCATCCAATTATAAACTATCCGGAGGAAAGTACCACACAGCAGCTATCTGTATATGATGGCGAGGCCTTGCCAAGCGATACCAGATTGCTACTGATACTAGGCGTAAAGTTTTATAGCTACAACAACCTCAAGTATATAGATCTTCCAGGTAGCAGCTCTATGCAGATTATCAAGGTAATCTGATATAATTATCTACCACAATCCGGTGATTGGACGCTGATTGGGGGCATTCAAACCGGATTCTTGCCTTCTAAATAATTTATATCTACGGGAACAACTCTTTGAGTTAATTTTAGTACAATATATAACTATCTGTACTGATTTTATGACTAAGAGGCAAACAATCATTGTAGCAATTGGGGTTTTTATCATAATGCTGGTAGCCGGAGGTTTTTTTGCCGGGATGAAGTCAAAACCAGTGAAGATGGCGGTTACTGTCCGTCCAAAGTTTGTAAATACAATCCCTGTTACCTATTCTGAGGTGGATACCCGTATTATCACTTTCGGAAGAGTTGAGTCGTCTCATCCCATTGATCTGATTGCAGAAGTTTCCGGTAGAATTCTGCCTGGCAGGGTCCCATTAAAAGCCGGTCAGGATTTCAGAAAGGGAACATTGCTGTTTAGAATTGAGGACTCTGAGGCCAGATTGGCATTGAAGTCCCAAAAGAGTAATTTCTTAAAAGAACTGGCTACCATCTTACCGGACTTAAAAATAGATTTCGCTGATGCTTACCCCCAATGGAATGCGTATTTTGAGAGCATTGATATTGATGAAATCCTGCCAAAGATGCCGGCTTACAAAACTGACAAGGAAAAGACCTTTCTGGCGACCAAGAACATCTTCAGCAGTTACTTTAACATAAAGAGGGCTGAGACAAGTTTACGCAAGCATCTGGTATATGCTCCGTTTACAGGTAGTTTTTCTGACGTTCTGTTTGAACCGGGCGCTTATGTAAATCCAGGAAATAAGATTGGGCGTATCATCAGAAGCGGGAAGCTGGAGCTAAAGGTCCCTGTGGAGACTTCTGATATTAAATGGATCAGTAAAGGGAGCAAAGCGGTAGTTTCAACTGAAGACGACTTAATGGCCTGGGAGGGAAAAGTACTACGAATCGGCGAAGTGGTCAATCAGACCACTCAGGCCATTGATGTAATGATAGAGATCCTACCTAATGAAAACAAGGTCTACGATGGACTATATTTAAAAGCTGTTATCCCCGGTGAGACGGTACCTAATGTCATGGAAATAGATCGCAGTGCGGTATATAACGGCTCACAAGTATATACTGTAGAAAGCGATTCTATTCTAAAAATACAAAACATCAACGTCCATAGATTAAATAGTAAAACAGTGGTATTTAATGGGTTAGATGAAGGAGCTAAATTGGTAATTGAGCCTTTAATCAATGCCTTCAACAACATGATTGTGGTCACTCAGGTAGATACCCTAAATAGTAAAATGAATCCCACAGTTAAAGCCAACACTGCAAATTAACTGTCAATGGAGCACACATTAAAACAAATGGTGGGACTGTTTGTCAAGCACAAAATACTGGCAAACATTATCATTGCCGTCACGGTAATATTTGGTCTCATTACCCTGTTTAATACCAATTTGTCGTTCTTTCCTGAAATACAGCCTAGAAATATCACCATTCAGGTTGTTTACCCCGGGGCGTCCCCCCAGGAGATGGAAGAGGGGGTAACCCTCAAAGTAGAGGAGGCAATCCACAACATTGTTGGAATAGATGAAATTATATCTACTTCTTCAGAAAATGTGGCCAGTATCAATGTGGTAACCTTGAAGGCATATGATATAGATGAGATCTATACTGAAATTAAGAACGGAGTGGACCGCATTAACTCTTTTCCTCAAGGAGCTGAAAGACCGATTATTTTCAAACAAAAGCCCCAAACCACCGCTCAGTGGTTGGGCCTGAAAGGTGATGTGGATAAGTTTACCTTAAAGAGGATGGCTGAAGATATTGAAGACGACCTACTTGCCTCAAGTCTGATATCGCAAATAACCATAGTGGGCCTCCCGGAAATTGAAATTACTATAGATGTATCTGAGATCAATCTGGCAAGATATGGATTGACTTTTGACGATGTCACCAAAGCAGTTCGCAATACCAATCGTGATATTTCAGCGGGGGTCATTAAAACTGAAACCGAAGAGATTTTGATCAGATCAAGGGCCAAGCAAACAGATGCTCAGCACATCAGCGATATTGTGATCAGATCCAATAGCGATGGAAGCAGTCTCTTAGTAAGGGATGTAGCCAACGTCAGGGAACAATTTGCCGAAGTCCCAAACCGCTCCACCTTAAACGGCGAGCCCGCGGTATTTATTCGCGTTGATAAGTTGGCTGAAGAAGATTTAATGGCAATTTCGAAATATGTAAACGAATATGTCAAGGCATTTAATGCCAAACAATCGGCGGTAACCCTGGAAGTGGCCTACGATTTCATGGATATGCTGGGGGAACGGCTGGAGATGTTAATGTCAAATGGTGGATTTGGGTTACTGTTGGTGCTAATATCCCTGGGGTTGTTTCTTAGTTTAAGGCTTTCATTCTGGGTAGCCTGGGGCATTCCTTCTTCCTTTCTTGGAATGTTTATCATTGGAAGTTTCGTGGGCATTACCATTAACATGCTTTCACTTTTTGGAATGATACTGGTAGTGGGTATTCTGGTAGATGATGGAATCGTTATAGCGGAAAATATTTACAGTCATTTCGAGAAGGGAAAAAACCCATACCAGGCTGCGGTGGATGGCACTGTTGAAGTAATGCCGGCGGTCTTTGTTTCTGTAACTACCACTATTATCGCATTTATTCCGTTGCTGTTGTTGGAAGGTGGTTTTGAATTTCTGTTTGACATGGCGGTGGTGGTGATCGCCAGCCTGGCATTTAGCCTTATAGAGGCTTTTTTTGTACTGCCGGCTCATTTGGGTACTCCCCATGTTTTACGCTCCAAAAAAAGGGCCAATCGCATTCGAAAGTTTATGGACCGGGGGATCATGTACGTCCGGAAAAACGTTTACGGTAGAGCGCTTCAATTTACCATGCGATACCGCTTGATTTCTATGGCTTTCTTGCTTGGACTGTTTCCATTGATCTTTGGATTAGTAGCTGGAGGCATAATTAAATCTACATTCTTCCCCAATATTCCTTTTTCTGGCTTTAGTGTGAATTTAGTACTTAAAGCGGGGACACCTGAAAAGAAGACAGAGCAATTGATACAAAGGATTGAACGGCAAGTCTGGGAATTGAACGAGGAACTAAAAGAAAAATACCCAGGAGAAGAAGATTTTGTGGACTACACCTTTGGGGGCTTGGGAAATACCAGCGACGGTTCGGAATCCGGAGGTCATGCGGGATCCGTTCAGGTATTTCACCGGGACCTGGATGGTGACCCTATTGATGGGTTTGAACTAGTGAGTCTGGTAAGGAAAAAGATAGGTGAGATACCTGAAGCTGAGAAATTAACAGTAGGAGGATTCATGCGATTCGGAAAACCTGTGTCTGTGCGTCTACTGGGAAAGGACATGGATGAATTGGTAGCTGCCAAGGAATTCTTGAAATCAGAACTTAAAAATATTTCAGACCTAAAGGACATCAATGATGATATTTCGGTTGGAAAAAGAGAAATAAATATTCGCCTAAACCAACAAGCATATGTCCTGGGGCTTACACACGATGAGATCACCAAACAGATTCGCCAGGGTTTTTTTGGTGAAGAGGTACAAAGGTTACAGAAAGGAAGTGACGAGGTAAAAGTCTGGGTGCGATATCCAAGTAGGGGGCGGGTAAGTATTGGTCAACTGGAGCGTATGAAAGTAAAGGACTACAAAAAAAATACTGAATATCCAATCAGCAAACTGATTAGCTATGATATTGAAAGAGGCGTTTCTTCCATCAGACATTATCGTACCATCAAGTCTGTAAATGTTGAGGCGGACCTCATAGACCCCTACGCAGAAGTGCCTCCAATTATGGAACAAGTAACTACCCAAATAATACCGGAGTTACTTGCCCAATTTCCAGGAGTGAAAATTGATTTAGCCGGGCAATCCAGAGAGAGTTCCAGAGCTCAGGCCGAAATAGGAAGCTATTTTGGCATGGCTTTTTTGGTGATATTCATAGTGATTATTCTGGCCTTTAAATCATTTTATCAAGCGGTTTTGGTGATGATTATGATTCCATTGGCCTGGTTAGGAGCAGTGGTGGGCCATGGTATTCAAGGGATTCCAATCAGCTTGCTAAGCGCCTGGGGTTTAGTGGCCCTGTCCGGAGTAATTATCAATGATGCTGTGGTCTTTCTTGACCGTTTCAATCGCAATATGAAGTCTGGGCAATCCCTTAAAGAGGCTACCTATGAGGCGGGGATCGCTCGTTTTAGACCAATAGTACTGACATCCATTACTACCGTGTTGGGTTTGTTCCCCCTTTTATTGGAAGGGAGCTTTCAGGCCCAATTTCTGATACCCATGGCCGCTTCTATCGCCTATGGCGTACTTTTCGGAACATTAATTATGTTGCTCTTCTTTCCTGTACTGATTCTTGTATTCAATGATATAAGGAGAGCTGCCAAGTGGTTGTGGACAGGTACAAAGCCCGCTCCGGAAAGCGTGGAAAGGGTAGTGATAGATTTGCAAAAGAAAAATATGTTTGATCAGGAGTTGGAAATGCCAGAGGACCCGAAAAAGGAGGGAGTTACTGTTTAATTAAACGAGTTTGAGAGTATTAATATTTTGGATTTTTTTTGTTTCCCAGGGCACGCTGTTGGCTCAGGAACAATTGAGTCTGTCCGAGGCCATTCAGATAGGGTTATCCAACAATTTTGGAATTCGGATTGGACAGGTCAATCAGGAAATAGCCCGCAACAACAATAGCTGGGGACAGGCTGGCAGGTATCCTTCCATCGATATCAGTGTGGGCCAAAGCAATAACATAACTGATATTGACAATCCTGCTTCATTCCTTCAAGGTCAAATAAGATCGAATGACCTAAATCCCGTGGTCTCTGGTCGATGGACAATATTTGATGGCTTTTCAGTAAGAATTAATAAACAACGTTTGGATTTACTTGAAGAACACAGTGATGGTAATGCTGAAATTGTTATCGAAAATGCGGTACAGGCAATTGTGGTGGCTTACTATACAGTGCTACTAGAACAGGAGCGGACAGAAGTACTGGAAGAAGTGCTGACGCTTTCACGAGATAGATATAACTATGTATTGATCAGGAAGGACCTCGGTGCTGCTGTCACATTTGATATACTACAGGATAAAAACTCTTATCTAACCGATTCTTCCAATTATGTACTTCAGGAGTTGATTTATCAAAATTCTATGAGAAGCCTGAATCTACTATTAGCAGAGGACCTGACAAAAATATTTATGCTTTCAGGTAACCTGGACAGTCCAACCAATTCATATAACTATCAGGAGCTTTATGACAAAATGACTGAGAACAACAGTAATCTGCGCAACCAGTTTATAAATCAGGAGCTGTTGCGCAACACCTATGAACAAAGCCGAGCCGCCCGTAGCCCTGCACTGGACATGAATTTCGGATATTCATACCGTAAAAATTGGCAGGATCTGAGTAAAGCCAATTTTGGAAATGAATCCGGGCCTCCTGATGTAATCAAGTCCAGAACCACTAATTATTTTGCGAATTTCACTTTGGCCTTTACTTTATTTGATGGGGGTAGAATAAAGCGTCAGATCAAAAATGCTCAGATTCAGGAAACTATGGGAGCGCTACAAACCGATGAGCTGAAACTTCTTTTGAATAATGACCTGTTAATGGCTTTTGACAGATACAATGTGCGAAAAAAACTTTTAGAAATTTCTGTGGGAAGCCTGGAGAACGCTTCCCTGAATCTTGAATTGGCGGAGGAACGATATAAAAACGGGACCATCAATTCCTTTAATTACCGAGATATACAAGTTAACTATTTGCTAGCTGCACTTCGTAACCTGCAGTCCAAATTCGACCTGATTCAAACAGATACTGCGTTGTTGCGATTGACTGGTGGAATACTGGATAGTTATCAGTAGAATCAGGAATTAGGAATTTAACACGTCGAACGCGCTAAGCGCTAAGCGCAAAGCGTCACATGGTAAATCGTAAATCTGAAATCATTTATTTATCTTGACCCCTGATGGCCAATGCAAGAATCCTCATTGTAGATGACGACCCGGCGTTTTGCCTTATGCTGGCTACTTTTTTGGACAAGAATGGATTTGAGTCAAGCAAAGTTCTTTCCGGGAAAGAATGCTTATCGTTGCTGGGAAAAGACCCTTATGATTTGGTGTTAACAGACCTGAGGTTACCTGACTTGACAGGAATAGATGTGTTAAGGGAAATTAAATTGCATTATCCGAACATTCCTGTTATTCTTATGACTGGATACGGGGAGATTAAAACCGCCGTTCAGGCCATTAAATTGGGCGCTTATGAATACGTAACCAAACCGGTAAATCCTGATGAGATCCTGTTAATTGTTAAATCTGCTCTTGCGACTCCGCCAGATGATACCAGTACTGCCCAATCCATTTCTGGTTTTCAATACCTGACAGGCAAGAGTCCCTCATCAACCAAATTGGAACAATACATTACTCTGGTGGCGCCCACCACCATGTCGGTGTTAATAATGGGAGAAAGTGGAACCGGAAAAGAGTACGTTGCACGCCGGATCCATCAGGAAAGCAACAGGAGTGAGGGACCGTTTGTAGCTTTAGATTGCGGAACCTTAAGTAATGAACTGGCAGCCAGCGAATTATTCGGACACCTTAAAGGATCTTTTACCGGGGCAATAAACGACAAAATAGGACAATTCGAAATAGCCAATGACGGGACCTTATTTTTAGATGAGATTGGTAACCTTAGCTATGAGGTACAAATTAAGTTGTTAAGGGCCTTGCAGGAAAAGAGTATTAAAAAAGTAGGAGGAAAAAAAGATGTGGTGGTTGATGTTCGGATCATTGCCGCTTCTAATGATGATCTTCTGGAATCTGTCAAACACCAGGGGTTCAGAGAAGATCTTTACCACAGACTAAATGAATTCATCCTGGAGGTACCTGCTTTGCGGGACCGGGGCGAGGATATTGACTTATTTGCGGATTACTTTCTTGATAGTTCCAATCATGAACTGAATAAGCAGGTATCCGGGTTCCGCCCAACAGTGATCCAGGTATTTCATACGTATTCTTGGCCTGGCAACATCCGGGAGATGAAAAATGTTATCAAAAGGGCAGTACTGTTATGCACAAGTAAGGAGATCAATGAAGATTGTCTCCCTTTGGAGATCCTCCATCAGCCGGACTCATCAAAGCCGGTCACCTCCGGCGACCTAAGAAAGCAAACAGAATCTCAGGAGCGGGAGATCATTCTATCAATTCTGGAGAAAACCCGGTACAACAAATCGAAAGCTGCGGAACTGTTGCGTATTGATAGAAAGACCCTGTACAATAAGATGAAGCAGTATGGAATTGACAATTGACAATTAATGATTGACAATGTACTGTATATACTCCATGGACAGCTATGTCTGAATTTTGAAAGGCTATTACCCCAGTCCTTCAATCTCTTGCTCCAGCGCCTCCAAAATAGGGTGTGAGAGTTGCTGGATCTCCTCAACCATAGCCTTCAAAGGTAAGTCCGATTCCTTAGATCTGATTTTTGTTTCAAGCTGGCGTAGCTTACTTACCGGCTCTTTTGCATGTACATGGCCAAAGGAGCTGATCATCTTATGGGCCAATTCTGCCACAGTTTGCAGATCCTGCTTTTCTGTAGATGTTACCAGCATTTGCAGGTTTTGATTTAGATTGTCATGAAATGCTTCTAAAATCGGCAGCAAGGCTTCGTCATCGCCTCCTGAAAACTTTTTGAAGTCATTTAGCTCAAATTGAACGGACACCTTGCTGTTGTCCGCCCCGTCTTTGGGTACTAGTTCATTGATCTTTTGATAGAGTTCTACCTCCCGATATGGTTTTAAAATGAAGTCGTTAATTCCGGCTTTCCGGTATTTTTCCAAATCAGTTTTTATGACATTGGCCGTCAGGGCAATGATTGGAATCTCCCGTTTTTCAGGGTCAACCAAAGAACGAACAAACTTGCTTAATCCTACACCGCCTACTTCAGGCATATGGATATCTGTTAGTATCAGGTCGAAAGAGTGTTTGGTGATTTGCTCTATGGCTTCTTTTCCGTTGATGCAATAAGTGGCCTGTACTTCCCATTTTTCCAAGATTGTCTTTATCAGTTTAATGTTAAAGGGATCGTCATCGACCACCAACAGCCTCATGGATTGCAGTAAGGAAGTTGGTGAAACATCCATAGCTTTTTTACTGGGCCTCACTTGGTGTTGGCTTAATGGATAGTCCAGTTTAACGATGAACTCAGAACCTTGATTTCCGTTGCTTTGTACTGTGATACTTCCCTGCTGCATTTCTACCAATTTTTTGCAAATTGCCAGGCCCAGGCCCGTGCCCTCATACCTTCTGGTGGCTGAAGGATCCACTTGTTTGAAATCACGGAAGATCTCGCCTCGCTTTTCTTCGGGTATGCCAATACCGGTATCTTTTACCGAAATGGTGACGTTAACCAGACCTGAGCTGCTGGTATAGTCGCATTGGACTCTGACATAGCCATTATCGGTAAACTTAATACCATTACTCACCAGATTCAAAAGTATCTGCTTAAGGCGAAAGGGGTCACCAATAAGGTATATCGGCACCGCTGGATTCATTTCCATAGTCAAACTCAACCCTTTTCCAGAGGCATTTAGTTGAAGGGCTGCAACAACCTCTTTCAGAGTATGCCCAAGTTCAAAAGTTACCTGATCAATTCTTAATTCGCCGGCTTCGATTTTTGAATAATCTAGAATATCATTTACCGTATGTAGCAGATGCTGGCTGGAAGTTTGTACTGCATCCAGATACCGTTGTTGCTTAGGGTTTAAAGAGGTACCGGCTAATTGCTCTGTAAATCCGATGATGGCATTAAGTGGTGTCCGGATTTCGTGACTCATATTGGCCAAAAAGTGCTGCTTGGATTCAGCTAGTTGCTCCGCTTCATTCTTTGCACCTATCAGTTGTTTGTTATAATAATCGCTAATTCGAACATCCTTAAAAATCAGATAGGTAAACAGAATCCCCACTATCAGGCAGATGAAAATAATTATTGATATGGTCAATGTGGAACGACTGGCTATTACCTTAGCGTTATTTGCCCGTTGTATATTCTGGGCCAATTCCTGTTTCTCCAGTCCACCGATCAGCCCACGTATTTGATCGATAATCACCATACTGCTCTCAATTAACTGAAGTTCTTTATTGGACAATACTTGTTGATATTGGCTTTCCTCCTTTCCAATATCTACCAGGATTTGCTGAATATTGCCTAATACGGTGTCCGGTTGTACATAGCTGG
This sequence comes from uncultured Roseivirgaceae bacterium, assembly GCA_964580205.1. Taxonomy (GTDB): domain Bacteria; phylum Bacteroidota; class Bacteroidia; order Cytophagales; family Cyclobacteriaceae; genus SZUA-3. The sequence continues at coordinate 16,797 of CAZOJZ010000461.1, forward strand.
TGTCGGTAGTAACGGTAGTCTCTGTTTGTATTTGTGGCTTTTGTTCTAATTTCGCTAACTCTCTGGCAATTTCCTGTGTTCTTCGTTTCTGTTGACGTCTGGTGTTCTTACCCTTTTTATCATCTTTCTCTGAAGGTGGAAGCAGCTCTACCGTGGTGGTGGTGGTAGTGGTGGTAGTGGTGGTGCGAAGGGTAGGGATGGTGTCCGTAGTATTACTAATCTCTTCCAACGCTTTTGATGAAAAACTCAATTGATTCAAAGCATTTTTCAACTCAATAAAACTTGCAATGCCTCCCGCTTGTTCATTTAATAGGTACGACACACTATCTACTTCAGCGTTAAATTCAGCACTTACCGGTTCAATAGTTTTAACGGTTTCAAGCTTCAGGTTTATGGAGATAACCAAATTCCGGTAGGTTTCCAGCTGAACAGGGTCGCGGGTAAGGGCATATGCTCTCATTTTGGCTTCTGCTTCGGTAATATTGGCCATTATATTGCCCAGTTCTTTCAGTTTGGTTTGTTGATTTGAAGGATTTTCCAGGGACCTTAACAGTTCACGGTAACTGTTATAACTAATAATTCCTGTCAATAATACCGCCAAGGCTGCCAGCAGGAACCACCCGATTACTTTTATTTTTATGGTATTTTGCTTTTTGAGCATTTTGGGCTTTTCTAAATGTACATAAACCCCGGTAAAGGGCTCCTTTAATACAGCCTATATTACTATAAACGAAAATAGAGCCAGTTATATTTAACCGACTCTATTTTACACTTAACAAGCAAACCAAACCCCTAATCTTAGTTGGTCACTACCACCAGGTATTTTGAGGAGTTCCAGAATCTGTCGGGATCTATGATCACCAGCCGATCTACATTTTCTTCATCATCACCCTCAAGCATATATGAATCTGTGGGGTGGCTAGTTACCAATTCCGCCTTGGTACCGTTGATGGGAATAGTAGTGGTAGCGGTAATATCTATTTTATTGAACTTGTCCGAGTCAAAATCATCTTTCAACATTTCAGTTTTTCCCAGTCCAAGAAACCCGCCATTTTTAGTCAGAATGTTTTCTGCAACCAGCTCTTTGGTAGTACCTGTGGTGTAATAAGCTGTTAGTAGTTGGTTAGTCTGGTCCAGGATGACCTGCTCCTGGTTTATACCGGCTAAGGTTAATGTATCGACATGACTGTTCAACTCCTGGACAGTAAAATCCAGGGTGTGAAGCTCTTCTTTTAGCTCGGCGATCCGAACGTCTCTTTTTTCAATTTTTGCTATCAGTTCTTTTTTGGCGGAATCCAAAGCTTTACGCAGTTTGGAATTCTTACCTGACATCTGATTGATCTTTGAATTTAATTTTTTGATGGTCTGCTTATTTTCGACCATAAGCTTATTGATCACTCTTATATCTTCAGCCACTCTTTGGTGGATGTCATCGGTAAGATTGGCGTCGCCGTTACTCACGGTGATGCTTAGTTCTCTTTCCCTGATCTCAGCCAAATTTTGTTCGATGTAACTGAAAGACTCCACAAACTCTGCCAGGGACTGATCTTTTTGCAGGGATGCCTCAAGTAATTCTTGGTTTTCTTGTTGCAGCGCAACCACTTTTTCTTCAAGATCTAATTGAGAACAGGATAAAACTCCAATTGCCAAGGGAACGATAAAAGCTATTCGTTTCATAATTTTTGAATTTAAAATTTGTTTTAAGTAGACATCTGGAACTAATGAGAATTTAGTGCCAAAGAGTTGATGTATTAATTTAATACAATAAATTGCCCCCTATTTAGCTTCATTTACATGAATAGTTCAATTGGGTTATATTGTGTGAGGTGATTCACCTGGGTAAAACTTACACAGTTTGGGTAATTTATACCCATTATTTCATCATTTCTGAGGCTATTTATCATAATAGCATGGTGCATTTTGGTACATTTATTGACCAAATAATATATGAATAAGCTTATAATTTTCACCTGTCTAATACTCTCTGGATTTGTGGTTTTTAGCTGCACCTCTGGATCCAAGTTCACTGTTGAATACCTTAATGAGAAGTATGCCAACGAACTGTCCAGGTTTACATCCATTCAGGGGTCGCATATTCACTATCGTGACCAGGGTAGTGGCATGCCGTTAATCTTGTTGCACGGAATTGGCAGTTCCCTGCACACCTGGGATGGATGGGTTGAAACCCTAAAAAGTGAATACCGTGTGATTAGATTGGATCTTCCGGGTTTTGGACTAACAGGTGCAGATTCCACTAATGATTATTCGATGAACCGGTATATTTCTGTGCTGCATTCATTTTTACAATATCTTGAAGTAGATGTATATTATATGGCCGGTAATTCAATGGGTGGTTGGCTTGCCTGGGAATATGCCCTGGACCACCCGGATGAGGTAAAGAAACTGATCTTAATAGATGCTGCTGGTTTTATTACTCCTGATAATCCACCCAAACCACTGCGTTTGTCCCAGAAGTTCAAAAAAAAGACCTCTAAAGGCGCCCCACGGTTTGCAGTCCGTAAATTCCTGAAGCAAGCTTATGGAGACAAGAACAAGGTCACAGATGAGTTGGTTGACAGGTACTATCAGCTAAATAACCGGCCCGGTAATGGGCTGGCTTTCTATACCATCGCCACCTCTAACTATAATCCAAGGACTTCAAGATTACCTGAGATCAAGGTCCCAACGCTGATCATGTGGGGTAGTGAAGACAAAAAATGGATTGATGTGAGTCACGCTTATTTGTTTGAAGATCTTTTACCCAATAGTCAGTTGATTATTTATGATGGAATAGGCCATTTGCCTATGGAAGAAATACCAGTACAGACTGCTGAAGATGCCAGGAAATTCTTTGCTAATTAGGTGGAAGATATTATATCGATTCTAATCACTTACCTGACTGTATAGCAACTGATAATAGAAATCACACTGTTCCCACAGTTCATGCAAATGTTCCGGTACTTTTTCTTCTTTTGGCTGATATTCCTGAAAACCAGTTGATTTATGCACGTTATGATACCAGTGTTTGGCCCAGATGCCATCTTCCGGCCGGGGACCAGCTTCCCAAGTAGTCATTTTCTCGAAAAAGGGTATATCCAGGGCCAGGCAAACTCTTTTCAATATGCCTTTGGGATCCAATAGTAGCATTTTCGAGTCAATTATAATTGAAGTTTGCCCTTGGTCTTTTAAGTGGTTATAAAGCTCCCACTGCCTTTTTAATCCGGTATCGCTCAATACTGGATTGGGAGTTTGTTTGATAATGGAAGGAATCATTTCTTTTGGGTCCCGGATAAGCAATAGATTGTGCAATCCTTTCAGGAAGGACATGTCCAGGTTTACCAGATGATGGGCCATATTCTTGATAAACAAAACAGGCTTTTCATAATCCTGATTGCAAAGACCCAAAATCACTTGTGCTCCATCTAACTCCATGCTTTTGATGACCTCCTCTCGCCCAGGATGAAGGGCCCCGGATACTTCCAGGTAATATCCGTAAAGAGGTTCATCCAGCACTATGGTATCCGGCCTTTGCGCAAAAGAATACATCAGGGCAGTGGAGACATTTCGAGGGCCTGACCAAAGGGATATGCGTATTTTTGTCATTAAGTGCTTTGATTTGGGAATCATTTATTATATGGTGCGAGTCTTCGGATGTAATAGGGCAAGTGACCCTATGGAACACTTGCCCTATCAGTTAAAGATTAAAAACTAAAACCTGCTACTAATTCCTTGCCTCTTTCATCACAGAATCCAAGCTCACCCATGCTCCTCTTTGTTCAGAGCTTACAACAGCGGCTTCCATAAAAGCATAAATTTCCAGGGTTTCAGCGGGTTCCACCGGAACTTCATTGGTTCTAAAATAATGCAATATTGCATCAACCAACGGTTCATACCCTTCCCATCTACCAAGATAAGCTATTTCTTCGGTACCGAATGCCTGTCCACCATGCCCACCTTTACCATCTACTATGCCTCGAAATGTACCAATTCTGCCGTCGTCCCATTCTCCTACTACTGTATCGCAAATGCCGGTTTTTGTCCTACGTACTCTGGTACAACCAGTCTGCATTACCGTAAACAGATGTTCCACTCCATGCATCCCATACCAAAACAAGTCAGAGTGACTGGGCACATATTTTACGGGGCTAAATGTATCCGCACCCATTACTTTGCCGATGGACCCGTTCCTAACTTTTTGTGCCTGACTCATGAATCTGGTCCCGGAAGTAGAAAATGTAACCACATTGTACTTTTTAGCAGCTTCATAGATCGACACCGCATCTTTAAGTGACGCTGCCACGGGTTTATCAATAAAGACTGGTTTACCCGATTTAAATACTTCCTCCGCCTGTTCAAGATGCAGCCGTCCATCATTGGTTTCCAGTAGTATACAATCCACCAGTTCAAGTAATTGCTTTATGGAGTCAACAATTTGAATCCCACTTTTCTTCAACTCTTGAGTGAACTTATCAACCCGTTCATAACTTGCCGGAATATCCTTACTTACGGTAGTATAGGCGGCAATCACTTCAAAGCCATTCTCTTGACCATTGATATATTTTGTAAAAGCCACACTGTGAGAGGTATCCATTCCTATGATTCCAATTGAGGTGTTTTTGCTGGACCTCAGGCTCATACCAAATGTTGCTGTATTTGACAATGCTATTCCCAAACTACTGGCAGTAGCATATTTCATAAATTTTCTGCGTTTAAGAGGTGTCATATATTTGTATTTAAGTGTCGAATGAAAATTATGAACGACGTTTAAAGCTTTGGAATGTTCAGATGTGATTTCTACGATCCATCCGGATCACCCGTTGTTTTCATAATATACGAAAATAGATCGCGGATTTGCTGATCGGTCAGGTTGTCAGTAAGTCTTTCAGGCATTAGTGAGATTGCTTGGGCCTCCATAACCTCAATCTGCTCTGTTGGTATAACTATTTCTTCTCCACTAAAGGATTTTAGTGTGACCAATTCACTACTTCGATCAGTAATTGTACCAGCAAGGATACGACCATCTTTTTTAACAATTTTGTAATTGACATAACCCTCTCTTATATCAATATTTGGGTCCACGATATTGATTACCAGATAGCTTATATTGTTTCTATCATACCCGGTAAGGTCCGGACCCAGAATTCCTCCTTCACCAAAAAGTTGATGACAGGTTCCACAAAGTTGTTGGTATAGTTGTTTTCCGGAGCTGATATTTCCTTCTCCAGATTCCAGCGCTGTGGTGATTTTTCTCATATGGGCGGTTTTATCAGCTGATGAAGCGGTGGCTATTTCAGGCCATAGTTGATTCACCGATCTGTTCACTTTTGGATCATCCAATAGTTGTAATTGTCGCACTATTTGTTCGGGTAGGTCATCAGTTGAAACCTGCTTGCTTCCTTCGATTAACTCCAGTAATTCAAGTGCCCAGGAAACCCTCGATGTGAATAGATTTAAAGAAGCTAATTTTAAGGCCGGGTCTGCACGAAGTTGATTGGGGTAGGCTTTGGCAACCCTTTTCCCGATCTCATTTTCCTTAAAATTGGACAATGCTGCCAGAGCTGCCTGTCGAACGGAAATCCTGGATGACTGATTTTCAACTAGTTGTAACAACTTGGAAATAGATTTGATTAGCTTGAGTTCTCCCATCACCCGGATGTATGCCAGCCGTTCATTAACATTGGCTTTTTCCTGGGTAATAATGGATAATGCGGACGAAATAGCATCGGTATCTCTCTGTCGAATGAGGAAAACCAAAGGGGCATTCCCGTAGTTCTCCAAATGAGGCTTAATGGCAGCAACTAAATATTTAGGAAGAGCGGCCATATCTTTTCCACGAAGCCCTTCCTGGATTCCATCCAATAACGGTTTGATACTGTCTTTATCAGGAGCAAGATCAAGCAATCGGGCACAACTGAGGAAATCATTATTGCTTCCGGCCATAATTAACCGTTGAGCCAACCGCTCCAGGATTGTTTGTCTTATTATTGGCAACTCCCACAATTTATGATCTTCAAACAATTTAATGACCAAGTCACTGTCATTGTCAATTTTTGACTCAAGGGCCCACCATACCAGTAAGGGATTGTCTGGATCTTCATGGATGCCGGCACTGTTCAAAAGTCCATTTATAATAGGTATGCCCTGAGCTCCTGATAATCTTTTTGCGGTACCAGCCAGTTGACTCTGAACCTCCGGGTGGGTCTCATTAAGTGCCAGCGTGACCAGGCTGTTGAATGTATCTGAAGACAGATCGTTATAATCACCTAATAACCTGACACTCCACATACGCACGAAGGGATCATCATGACTTAGTCCAATTTTAGCAATATCATCGCTAAAACCACCGCTGAGATTGATAGCCCACAAACATTCAAGGGCAAGTTGACCGGTTTCTCCCAACAACATTTCTTTAAGCTGGGGGACAATCGATTTATCCTTTCGGTCTCCAAATTGTCTTAATGCCTGCTGTCTAAACCATTTATTGGGGTGGCTGAGTAATTTGATCAGTTGCTCTTTTGAATAAGAACTCAAATCAAAGGAAGCCATTGGGGTGGAAGTTTTACTTCGCAACCGATAGATTCTTCCACTGGTTTTATGCCAGGTATCACGAGGATCTACGTGTGAAAGCCGGCTGTCGTACCAGTCTGCCAGATAAACCGCGCCATCAGGCCCTGCTTTTATGTCCACCGGTCGAAACCAATGATCGTCAGTTTCAACAATGCGCTGCAGGTCCACATTGCTAAATGTTGAACCATTGGAGACCAATTCTGTTAGCTGGATGTAGTTTAATAGCGGATTTATGGAGATCATTTTACCCTGGTAATGAGCCGGAAGTGCGTCACCTTCATATTTGATCCAGGCATGGGTAAAACGTAGTTTATCACCTTGCAGCCCCATATTATTCAAATAACCAAAAGCATAAGGGTTGGTCAATGCCCCATGTTTTCCCCAATTTTTTATATAATAGGCCCCTTGTTTATAATACTGGCCTCTACTTACTCCATTGTCACCAGAATAGATCCTTCCTTTGGCATCAATCTCTACATGAAAAGTATTACCGCCGCCTTCCGAAAAGAGTTCAAATATTTTTGTTTCAGGATGGTATCTCCAAATCCCTTGCCCACTGAATTGAACATTTTTAGTTACTGATGAACTGATGTTTGAAGTCACAGTACTGCCTGTGGCTCCATACAGCCACCCGTCCGGGCCCCATCGTAAGCTATTGGCTACCGCATGGGTGTCCTGCAGTCCAAATCCTTCCAGATGAACGGTTGGTTCCCCATCGGGAAGTCCATCACCCTTTACATCAGGGTAAGCCAAAAGATAAGGAGGGTTAAGTACCCATATATTCCTTCTTCCCAAAGCCACACTAGTGGCTATATTCAAACCCGTGATGGCATCTGTTGCTTTATCAAATGTTCCATCTCCATTGGTATCTTCAAAAAACGTGATCTTATCAGCTCCAATGGCGCCAACAGGAGGGGGAGCAGGTACCTTGTCGAACTCAACTCGTAAATGATTGTCAATACCGGTAATTTTCAATCCTTTCGGGTATGGATATTGAGTGTATTGTACCACCCACAACCTGCCCCTGTGATCAAAAGTTATTTCGAGCGGTTGATTAATTATGGGTTCTGCAAGTACCAGATCCATAGCTAAATCATCTGGAAGTCGAAAACTGATTAATGCTTCTTCTGGAAGTGTAGGTATTGAATTGTCAGACAAGGCACCTCGGGCTTCGAAGGTCTTCATGTAATTGGCCACCTCTTGGTTACCAGCACGATTTAGTAAATCGTTTTGCGGTTCAGTTCTGGTACATCCTGCCAGGAGAACAAACAGGAGAACAAATATGAGAAGTCGTGAAAAAAACGGTATGGTGTTCATTAATTAATGCACGGTGCTAATAAAGACTTTTCGTTTCACAGTTATTCAATTTTTTCCATAACTTACTGATTAGTCTTCTATCAAACAAAACTTATTGATACCATGAGTATTCTAAAGGATTCCCGTAGAAACTTCATCAAGATATTTGGAGGCCTTGGAGCGGGCATACTGACTGGCTTCAACCTAAAAGGAAGCAATGTCCTCTCTGATTCAGCTGAAAATAACCCCAGTACACCATCTCGCAGATTGGGTGCCAATTATATGGGAGATTTTTCAGCCCCTAAATTGGAAAAGGTTCGTTGTGCCTTCATTGGGGTGGGTTCTCGAGGATACGGTCATGCAGAGCAGATAGCTGAGATTGAAGGAACTGAAGTAGTAGCGATTAGTGACTTATACCAAGACCTGGCCAATAAAGCAGCAGATATATGTAAAGAGAAAGGGAAAGGTAAGCGGCACCAGAATATTGCCCTTTATCACGGTACTGACGATGGCTGGAAGAAAATGCTCAATGACCACAGGCCCGATGCGGTTTTCGTGGTTACACCCTGGGAAGTACATGCTCCCATGGCGGTTGAGGCCATGAAACAGGGAGCGCATGCATTTGTTGAAGTGCCACTTGCTCTGACCCTCGAGGAAATGTGGGAAATTGTGGATGTGTCAGAAAGTACCGGCAGGCACTGTATGATGATGGAGAATGTAAACTATGGACGAGAGGAAATGATATATCTAAATATGTGCCGTCAAGGTGTTCTGGGTGAATTGTTGCACGGTGAGGCGTCTTACATTCATGAATTACGCGGTCAAATGGAGGATGTGGAACGTGGGACAGGCTCTTGGCGAACTTATCACTACGCAAAGCGCAATGGCAATCTATATCCAACCCACGGATTGGGTCCGGTGGCACAGTACATGAACCTGGCAAGGGGTGAGGACAATTTTGCCAGGATGGTTTCATTTTCCTCACCTGCCAGAGGTCGCAAGCTATATGCAGCCGAGCATTTTGCTGCTGATCACCAGTGGAACCAATTGGATTATCAGGGGGGTGATATCAATACATCTATTATCAAAACTAATTTGGGACGAACCTTACTAGTACAATGGGATGAGACCAGTCCTCGACCCTACACTCGCCATAACCTAATACAAGGCACCAAAGGGACTTTGACTGGGTTTCCCAACCGGATCGCTTTGGAAGGCGGGGTCGAAGGAGCTACCGACAGTCACCATGAGTGGGCCCAGGGCGATCAACTGGAGGCTATATTTCAGAAGTATGAGCATCCTCTATATTTGCGCTTAGGAGAACTTGCTAAGAAAATGGGCGGTCATGGTGGAATGGATTTCATCATGCGTTATCGCATTATCGAATGTTTAAGACAAGGGACTCCATTGGATCAGAATGTATACGAAGGGTGCTACTGGAGTGCCGTGGCACCGTTGAGCGAAGCTTCGGTGCTGCAAGACGGGGCACCACAAAAATTTCCCGACTTTACCAGGGGAGGGTGGAAGGACACCAAACCACTGGAAGTCGTTTTATAGTCCTGTACTAAATAAGTTATCGCCTACCGGCGTAATACATTGAACATTTCTACATAGTGTTCTGAGGGTTTGAGAATCCCACCACTCTGTGCATAGAATTCTGGTCCGGTAGTATAAACCCCATTCTTGGTACGGGTCCACGGTGCATCTGCCATGGGGTGGTAACTCATCATTCGCTCCCAATTTCTATAGTATTGGTGACCATTGGTTTCCTGCAAACCAATATCCATTTCCGGAAATGGACTTAGTCTGGCAGCAACTGACTTGTTCCAATCCACCAATATTGGATTGACAGTCAGATCGGCACAGAAACAGGGAACGTTTTTTTCATGCGCAAGTTGCGTAATCTTCATGGTCATACTCAGGGTTTTGGCTATGGCTTTTACTGCCATGATACTATAGCCCTGTTCAATTCGGCGGGCTGCATCTTCATCGGTATGGGCGCTTTCATCCGCTGCAATTCTAACACCCAGGTCGCCCACAAAAGCCTCGTTAAATTCATCAAAAGGCTCTTCAATTACCGCTATCCGGTCCAGGGCTTTAATCTTATCAGCATGGTCTATAAACCTCAAGAGACTCTCCATTTCATATCTGCCATTGGCATCGAAATAATAGGGGATTCTCCCATCTTTGGTATGGGGTGTTTCATATTCACTGAAAAGGTTGTGTACGTCCGTCAGAAACTTAATGTCCTGCTCGATCATTTCTTTTTGATTACCCGGTGAACCTGTTTTTAGTTTCATTATGAAATATCCCTCATCTGCCGCGGCCCTTAGTTTTGAAATTGAGGTACCAACGCTGAATGCGGGTATACTGGCCACTTTTTGGTGCCGATAGGACAATCCAGGTTTATATTGATCAGGAATTAGTTCATCCAGGGTATCTATTTTGTTGTGGTAGGAGTAAAGCTGCCAGGCTGCATTGTCTACACTAACCAGGGCATTTAGTGCAAAAGTCTTACGCAAATCCGGATTGCCGGTTATCTTTTTGCCGTATTCCCAAACCTCCGGCAATAAACGATTCAACAGGTCTATGGGATCGGTAAAAGAGGTTCCCTGAGCGATTTGAAGAGCCCTTTCAGTCATGGCGTACATCAAGGCATTGCCGCCATTTTCCGAATGAGCAAAGAACACTTTAGAGTCTGACCATAACACACTCTGGGTCCCCAGGCCAATACCTGTTAAACCAGAGTCGGATTCCAGGTAAGCCACGGCCTGCCAGATTTCTGAAACACCGCTTCCCTTAAATCTATAGGGAGTGATTAGGGGCTCCCGCTCAAAGTTGGAATCTACTTTTGCTATTTTTATCCTGGATGGAGGTTTTTTAGAGAATAGGTTAAATTTAGAAATTGGGGGAGTTGCTGCCATTCCAATAGCCATTTTAGAACTATTGGCAACAAACTTCCTTCTGGTTATTTTTCCTGAATTCATAATGATTTATTTATTGGTCAATAGGTTGTGGAATATTATTTAATGTATACCAGGCTTCGGAAGACCAGAGTTTCTGTCCGCTTGCGCTTTTGAGCTGATCGGACAATTCAAAGTATATTACATGCTTACTTACTAGTCCGGGAATCTCCAAATGTACTCTGGTTCGATCTTGTGAAACCTCTACTACTTTTGCTTTCAGCGTTTCCAGGTCCATTTTTGGACCGCCATAATTCTTGGTAGGTTGATACCACCATTGTCGTATCAAATAATCATCCAATGCATTGCCTGATCCGGCCGCCAAAGGCTCGGTAAATTGGATTTCAAAACCGTCAGGTTTCGCCACTACTTGCAGCATTTCAAAAGTGACTTTACCATTGTATTTCATCCGCTGTAATCCATGCCGTTTTTCCTTCCAGGACCAGCCGCCGATCATCCCTACTCCACCAATATACAATGCACCATCCGGTCCCCAGCGAATCCGGTTAACACCCGCCTCAAGCCCCTGAGTAAATCTAAAAACAGCGCCCTGGTACGATCCATTAATTTTTTCAAGAAATACTCTTTTGATCCCGCCATGGGATACATCTCCGTAAATCATCTGCCCCTGGTAAGGTCCGTCTTGCATCAGTGAGGGTTCAGAAGGAGAATTGGCGATCTCGTGCTGGGGCAGCCATACAGTTGGCTGCACCATCTCCAGGTCAGACAACGAGTCTGGCAATACCCAGCCCATCCCATGATACGCTCCGGGTCGTACATGGATAAATTTATTGGCCGGCAGCCATTCACCCTGATTGTCTGTTATGAATACCTCACCATCTATCCCAATACCGATCCCGTTGGGTTGACGTAAACCATGGTTCAACCATTCAAAAGAACCATCACGAGAGATCTTGACAGTCCTGCCTCGATCGGCCTGGGGCTTCTCACTTACCATCAGGCGCATGGGAAGAGATAAATTGCAATAAAAATGGTCATCCTTGAATACTAGCCCAAAGGCAAATTCGTGAAAATCAGTGGAGACTTCAAATCCGTTGCATATAGCCCGGTATTCATCGATGATATCATCTCCATCAAGGTCAATCAACTGGGTAAGTTCCTGTTTTTGGAGTACGAAAATATCTCCATCAACTACCTCAAGTCCTAATGGTTCCGCTAATCCTGTAGCAATACCCTTAATCTCAACCTGAGCGGGGTCACCTTTTTCTACTCCGCTGAGCATATATACAGATCCTTCCGGAGTCCAGGTAGAAATAACCAGTCGCCCATCGGGCAAAAATGCCATGCCGCCTACTCGAAATTCTACCCCTTCGGGGTGAATGGTGGTAAGATCATAGCTTGGATGCACTCCCTCCAAGGGAGCCCCAAAACCTGGTTTTGAGGGAAGTTCTTCTGAAGCTGTAGGACCAGGAGCATTGTTGGGGATGGAAGTTTCATTATCCACTTTTAGTGAAAGGATGTAATTCATCATGGATCTGATGTCACTTTCACCGAGGCTTGGATGAGGGTTCATGACTCCATTACCCCAGACTCCAGATCCTCCATCTCTTACCTTTATAACCAACTGCTCAACTATCTCTTCATTGGAAGAGTATTTGTCAGCAATTTGTTGAAATCCAGGCCCAACAGTATTTACGGTCCATTCATGACAGGTAAAACAATCGGATTTTTGTATCCAATATCTACCCACATCTTCTGACACCGGGGTGGTTTCCAGATTCACCTGATCCGGTAACGGATCAAAAAATGATCGGAGTATTGTCTGATCGTTGAACTTGATCTCGACTGGCTCAGATTGATGATTTAAGAAAACGGTTGCTTCAGCTATACTTCCGTTTAGCCAGAATTGCCGCTCCAATCCCGGATTTCCCTGATCATCTCTGATGAATTCCGGGCGCTCCTCAATCAACAAGGTGTCTTCCTCCCATACCAACGAATACATCAAATATATTTGCTGTTGCTCCAATCGATATCCGCGAAATTTTACATCAATTTTGTTAACCATTCCGTCAACCTCTAAGGACCAGGGAGTGGAGGGTAATTCATCAAGCAGATAGTGCTGCCCCCAAGTTGTGGGTTGCATGGCTTTGGTATCGGTGTAAACGATACCTTCCCAATTGACACCGCCTTTCCAAACTTTATATAGGCCGCACTTGTTAAGGTCATAGGCTATCAAACACGCCGAATCAAGTGCCATTGTGATCATTCTGGGACGATAATCCAATACAGATCTCGAAATCCAGGGATCACTAGGGCGTTTAATTTCTTTAGAAGGTGCACTACATGATATAAGCACACCCAATATCAATAGCAGTAGTGCCTGATATAGTCTGCGATGTATGCTCAAGTTATTGATGGGGCTAAGATATTATATGGGTAAGGATATTCAAAGTGGGCGATAATAAACCTGATTGATTTTTATTTGATAATTAGACTGGATTAAGCAATTTACCATTGAAAACCGCAAACTGGCATGAAGGGAATACCACTTTTTAAATTCGGACTACTTTTGGTTTTAATTTTAAATCCGCAAGTAAATAAGATCTACGCCCAGGAGGTCAATACGCTTACGGGATATGTAGTGGACATGGATACCGGAGATCCAATTCCATATGCCCTGGTTGGGGTCCCGAAACAACAAAGGGGAATAAGCGCAAACATCAATGGGTACTTTCAGCTTATTTTACCTGAGGACAATCAGGATCATCACTTGCAAATTAGTTCAATAGGTTATGAACGATTGTCCCTGCCACTATCTGCAATCGACTGGAGCCAGGAGCAGCGTTTTGAACTAAAGCCAAAACCCACGGTACTGGATGAGGTGGTAGTTATAGGTAAGTCATACACAGTGGAAAAATTGGTAAAGTACGCTTCCAAAAATCGAAAGGTGTACTTAAGATCAAAGCCCTATCTTATGAATGGGTTTTACCGGGAGGTGCTAAAGATCAAGGATGAATATAAGGGGTTAACTGAAGCACAAGGGATCATTTATATGAATGGTTATAATCCTGGCTATAAGAACAACAACGATCACCTGACCTATGATCTGGCCCAATGGAAACATATTCGTCGTTCAAACTACCCGGATCAGGAGAAAGGTTATTTGGAAATTGGTGCACTGCTTAA
>CAZOJZ010000462.1:0-33102 GCA_964580205.1 uncultured Roseivirgaceae bacterium
ATCATAGGAGCATCACTTAGTTGCTTTATCTTCTAACGCTTCATCAACAACAGGCCTGAATTTCTGAATACGTTTCCCAGGTCTAACTTCCGTAGTATATAAATTTCCTTTTGAATAGCCATTGATCAACCATCTCTTTGATCCTCCCTTGAATGTCACTTATGGCTGCAAGTGGGCGATTGGTTCCCGGTAGCCTCGCACACTAGCCAATCCGCTTTGTCTGCCACAGCTAACTTATATTCTACTGCCAATAGCGGTATAAAACAAATATTATCCAAGTAATCCAATAAAAAATTCACGTTTGCAGATTTGCAATATTCTCCAGAATTTCCTTCTCTTGACTGGGTTGACGGTTTTAATTTGACTGGTTGTCAATATTCGTGGGAAACTCTGGAGGAAGCGATCAAAGGATTACAAAATATTATCAGGACCGGGTGAAGAGGTTAAAGATGGGTTCTTAGACGGTAAGCAGGCGTTAGATAAAACCGGAGATTTCCGTTTCATCTTATAGCCCACGAGCTGTCGCCAAGCGCCTGAATTATACTGCCTGGAATGAAAGTAGTGTTAAAATACACGTATAAATATTTATATACTTACACGTGTTATCAACCACACAGCCATTCTTATTAAGATGCCTGACGAGTTGCTTCCGTTTCATACAAGGAATATCTCCTCGCGTATTACTTCCTTGCCTTTGTAGTTACTCCTGGTAGTCTCCTTATTGGTCTTTAACAGAAGCTTTAAGGCATCAAGTAAACTGGATTTTACTTCTTCAATGGTTTTAGCTTGTGACAAAGCGGCAGGAAATTCTTCAATTTGACCCACATACCAACCGTCGGCAGACTTTTCTATAATTGCAGTTAGTTTCATTAACATAAATATACTATTTATGGAGGTTATGGTGCATTTTTTTCGCTTTCATGTAATGTGAGCAAAATTAAGTACTTGCAATCTCATTTTTTGTCCGTCAACTCCTTCGACCATCATTGATGAGTGTGGTTTTGTTAATCGGTTAGAAAATTAAAATGAGTTAGGTTAGATGCCAGAAAAATGTAAATTGTGCCAAAAGATCTTAGTAAAAATTTGGCATTTTTTTCATTTTTAGATAAGGCGCATTCTGTGGCCAAACCAGGCTACAACCGCTGGCTGGTTCCTCCCGCCGCTTTGGCGATCCATCTTTGCATCGGACAAATTTATGCATACAGCGTGTTTAATAGACCAATGACCCAGGTGATCGGTATCACAGAATCAACCAGCTTAGATTGGAAATTAACAACCTTGGGATGGATATTTTCAATTGCATTGTTTACACTAGGGGCTTCGGCAGCAATATTCGGGAAATGGTTGGAACGGGTAGGCCCGCGGCTGGCCATGTTTGTATCAGCTCTTTGTTTTTCAGGGGGTTTTTTCATCGCCGCAATTGGAGTGTACACACACCAAATCTGGCTGGTGTATTTGGGCCATGGGTTTCTCGGCGGTATTGGGCTTGGACTTGGGTATATATCACCGGTATCTACCTTAATTAAGTGGTTCCCTGACCGGCCTGGTATGGCAACAGGCATGGCCATTATGGGCTTTGGCGGTGGCGCAATGATTGCATCTCCATTATCAGTGATGCTAATGGATGCATTTCGTTCCATAAATTCCATTGGTGTGGCAGAGACTTTTCTTTGCATGGGTGCCATCTACCTCATGTTTATGATGTTTGGTGTCTTTACCATACGGATACCGCCCAAAAATTGGAAACTCGCCGGGTCGTTTACAACTGTTAAGAAATCAATTGAAAACAATTCCTACGTAAGTGCGGATGGCGCTGTCAGTACCTTACAATTCTATTTACTTTTTGCAGTTCTGATGCTTAATGTGACCGCTGGCATTGGTGTATTAGGACAAGCCTCTGTCATGATACAAGAGATGTTCTCCGCTGAATCAGTGGGCGAAGAAAGAGCGGTAGACGCGGCGGTAGCAGGAGGATTTGTTGGTTTATTGAGCTTATTCAATATGGTTGGACGATTCCTCTGGTCTTCATTATCCGACCGCATTGGACGAAAGAATACTTATCATGTCTTCTTTCTTCTCGGAGCTGCACTTTACCTAGCCATTCCCACAATTGGTGATTTTGGAAGCATCCTTTTCTTTGTGGTCTTTTTCGGAATTATCATCACTATGTATGGAGGAGGGTTCGCCACTATTCCGGCCTATTTAGGTGATCTTTTTGGCGCCTCCCAGGTTGGCGCAATACATGGACGGATTTTGTTGGCCTGGTCTGCGGCGGCCATCCTTGGACCGGTATTGATTAATTATATACGTGCTTACCAGATAGAAACTTTGCTATTGCCGACAGCTGAGGTCTATTCAATAACTATGTATATCATGGCAGGACTGCTTATCTTAGGTTTCATCTCCAATAGTCTGGTCAAACCAGTTGCTGCCAAGCACTTCATAGCGCAAGAGCCAATAGCTGACATGAATACCGAAATTGACGACTCCATGAAAGGAGTACCTGACATGGCTTCAAAAAATACCACTTTCGAAGAAACCGACAAATTCGATCTGCGGATGCCAATAGCATGGTTATTTGTGGGTATTCCGCTGCTTTGGGGTGTTATACAAACCCTCATTAAATCACTGGCGCTTTTTATCTGAAAAATCCCAACACCTGGGATACGGTTTGCTAATCTGAGATCTGAGACCTGAGACCTGAGATCTGAGATCTGAGATCCCCTAGTCGTAGCCCAGCAACCGCAGCATATCCGCACTCTCCTGCTCCTCAGCAAACAGTTTGCTTTGCACTGTCCCATTCTCATCGCGATCTATGATCACGTGTTGTGGCGCCGGAATCAGACAATGTTGTATGCCACCAAATCCACCTAGAGACTCCTGGTAGGCCCCGGTATGAAACATGCCCACATACAATGGACTTCCATTGTCCATTTTTGGCAGGAATACTTCCGAGGAATGGATCTCAGAATTGTAATAGTCCATGCTATCGCAGGTAAGTCCTCCCAGGCTGATCTTTTGAAACCCTGATTGCCAGTTATTGATTGGAAGCAAGATAAATTTGCTGCCAATTCCCCAGGTGTCCGGAAGATTATTGATAAATGAGCCGTCGATCATATACCAAAGTTCTTTGTCATTCTGTAGTTTCTGGTCCAGAATTGAGTAGATAATGGCGCCGCTTTCTCCTACGGTGTAACTGCCGAATTCAGTTATGATGTGTGGAACAGGCACATGGTTTTTACCACAAATCCATTGAATATTCTCCACCACTTGTTCGATCATATATTGGTAATCGTAATTGAAACTCAGTGAAGTTTTAATTGGGAAGCCGCCACCGATATCTATGGTGTCCAGATCAGGGCATATCTTTTTGAGCTCACAATACTTGTACATAAATCTGCTCAACTCGCTCCAGTAATAGGCGGTATCCCTGATCCCGGTATTAATGAAGTAATGGAGCACCTTCAATTTGGCCTTCCCTGGTTCAATTTTTTGTCGGTAGTAGTCGATGGCATCCCTGTACCTGATCCCAAGGCGTGAGGTGTAAAATTCGAACTTGGGCTCCTCGTCTGCTGCCATGCGCATGCCTACTGAATAAGGTTTATCCAACTGGGATTCATAATAATCTGCCTCCTTTAAATTGTCCAAAATGGGTATACAATTATCAAACCCATCTTTAATCAGCTCCACGATATATTTAAGGTAAAGAGGTCTTTTAAAACCATTGCATATCACCAGCAGGTCTTTATTAATTTTATTGTGTTGGCACAGATTCCTGATGATGGAAATATCAAACGCTGAAGAAGTCTCCAGTTGGGCCCCTGTCTTCAATACCTCCTCCATTACAAAGCTGAAATGTGATGATTTTGTACAGTAACAATAGGTATATGACGCGTCATAATTATTCTTTTTCAGGACTTCCTGGAAACACCCGGTAATCAATTCTATGTTTTGTGAAATCTTGGGTAGGTAAGTCAGTCTCAATGGAGTACCATAGGTTTTGATAACATCCATCAAAGAGACTCCATGAAAATTAAGTTGGCCTTCATCAATAGTAAATTCCCGGGTAGGGAAATCGAATGTCTGTTGAATCAGATCGATATATCTTTTCATCGTTTTCTGCAGTACTTATTTGGTTTTGGGTGGCGTAATATCGCCATAATTTTCTGATCTTTACAGCTTCCAATTTCAAAAATACTCATATCCGATGAGCCAGCACAAACCCATTTCTTCATTTATCGAATCCCACTTTTTGCATTTCAATGCTGCCAGCCTGGTTGACGCCGCCAAAGGCTATAAGCAGTTACTGGATCAAGGTGGGAAAATGATGATCACCCTGGCAGGGGCCTTGAGTACCGCAGAACTTGGGAAATCCCTGGCCCACATGATCAGGGAAGACAAGGTCCACATTATATGTTGTACCGGCGCCAACCTGGAAGAAGATATTTTCAATCTGGTGGCACATGATCACTACCGCCGGGTTCCCAACTACCGCGATCTGACGCCCGCAGATGAAAAATCCCTGCTTGAATCCCAGTTGAATCGTGTTACCGACACCTGCATTCCTGAAGAAGAGGCCATGCGCCATCTGGAACACCATTTAACGGACATCTGGTTGGCAGCGAGCCGGCAACGGCAACGCTATTTCCCACATGAGTATATCTATCAGTTATTGGAATCCGGAGTACTATCAAACTACCAAATCGACCCCAGCGACTCCTGGGTGCTGGCTGCTTTTGAGAAACAAATCCCCCTGGTAGTTCCCGGATGGGAAGACTCCACCCTGGGTAATATCTTTGCCGCCCATTGCATTAAGGAGGAGTTTCCTCCAGAAATCATGAAGACCGGAATTGAATACATGATCTGGCTGGCTCAATGGTACACCGAGGTGGTTCGGAATTCAGCTATCGGATTCTTCCAAATAGGCGGAGGCATCGCCGGGGACTTCCCTATCTGTGTAGTACCTATGTTACATCAGGACCTAAAAAAAACATCAACCCCCGTTTGGAGCTACTTTTGCCAAATTTCTGATGCTACTACCAGTTATGGGTCGTATTCAGGGGCGGTCCCCAACGAAAAGATCACCTGGGGCAAACTGGATGTTGACACCCCAAAATTTATCATTGAATCGGATGCAAGTATTGTTGCTCCTCTTATTTTTGCGCATGTGTTAGATTGGTAAAATGAATATTGACAAACAATTAAGAGAAGGCCTTTCAGTGGCGCTGAATAAACTTTATGATGTTTCATTAGAAGCTGATGACCTGGTACTTCAGCCCACCAGGAAGGAATTTCAGGGAACCCATACTTTTGTTACTTTTCCCATAGCTAAAAAAGCCGGGAAAAACCCTCAGGAAATAGCTGATGACCTTGGTAAGTATCTGGTGGAAAACAGTGCTGTGGTGGCTGGATACCAGGTAGTGAAAGGTTTTTTAAACCTGACGGTCCACAACAAAATTTGGTTGAATAAATTAGTGACTATTGCCGGTTGTGAAACCTGGGGCCAGGGCCCGCAGAACGATCAACTGGCGGTGGTTGAAATAGCCTCTCCCAATACCAATAAGCCCTTGCACCTGGGTCATTTGAGGAATATTTGTTTGGGGTTTTCAGTTTGTAATATACTGGAAAAGGCAGGTTTCCAAGTAAAAAAGGTGTGTATCGTAAATGACCGGGGCATTCATATTTGTAAGTCCATGGTGGCCTATCAAAAATTTGAGAATGGTGATACTCCCGAATCCTTGCAGATGAAAGGCGACCACTTTGTCGGTGACTACTATGTAAAATTTAATGTGGCTTTTCAACAGGAAGTGGCAAAACTGGTAGAAGCAGGTGATAACCCCAAAGAAGCCGCCCTGAATGCTCCAATTTTGAAAGAGGCACAAACCATGTTGAAAAAATGGGAAGCCCATGACGTGGAAACTTTGGCTCTATGGGAAAAAATGAACCAGTGGGTGTATGATGGATTCGATGAAACTTACCACGTTATAGGAGCTTATTTCGATAAGATCTACTACGAATCGGACACCTATGTTCTGGGAAAAGATATTGTTAAAGAAGGCTTGACAAAAGGAGTTTTCTATCAAAAAGAAGACCAATCTATCTGGGTCGACCTTACCGATCAGGGGCTGGACGAGAAATTAATCCTCCGGGGAGACGGCACCTCGGTTTATATGACCCAGGATCTGGGCACCGCAGATTTGCGTTATGAAGATTTTCAGTTCAACCGCTCCGTGTATGTAGTGGGCAATGAGCAGGACTATCATTTTGACGTTCTATTCAAAATATTGAAAAAGTTGGACCGCCCGTATGCAGATGGATTATATCATCTCAGCTATGGAATGGTAGATCTCCCAAGTGGAAAAATGAAATCCAGGGAAGGAAAAGTGGTGGATGCCGATCAGATCATGGACGAGATGATCAAAACCGCCGAAGTACATACCCTGGAATTGGGAAAAATAGAGGGGTTAGATGATCAAGAGGCCACAAAACTTTACAAAACCCTGGGACTGGGAGCGTTGAAGTACTTCTTAACTAAAGTAGATCCCAGAAAAAGGATGCTTTTTAACCCGGAGGAGTCCATAGCCTTTCAGGGAGATACCGGCCCATTTATTCAATATACCCACGCCAGGATATCCGCCATATTGAGAAAGGCCCGGGCAACTGAAATGTCATTTGAATTTGAACCGGATAACCTTACTTTACATCCCAGTGAACGGGCGCTAATTTACTTATTTGATGAATTTCCGGGTAAAATACAGTCTGCTGCTTTGGAATATGCACCCTCCACCATAGCCCAGTACATATATGAACTGGCCAAGGAGTACAACCGTTTTTACGCAGAGGTGTCTATTTTCAATGAGCCAGACCTCAATTGTAGTCAATTCCGGGTGGTGTTGTCCGAGCAGACCGCTAAGATTATCAAATCCGGCATGGGGCAATTGGGTATCGATGTACCAGACAGAATGTAGCCTATGGTACCCGCAATCAAAATATGGATTATCGCAGCCAGGCCACGGACCTTACCCCTGGCAGCAGCCAGTATATGCATGGGGGGATTTTTGGCTTATTTTCACGGACTGTTCGATTGGATGGTTTTCTTTTTAACCCTGATAACCACCTTTCTCCTGCAAATATTGTCAAACCTGGCAAATGACTACGGTGATAACAAGTATGGTGCAGACCATCACCAGAGAATTGGTCCGGCAAGAATGGTCCAGTCAGGAGTTATTCCCCCTGATAAAATGAAAAAGGCCATGGTGGGGCTTGGAGTCATTACCTTATTGGTGGGCATTATGCTATTGATTCAGAGTGTCGGATTCAATAGTCCGCCGTTCTACATATTTTTCTTTTTGGGGATACTAAGCATAGCCGCAGCCATCAATTACACCTCCGGCAAAAAACCCTATGGCTACCAGGGATTGGGCGACCTGGCGGTAGTATTGTTCTTTGGACTGGTAGCAGTATTTGGCACATATTTTCTACAAACATCCAGCTTCCAGTGGGACAATTTATTCCCGGCATTGTCCTGCGGTCTCTTTGCAACTGCCGTTTTAAACATCAACAATATCCGGGATATCGAAAGTGACAGGAAAGCTGGCAAACTGTCGATACCGGTGCGCATCGGCCGGCAAGCAGCCGTCAGGTATCATTGGGTACTTCTTTTTGCAGGGATTAGTTGCTCAATCTTCTTTATCATGATACACTACTCTTCTATCTGGCAATGGATTTTTCTACTTACAGTACCCCTGATCTATATGAATGGGCAAGCCGTCCAGTCCAAGTCCGGAGCCGACCTGGACCCGTATCTGAAACAAATGGCCCTGACCACACTTTTATTTGTTTTTACTTTTGGTATAGGTTTAATAATTAGCGCCTAACTGAATATTCCAATATTTGTTAAAAACATTGCTATATTTAGGCAGAACCACTTAACCATTGCACTATATGAAAACAATTCTTGTCCCTACAGATTTTTCCAAAGAAGCAGGCTATGCTTTAGATGCTGCGATTGATTTGGCAGCCAGAGCTGGCGCTCAAGTGATATTGCTTCATGTGGTGGAAGGATTTGTTCCTGGATCTTTTGCCACTCAGGGAGGCGGCCCAGATGACATTTCGGAAGAGCTCTTTATGAGAAAACTGCTGGAGAAGGGGAAAAATGATCTTTCCAAACTTGTGGCTAACCGCAAGCTGGAAAATATCAATATCATCACTAATGTAAAAGTAGGAAACCCTTTTCATCACATTGCCAGAGATATTCTTGATAATGAGGCTGATCTGGTAGTAATGGGATCCAAGGGAGCGTCAGGATATGAGGAGGTACTAATAGGATCCAATACAGAACGTGTGGTCCGGTACTCCAAATGTCCGGTGATCACCATTAAAAAACCCGTTGAATTTAGCCAGGTGACGGACATTGTGTTCGCTGCTAATTTTATTGAAGCCGAGGACAATGTAGCAGCAGAATTAATAACCCTGCAGAACTTGCTGGGCGCTAAACTTCATTTGGTAAAAGTAGATACTCCTGGAAATTTCGAAAGTAGCAGGACCATCAAAAAAAGGATACATGCCTTCGTGCAAAAGCATGGGCTGAAGAATTACACCATGGAAATCTATAATGAGTCCACCGAAGAAGATGGTATCATCTACTTTGCGGAAGACATTGATGCGGATATGATCGCGCTTGCTACTCACGGCAGGACAGGTTTGAAACACCTGTTAAGTGGAAGCATTGCAGAAGACGTAGTCAACCACGCCCAACGTCCGGTATGGACTTGTGGAGTGAATAAATAATGGCAAAAAAGAAATTCAAAAATAGGTCTGGGGTAGTTTATTCTACAGATCCGGATTTTAATTATAACGAACTCCGGACAGAGCAACAAACTACCAACGCCCCATCGCAACAAAGCCTCAAGGTCCAACTGGATAAGAAATCACGAGGAGGCAAGAAGGTAACATTGGTTACCGGTTTTGTGGGTTCCGAAAGTGACCTAAAATCATTAGGCAAAATATTGAAATCGCAATGTGGTGTTGGCGGATCAGCCAAAGATGGAGAGATACTGATCCAGGGCGATTTTGTTGAGCGGGTAATTAAGCTTTTGATTGACAGAGGATATCAGGCTAAGAAGATCTGAGATCTCTGATCTGAGATCTCAGATTTTTTACCCCTTTTTTAGTTAATACTAGTTCCAAACCGTATTTTTGCGAACATGACGGAACAGATCCTAATAGTGGACTTCGGGTCTCAGTATACGCAACTGATTGCCCGACGCGTGCGGGAATTAAACGTTTATTGTGAAATTCATCCCTTTAATAATGTGCCGCCCCTAACAAATAATATTAAGGGAGTTATATTATCTGGAGGACCAAATTCTGTATTGGACAATGATGCTCCACAATTAAACCTCAAAGGGATTAGAGGAAACGTACCAGTACTTGGGGTCTGTTACGGTGCTCAGTTTATTGCCAGCCAGAATGGTGGAAAGGTATCACCCAGTCAACACCGTGAATACGGGCGAGCACGCCTGAGTCGAGTGGACACCCATGACCACCTGATGAAGGAAATGTCACTCAATTCACAGGTTTGGATGTCTCATGCGGACACCATTACCAACTTGTCTGACAATTACCAGATAATTGCCAGTACTGATGATGTAGAAGTAGCTGCATTCAAGGTAGTAAACGAACCTACCTATGGAATTCAATTTCATCCGGAGGTCACCCATTCAGAAGAGGGCAAGGTCGTTCTCAGAAACTTCGTGGTACACATTTGCCAATGCACCCAAGACTGGACCCCTGATATTTTCGTGGAGACCACGGTGGCCTCATTAAGAGAAAAATTGGGCCAGGACAAAGTAGTTATGGGGCTTTCGGGAGGTGTGGATTCTTCAGTAGCCGCAACACTTATCCAGCGGGCCATCGGTGACCAGTTGTATGGTATTTTTGTTGACAATGGATTGTTGAGAAAACATGAATTTGAACAGGTTTTGGCCTCTTACGAAGATATGGGATTGAATGTGGTGGGGGTTGATGCCAAAGAACGATTCTATCAGGCGCTTGAAGGAATTCAAGATCCGGAAATTAAGCGTAAAGCCATTGGTAAAACTTTTATTGATATCTTCGACCAGGAAGCCCATCGCATACAGAATGTAAAATGGCTGGGACAGGGAACCATTTACCCCGATATTATTGAATCAATATCGGTTAAAGGACCTTCTGCTACCATCAAGTCACATCACAATGTAGGAGGGTTACCCGACTACATGAACCTACAGGTAGTGGAACCATTGAATACATTGTTTAAGGACGAGGTTCGACAGGTTGGACAAACCCTGGGGATTAGCAATGCCATTTTAGGTCGTCATCCCTTTCCAGGACCTGGGCTGGGAATTCGAATCCTGGGGGAAGTCACAGAAGCAAGGGTAAATCTTTTACAAAACGTCGATCACATTTTCATAGAGGGACTTAAAAAGCAAAACTTATACCATAGCATATGGCAAGCAGGGGCCATCTTATTGCCTGTGCAGTCTGTGGGTGTTATGGGAGATGAGCGAACCTACGAAAATGTGGTTTGCCTGAGAGCAGTTACCAGTGTGGACGGAATGACCGCCGACTGGAGTCACCTCCCTTATGAATTTATGGGAGAAATATCCAATAAGATAATTAATCAGGTAAAGGGCGTTAATAGGGTAGTATATGACATCAGTTCCAAACCACCGGCTACCATAGAATGGGAGTAAAATTTTTTATTATGAAATCATTTTTTTCAATTTTTTTAATTGCTGTGCCAATGCTATTATGGGCACAACGGTCAGGTAACCCTCAAAAGACTTATATAAGTGGCAAGGATTTTTATCGATCGGGCCAATACCGTATGGCCATGGAATCATTCAAGTCGCTCACTACTTATAACAATACTTTCACGGAATATGCCACTTTCTATTATGGACTTTCGGCATATTATGAAGGACAGACAGAAATAGCCAGGAATATTTTTCTGCAATTGGCCCGTAAATACCCCAATTGGGACAAAAGACAAGAGGTTTATTATTGGCTTGGTATGCTTTACTTTGAAAAAGGAGCTTATGTACAGGCTGTGGATCAGCTAAACCGGATAAATGACAGATCCTTGAGTATCGATGCAGTTTCACTAAAACTACATTACCTGGCCTATGTTCCCCTCGAAGATTTACAAGAATTATATTTAAAGTATCCCAATGACGCAGAAGTTGCGGAGAGCCTTGCAAGGGCAATGGGTCAACAACCATTATCAAATGAGGACATGGTTCAACTTCAGGACATCATAGACCAGTATAACCTTTCTGAAGAAAATATTACCAATCAACTGGTCGGGCCCACAGTTAGAAAAGACCGATATAAAGTCGCCGTGTGTTTTCCGTTCCTGGCTCAGGATATGAAAAAGGACCGAAGACTTAATTCCAATCAATGGGTGCTTGATCTCTACCAAGGTATACAATTGGCCCATAAGGAACTGATTTCCCAAAATATTGCCATAGACTTATATGCCTATGATACCGAACGAGACAGTATAAGGACAGCGGAGATATTATCCATGGACGAAATGAAGGGTATGGACCTCATCATAGGCCCACTTTATCCGGCCCCCAGCAAACTTGCCTCTGCTTTCGCATTTCATCATAAGGTCAATATTCTTAATCCATTATCCAGTAATACTGAAATTATTTCCTACAACCCCTATTCCTTTTTATTCCATCCGGCTGATGAGACTCAAGCCATGGTTGCTGCCAGGTTTATACAGGACCAACTTGATAGGGACAAGAAAACGCTCATTATTTATGGTTCACGCAGCGCTGATTCTATTGCAGCTTATCAATATCGGTCAGTGTTAATGGAGGAAGAAATTGAAGTAATTATGATGGAACCAATCCCCACAGTAGATCCTGAAGAGGTAGCACGATTCGTTTCCGATAATTTATACCTAATCTTTACTCCTGACCCGGACGATCCCATACTGCTGGTAAAAAAAGACCTTGAGGATGAGAACGATGAATATGAGTTTATACCCCGAAGTGATATCGGCCACATCTTTGTTTCATCCAGCAATGAGTTGATCGTAGCAAATGTCATTGGGACTATTGATAATATGGGGCCAGAACTGACCATTATGGGCAGTGACAAATGGCTACAATCCAGGTATGCTGATTTCAAACAACTGGAAAGGCTTCAGGTATACCTGACAGCCCCCGGCTTTCTGGATTATGCATCAGATAATTTCGAGAGTTTCCAGAGGAGGTACGAGCGTAAATATAAATGCATACCCAACAACTACAGCTTTATCGGATATGATCTCATGTTGCTTTTTGGTAAATTCTTGGATCAAGGAGGTAATTATTTTCAGCATGAGCTTAGAAGCAGGGATTTCTACCCAGGCACATTGTTCCAGGGATATAGTTATCGAGAATCCAATGACAACTCCTATGTTCCCATCGTAAGGTTTGAAAGCGGTGTGCTAACCCAGGTTAATAAATAAGCCCACTAAATGAATGATCATACCAGAAGTAGGAATCTGTTTGAAAGAGCACAGCAGCTAATACCAGGTGGTGTCAACTCTCCGGTCAGGGCTTTTAAAGCAGTAGGTGGGCAACCCCTCTTTATACAGGAAGCTCGTGGGGCATATATGACTGATGTGGATGGCAACCAGTATGTGGATCTGATTAACTCCTGGGGACCAATGATATTAGGGCATGCACATCCTACCATAGAAGAATCTGTGACCTCTGCATTAAAAGGCTCTGTTTCCTTTGGGGCGCCCACCGAAGCCGAAGTCGAAATGGCTGCACTCATCTGTCTGATGGTTCCATCGATCGAGAAGGTCCGCATGGTCAATTCAGGAACAGAGGCTACCATGTCGGCCATCCGGTTAGCCAGGGGGTTCACTGGCAGGGATAAAGTCATTAAGTTCGAGGGCTGTTATCATGGGCATGGAGATTCCTTTTTGATTGCTGCCGGTAGCGGGGCCCTAACCATGGGCATACCTAATAGCCCTGGGGTAACTGCAGGGGTTGCCGGAGACACTTTGATCGCCAGATACAACGATCTTGCTTCTGTAAAGCAGCTGATCGAAGCCAACCCCGACGAAATTGCTGCTTTGATAGTTGAACCCGTGGCCGGAAACATGGGCTGCGTTTTACCACAAGATGGATTTCTTGAAGGGTTAAAGAAGGTTTGTTCCAGTGAAGGTATTGTATTGATATTTGATGAGGTGATGACTGGATTTAGATTAGCTCCTGGAGGTGCCCAACAAATTTTTGGAGTAACCCCTGACCTTACCACGCTGGGTAAGATTATAGGAGGAGGAATGCCGGTGGGGGCATTTGGTGGAAAACAGAAGATCATGGATTTTATCGCACCAGATGGACCTGTGTATCAAGCTGGAACACTGTCTGGCAATCCCATAGCCATGGCTGCTGGTTTGGCAATGCTATCCCACCTAAAAAATAACCAGGAACAAGTATATACGGCGCTCAACCATGCTACCACTCAAATTGTAAGCGGCATAAGGTCTGAACTTAAACTATTTGACCTCCCTTATCAGATCAATCAAATTGGATCGATGATGAGTTTGTTTTTTACCTCGCAAAAAGTGACCGACTTTGAATCTGCAGCATCCAGTGATTCGGAACTATTTAAAAATTACTTTCAAAATATGCTGGCCCACGGAGTGTATCTCCCTCCCAGCCAGTATGAAAGTTGGTTCATTTCAACAGCAGTTACCCCAGAAGTAATTGAACAAATCCTGGAAGCCAATAGTTTGAGTTTAAAGAAACTATTGTCTTAGATTCATTCCATTCGCACCTCCTGACGCCTGATAAAAAATTAAAGTATTCTCGGAATAACCGTGCTTTCATGGTCAAAATGAGCTATTGGCTTGAACTTTTCCCGTAAATAAAGTTAAATGTATGAAATGATTATAAATTTAATTTTTTGTTATATTGCATTATCATTATTTTGGGATCGAATTAAAATTATTCCCTAAATGCTTCTAAAGAGAATCCTTCTCTCCTGCATTTTTTTGATAGGCCTGGCTCCCATTTGCTTTGCGCAGGACCAAAAGACCGCCGATGTTCTTACATACGAAGGAATCAATGATGATCCGTACGCCATTAACAAACTATTCATACACATTCAACCGGTATATAGTGAACTTTTTGTAACCAACATAAATATTGGATTCGGTATCCAGGTGGATTACCAGGTAGCCAAAGGGTTGGGCTTATCTGCAAACTGGCGTCATCCATACGCACGTCAAACTGACTTCGCCAGAGAGGTAGCCTATAAAAACCAGGACAATGTAGACAATAACAAAGCATTTAACTACCTGGAGTTTGGCGGGACCATTCATCTATCCGATCGGGAGGAACAAGGTAAAAGTAAGATTATCCTATATTCCAAGAGATACAAAGGTAATAAATGGGCCAACAAGACCGCCGAAAAACTGGTTGTCCCTTCTCGTGTGAGAAAGGTCTTTGGGTTCAGGTGGGGCGGAACCATGTTCAATAGTACAACCGATGTGACCAAAGCAGCCGAGCAACAGGGAATAGCCCTGGTAGACGAGGAAAACAACCCGGTAAACGATGCCAAACTTTACGGCAATATTAACTCCAAGGGTATCTACGCGGGATTCAGTTTACATGTGATTAAAAATGTGGCTATCAAACCACACCGTGACTTTGGGGTACTGGTAAACGATCTGCATTTCAACGCTTTTCTGGATATTCTGTATGCGCCGTCCATTTCCCTGGAAGATATTATCCTGGATGGAAATATCATTAGTGGAGACCAACTTGAAACTCAGAAGGTGGGATTCCGCGCTGGAGTTCAGGGGAAATTTAATAAAAAAGTGGGTTTATCCTACGGCGCCGAATTTGGCTATCGACCCAGCTTAAAAGAGCGCAGCTTCTATGCTATGTTCAAACTTGGATTCCCGGTATTTGGGATCCCTTCCAAAGATCAAACCCGCAGCTACCGAAATTAATCAACGGTCAGACCATGGATATATTGATTGAAAATATCAAGGGTCTGGTACTGGTCTGTACAGACTCATCTGAAATAGTGGCAGGAGCATCCATGTCTCAGCTTCCGGTGATAGAAAGCGCCTGTCTCCTGATCCGGGACGGCACCATTCATTGGTTTGGACCAATGGACCAAAATGCACCTGAGCGGGCAGATCAAGTTATTGATGCAACCGGTAGATTTGTATTTCCTTGTTTTGTAGACTCCCACACCCATATGGTGTTTGCAGGAAGTAGAGAAGGTGAATTTGTGGACAAGATAAAGGGTATGGGCTATGGTGAGATCGCAAAAAAAGGTGGAGGGATACTAAACTCTGCCAAACGCCTGCAAAGTACATCTGAGGGAGAACTGTATGACTCTGCACTGGAGCGGTTGGAAGAAGTAATCAGCACCGGTACCGGGGCCATTGAAATAAAAAGTGGTTATGGACTGACCACTGAAGACGAAATGAAAATGCTACGGGTAGCTCGCAGGCTTAGAGAGTCAACATCGGTGACCATCAAATCCACTTTCCTGGGAGCACATGCAATTCCCGCCAATATACCGCGCCAAGAGTATATAGAGAAAGTTATAAAGGAGATGATCCCAAAAGTGGCAGGTGAAGGGCTGGCTGAATACTGTGATGTATTTTGCGAAGAGGGCTTTTTTACCCCTGATGAAACCAGACAAATACTTGAACAAGGTATAAAGTATGGGCTTAAACCTAAAATACATGCAAATCAGTTAAATATCTCAGGCGGGGTCCAGGTAGGAGTAGCATGCGGTGCAATAAGTGTAGATCACCTGGAGAGTATTGGACGTGATGAGATCGACTGTTTAAAAAATTCGAATACCATTCCTACCCTGCTCCCAGGAGCGGCATTTTTTCTAAATATGAATTATCCGCCTGCCCGTGATTTGATTTCCGCGGGCCTGCCGGTAACCCTGGCTTCCGATTACAATCCTGGCAGTGCACCATCAGGAAACATGCCCCTGATCTTATCGTTGGCTTGTATAAAAATGAAAATGAGCCCTGAAGAGGCTATTATTGCCTCAACCATTAACGGTGCATTTGCTCTGGAAATACAGCACAAATTAGGTAGTATTTCAGTTGGAAAAGTTGCTAATGTTTTCATAACCAAACCAATTCCCTCCACTAACTTCTTTCCTTATGCCTTCGGCAGCAGACTGATCGAAACAGTAATCCTGAACGGTCAAATATTCTGAAGTGATAAAGCTGAAATAATAGATTTCCTTCGTATTTTACCGTATGCGTGTGCGAATCAAGGAGATACTTAGCAAAAGGGAGGGCAAATACTTATTTGTTGACCTGATCATGATGGCGGTACTTGCCATCAACCTGTCTCTGATCCTTTTTGATTTTACCTTTAGCAGCCCTCTGATTCAAGGATTATTTGAACGATATACTCCTGGTTTCTACAAGCTTTACGATACTTATATTCACCAGGATTTTCTGATTATTGATATCTGGTTTGTAACCATATTCATAATAGAGCTGGTTATTCGGTGGATATTAGCCGTTCGGAATAACACCTATCATAAGTGGTTTTTCTATCCTTTCATTCACTGGTATGATGTACTTGGTTGCATCCCATTAGGCTCTTTTCGATTTTTAAGAGTATTAAGAGTGATCGGCCTTACGGTCAGATTACAAAAACTAGGTGTCATCGATCTTACTCAAACCTATGTTTATTCTAAGTTTATTAAGTATCTGAATATTTTTACAGAAGAGGTTTCAGACAGAGTAGTATTGCAGGTACTTTCAGGTGTCCAAGACGAAATAAAAAGTGGTTCGCCGGTGCTAAATCAAATCATTAGGGAGGTGGTACAACCGCAGAGGACTGTATTGGTAGAATGGCTTTCTGATCGCCTTCAGCAGGTGGCATCGGAAGCTCATCATGATTACATAGAGGACCTTCGCGAATATCTGGATGCCAAGATAGCTTCGGCGATAAAGAACAACCCTGAACTTAAAAATATATCAAGAATTCCGGTTGTTGGCAGTATGGTGACTAGCAACCTGGAAAAAACCGTGAGCGACATGATCAATCATGTAGTAGATCAATCCCTTCAGGATCTTGCCAGCCCCAATAACAAGGAGATAGTAGACGATTTAACACACCTTGTTTTAGATACATTTCTAACAGAAGAGGAGGACATGAAGCTAGATGGTCTGGTCAAGAACATTATACTAGAGTCATTGGAACTGGTAAAAGATCAGGTCAAGATACAACAATGGAAGATAGAGGAGCAACAGGAGAAAGAGGAAATGGCTCGCCAGAAGCTAGAGAAAGTGGTAGAAGGGCAATATGATGTACCTGATGGCCCTAGTGTTAAGTAAATTAATTACCTTAATAGTTCATATCACGGAAGAGTGTCCAACAGTTTAGTAATCATACCTACCTATAACGAATACCTTAATATCGAGGACCTGATTCAAAAGGTTTTTGCCTTGGAAATATCCTTTGATGTGTTAGTGGTCGATGATGATTCGCCTGATGGTACCAGTGCATTGGTCCGCAAAATGCAGGAACAATTCCCCCGGTTATTTTTAATAACCAGAAAGAACAAAAGCGGGCTGGGTACTGCATATATAAGAGGTTTTCGCTATGCACTGGAAAAAGGTTATCAATATATTTTTCAGATGGATGCAGATTTTTCACACAACCCAAGAGATCTGGTTCGTTTGTACCTCACCTGTGTTGAAGAAGGGTATGACTTATGTATAGGGTCCCGTTATATAACCGGAGTAAACGTGGTCAACTGGCCTATCGGCAGAGTATTGATGTCATATTTTGCCAGTACTTATGTGCGGTTCATCACCTCATTACCCATCCGTGATACCACGGCTGGTTTCAAATGCTACAAAAGGGAAGTACTCGAATCGATAGACCTGGCAAAAATAAAGTTTGTTGGCTACGCCTTCCAAATTGAAATGAAATTTGCTACCTGGAAACAGGGCTTTAAGATTAAAGAAATACCTATTGTATTTACTGACAGGACCAAAGGAGAATCAAAGCTTTCCAAGGGTATTTTCAAAGAAGCCGTTTTCGGTGTTATTAAAATGAAAGCGCGAGGATGGTTAGGTCGGTATGCTCCATCAGTCGAAGCGAATAGACTGAATGGGGCTAATACTGGTAATGCTGCGCGTGGGCAAAAAGAGTACCAGGCTTATGATCAGAAACGTCAGTAAGTTTAAAATGATCACCAAGGTCCAGTCCCATTGTATTGGAACATATTCCATATAATAGTTTTGGGGATCAAGTGGTATAATCTTGAATTTATCCTGAATAAACGCCAGTCCAATACCCAATAAGTTGCCCAGTAACATCCCTTTGCCCATCAATAGCATACCTTGATACACAAATATTTTTCTCACCAAATTATTACTTGCCCCCATAGCTTTTAACAATCCGATCATTTGAGTACGCTCCATAATCATTATCAAGAGCACCGAGGCCATATTGAAACAGGCAACGAAAGTTATAATAATCAAAAAAATTACCTCATTCTTAGCTATCAACTTCATCCAATCGAAAAACTGAACATATTTGTCAGATACTTTTTGCGGATAAAGATCATACTCCAGTTGATCATAAAGTAATCGCTCAACTTTATGAATCTGATCGACGTTATTTACAAATATCTCATAACCCCCAACCAGGCTGTCACTCCAGTTATTCAATATACGAATTAGATTGATGTCCCCTATAATTATATGATCATCGAAATCTTCAAGGCCTGTTTCATAAAAACCAGTCACTGTTAACTTACGGATGCGTAAGCTAGGGGGCTTGGTATCGAAGTCCATAAAATTGAGTAATACCTGATCGCCTACTTCAACCCGCATAATCCGGCCTATTTTCTTACTGATCAGGATCTCACGGGAATAGGTTGAGTCCGAAAAAGTCAAAAATTTGCCTTCAACAATGTTTTGTTGAAAACTGGCAGTGTCAAAACTAGGGCCTACACCTTTTAATAAAACTCCTTGAATTTCATGCTCACTTTTCAACAAGGTAGCTTTATGGCCATATTCCTGAATGTGCCTTATCTCCTCAAATTTGTGAGGAGCGGTTAATAACTCACTTTTAGGAGCAAAAGGGGATTCTTCTATGGCATTGTTTAAAGTGAACTTTACCACTTGCAAATGTCCTGAAAAGCTGAAAATCTTATTTTCAATGGTCGAAGTAAAGCCACCTAAAATCATTACTGAAATAAGCATCACTGCCAGTCCAATACATATACTGACAATAGCTATGGTATGTACAATGGAACTAAAACTATTGCCGTGGGACTTTAATCTTTTAGATATATAATAAGGGAGGTTCAATAATATGCGTATTTTTAACCCGCTGCAAAATAAGCATTATTGAATGAAACTAGCATTGTTGATTCTTACATTTTCGGTTATTTTCGTTGCATGTAAAAGCCAGACCTCAACCTCAGAAGTACCGCTGGTAATTAAAGTTGATAAGCACCTAACCCTGGGGGCCGAGCGCTTAGAAACCTACCTGCCCATTATTAAGGACCTGCGAATTGCCATGGCAGTCAACCACACCTCCCTAATAGGAGGGAAACACTTGGTTGACACTTTATTGGACTTAGGTGTTAACATTAAGCAGGTATTTGCTCCTGAGCATGGTTTTAGGGGTGCCCAGGAGGCCGGCGAGCTGGTAAAAAGTGGAGTTGACCCCAATACCGGACTTCCTATTGTTTCTCTCTATGGCTCCAATAAGAAACCCACCGCTGATCAACTTAAAGACATTGACCTGGTTCTATTTGATATTCAAGATGTAGGAGTGCGATTTTACACCTATATCAGTACCATGCACTACTTGATGGAAGCCTGTGCAGAGAATCAAAAAACCATGCTGGTATTGGACCGACCAAACCCCAATGGGGATTATGTAGCTGGACCTATTTTACAAAAAGATCAAAAATCTTTTGTTGGCATGCACCCGATTCCAATAGTCCACGGTCTTACCATTGCAGAGCTGGCGAGAATGATCAATGGTGAACGTTGGCTCTCCGGCAAAGAGCCCTGTCACCTGGAGATAATTCCAATGAAGAATTATCATCATCAGCTGCGGTACCCTCTTCCGGTGAAACCGTCACCGAACTTACCAACGGACCAGTCGATCAGGCTTTATCCTTCACTTTGCCTGTTTGAAGGCTCCAAAATCAGCCTGGGGCGAGGAACTTACTTTCCATTCCAGGTTTACGGTCATCCAATGCTTGATGACAGTCTGTTCTCCTTCATTCCTGAGAGCATTCCAGGCATGGACCAAAACCCCATGTACAAGGATGAAAAATGCTATGGATGGGACCTGAGAAAAGTTGAAGCACCAAAATTTACCTTGAGGTATTTATTAACAGCCTACAAATTATACCCTGAAAAGGAAAAATTCTTCCGGGACTATTTTCATCTACTGGCCGGCAACAATCATTTGATGGAACAAGTAAAACAGGGCCTGTCGGAAGAACAAATTCAAGCCAGTTGGGCCCCCGAGCTTGATAGTTACAAGCTGCTTCGAAAAAAATATCTACTCTATCCGGAAACGGCCGATGACCAAAAAAGATAAGGCCAATACCGTAGCCATCCTTCTGGATGAACTCTATCCGTCCCCCCCAATTCCATTGGACCACAAAGATGCCTATACCTTGCTAATATCGGTCTTGCTGTCAGCCCAATGTACTGATAAACGGGTTAACAAAATAACACCGTTACTTTTTGAAAGAGCGGACAATCCCAAAGACATGGCGCAATTGTCCGTTGATGAGATCAGAGAAATTATTAAACCGTGTGGATTATCGCCTCAAAAGTCCAAAGCCATTCATCGATTGTCTCAAACAGTTGATAAAGAATACGGAGGAGAAGTTCCCAGATCCCTGGAGGAGCTAGAAGCATTTCCCGGTGTTGGCCATAAGACAGCGTCGGTGGTTATGGCCCAGGCATTTGGCGTACCATCCTTTCCTGTGGACACTCACATCCATAGACTTGCCTACCGATGGGGTTTGTCCAGTGGCAAAAATGTCCAACAGACCGAAAAAGACTTAAAAAGGCTATTCCCAAAGGAACAGTGGAATAAATTGCATTTACAGATCATATACTTTGGTCGTGAATATTGTCCAGCTCGAGGGCATCAATTCAGCACCTGTCCAATTTGTAGTAAGTACGCTCGAAAGTCTTTATACAAAGTATAGCAGGCTCTTAATTATTTGTAATTTAGCACCCAATGGAACCACTGCGCATTTTATTTATGGGCACGCCGCATTTTGCAGTCGCCAGTCTGGAGGTCCTGATTGATAGTGGGTACCAAATAGTTGCTGTGGTAACAGCCCCAGACAAACCCCAGGGTCGGGGAAGAAAGTTAGTTGCTTCACCAGTAAAGGTCTGTGCTCAAAAACATGGAATTCCCCTATTACAACCTATAAACTTGAAGTCTCCTGAATTTATCAATGATCTTTATGATTATAATGCCAATTTACAGGTTGTAGTAGCCTTTCGGATGTTGCCAGAGGTTGTGTGGAGCATGCCATCCAAAGGTACATTCAATTTGCATGCTTCGCTTCTGCCTAAATACCGGGGCGCTGCTCCCGTTCATTGGGCGGTTATTAATGGAGAAAGAGAAACCGGAGTCACCACCTTCTTTATAAAACATGAAATTGATACTGGAAGTATCATACTTCAGGAATCCGAACCCATCTATCAAAACGATACCACCGGGTCGCTAACGAACAGGCTGATGACCAGTGGTGCCAAATTAGTGCTAAAAACAGTACAAACCATCGAACGAGATGATTACCAGTTAGCACCACAAGACCTAAACACTGAGCTCCCAAAAGCACCTAAACTATTTAAGGAGCATTGTTTAATTGACTGGAATCAGGATGCTGCCAAAATTGTAAATTTCGTCAGGGGACTAAATCCCTTCCCGACTGCCTGGACTGAGGTCGGTGGGATTATCTATAAGATCTACCAGGTTGAAGCAATAGAAGAAATTGAAATGCAGGCTAATAAACCGGGTGCGTATAAAACTGATGGACGCTCTTACTTGCTCTTTAAATCGAGTGATGGAGTGGTGTCAGTAAATGAACTACAAGCTCCCGGAAAGCGAAAAATGTCTATTGAAGAATTTCTAAGAGGCAATAAACTATGATAATTTCAATTATTGCGGCTGTGGCGGAAAATGGTGTAATCGGTCGGGACAATCAACTGGTGTGGAATTTACCAATGGACATGAAGTTTTTCATGAAAACCACCGAGGGACACTGCATCCTTACCGGGAGACGAAACTATGAATCCATTCCTGAAAAATTCAGACCCTTAAAGAACCGGACCAATATTGTGGTTACCAGCCAACCTGACTATTCTGATGGCAACCAAGAGCTGAAGGTGGTGCATAGCGTGGAAGAAGGCATTGGACTGGCCTCAAAGTTGGGTGAGAAAGAACTGTTTGTGATAGGCGGTGGACAGATCTATGAACACACCATCAATCTGGCTACCCGCTTATACTTAACAGAAGTAAAACATCAGTTTGAGGGAGACACTTTCTTTCCTTCATTTGACCAGTCAGTATTCGAAGAAACCAGTAGGATTATCCAGCTGCCGGATGAATGGAATGAATATGAAATGCATTTCACAACATTGAAATTCCACGAGCCCGAAGACTCACGCCGTTTAAAGTGAAAGCTCCATCAATAAATTCATCACTAATAACTTATAATTCATAACTCTATTTAAGCCCCCTGTTAATCACCGGATACGACAACACCGCCAACAGAATTATCCCGGTGCCCCAATAAAATCCGGGAGTCATTTTTTCCTTTTCACCGAAAATAATCAACGCTAAAATTATTCCATAGACCGGTTCAAGATTAACTGTCAGGTTGATGGCAAAGGCCGAGATCCTTTTCATCAGTTCCACTGAGATGGAATAAGCATATACGGTACATACAGACGCCAATATTAATAGATATACCCAATCCATGGCATTGGGCACTAGCTGCAGTCCCGCAGTTTGCCAGCTGCTGTACCAGGGAAATATCAGCACTATGCTTACAGTGGCTCCGATCATTTCGTAAAAGGTAATAGCAAAGTGATCAAACCGTTGGGTAAAGCGACCATTGAGTACGGTAAAAAGCGCTCCCAGAAATGCCGATATCACCCCCAATATTAATCCCCAGGCATATTCAAATTCAAAACGGAATATTACATAAAGGCCCAGTATCGTGATCAATCCTAACAACACTTCGTACCACTGAAACCGCTTAGACAGAATCATGGGCTCCAGAATACTGGTCCATAGGGCTATAGTAGAAAAACCTGCCAGGCAAACAGAAACGTTGGAAATCCGGGCCGCCAGAAAGAAAGTGATCCAATGGGCTCCAATTAATATACCCACCAGCAAAATATGCGCGGTGGGGTACCTCCCCAGTTTGAAACTGGTTCCTCGAAACCAAAGCAATAAACCTAACAATGCTGTGGCCAACAGAGTGCGATAAAATACCAGTTCCACCACAGGGATTGAAATCAATACTCCCAGAATAGCGGTAAATCCCCATAAAAGCACGATGAAATGCAACTCCAGGTAGTCTCTGGTACTGGCCATTTATCGGGGGACGGTTCGATACACCAGTAGACTCACCACTGTGAAAATTATGTTTGGCATCCAAACCCCCAGTAATGGGCTCACCACACTTTTTAAGGCAAATTCCCGTCCCAACATAAAACAAATGATGAATACAAAGGCAATTAAAAAACCTAAAGCAATTTGAAAAGCCGCCCCACCTCTGGATTTTCTCGCTGAAACTATTACCCCAATAAAGGTGAGAATGATAATGGCAAAGGGCGACATGTATCTCATGTATTTCTCCACCACATACGTTTCCACGTTGTCTGCCCCTCTGGACTTTAGCAATGCAATGGTACTATTTAACTCCTCGATGGTAAGGGTTTGTTCCATGTATTTACTGCTTTCAAAATCCTTCGGAGTGATATTAAGCAGTGTGTCCAGTACTTTCCCATGACTAATATATTCATTACGGCCATCAAATTCTCTAAGGGTCCAATCCTGTATCTTCCATTTTTCTAATTCCTCATTCCAACTTACCCGTCGCGCAGTTAATTTTTGATGCATTTCATGATCCCGCACGGTTTCGAGGGTGAATTGATGGCCAACTTTACTGTGATTATTATAGTTTCTCAAGTACATGTAACTCTCAGGAGCAATTTTAAGATGGATATTGTTTTGGTTGAAATTGTAGGGTTTACGGGTATACTCAACTAAGAATGCTACTCTGGATTTGTCAGAATTTGGTATCACCCAGCCATTAAGGTAAAAACTAACGGCTGCGATTAATATGGCCCCAATAAAATAAGGGACCAACATTCGGAGAAAACTCACTCCACCACTAAGTATCGCCACTATTTCAGTATGACCAGCCATTTTTGAAGTGACAAAGACTGCGGCAATAAAAACAGTAATTGGGGTGACCAGATTGGCAATCCATGGGATGAAGTCCACATAGTATCTGGCAATTTGACGGAATGATAGCTGATGCTGCATAAAGTCGTCACTTTTTTCGGTGATGTCAATAACCACAGTCACAGCTATCAGGATCAATACTACAAATATGTAACTGCTGAGAAATTTCTTTAAAATATAACGGTCAAGGATTTTCATACTATAGTCTCCGCATCAGTTTTTCTACCATTAGTCCTTTCCATGTACTAAACGTCCCATTTTCTATTCTGTTACGGGCCTCTCCCATTAACCAGCAATAAAAGGTCAGGTTTTGAAGGCTCGATAGTTGGGCGCCTAAAATTTCGTTACTGTGTATTAGATGACGTAAATAGGCCCTGGTGTGTTGCGTACCGGCATACCCTCCCAATTGCGCGTCGATAGCGCCAAAATCATTTGCCCATTTTTTATTTCTAATATTAATTATACCCTCGGAAGTAAAGATCATCCCATTTCTGGCGTTGCGGGTGGGCATTACACAGTCGAACATATCAATTCCCAGGGCAATGCACTCTAAAAGGTTTGCTGGAGTACCAACTCCCATTAGGTAGCGTGGCTTGTTTCTGGGAAGTAACTCACAAATGGCCGAGGTCATTTCATACATCATTTCTACAGGCTCTCCCACCGATAACCCTCCAATGGCGTTTCCCGGAAGGTCCATGTCCAGCACTGCTTTAGCAGACTCCTTACGCAGGTCCGGGTATACACTTCCCTGCACAATCCCAAATAAACTTTGCTGATGGTTGTATTTAGGCTGAGTATTTTCAAACTGGTGCTTACACCGTGCCAGCCATCTATGGGTCAACCCCATGGATTCTTTTGCATATTGGTAGTCGCAGGGATATGGCGTACATTCGTCAAAGGCCATTATTATATCGGCTCCAATACTACGTTGAATATCCATTACCTGCTCCGGTGTAAAGTTATGACTTGTACCGTCTATATGACTTTTGAAGGTAACACCCTCCTCTTTGATCTTTCTGGATTTCGCAAGTGAGTAGACCTGATAACCACCGCTATCAGTTAAAATGGGGTGGTCCCAGCCCATGAATTTGTGTAAACCTCCTGCCAATTCAATGATTTGTATACCGGGCCGCATGTACAGGTGATAAGTATTACCCAGAATAATCTGAGCCTCAATATCCTTGGTTAGCTCACGTTGTTGCACGGCCTTGACAGTTCCGGCAGTGCCCACAGGCATAAAAATTGGAGTTTCAATAAGACCATGGGTGGTGGCAATTTTACCAGTACGTGCCTGGCTTTGAGGGTCAGAGGTGCCTACCTGAAAGGAAATCATAATAGGGGGCAAAAGTAGGCCATAATTGTCAATATATTGCTATTTTTAGCGGTTTACAGAATGGCGGTTGTGACCCTGATATTCATTGTTTTTCTGGCTAGTACCCTGTTGCAGTTGATCTGGTGGTTGGCCCTTTTTTCCCGTTTAGCTTTTTATACTGGTCCCAGTCATCGGCGATCAAAGACTGAAAACAAGAAGAATCCTGCCATTGCTGAAGCCGTTTCAGTGATTATTTGTGCCCACAACGAGCTTCCAAACCTGAAACAGTTAATTCCTGCCCTGAAATCTCAGAACCACCCCTGCTACGAATTAATTATAGTTGATGACCGCTCGCAGGATGGCACCAAAGAATGGGTACAAAGCCTCAGTTATCCGGGATTGACTCTAAAATTGATAGCTGTTTCAAATTGCCCACAGGGTCAAAACCAAAAAAAACATGCATTGTTACAAGGAATCACTGCAGCTGCTCACGACATAATATTGTTAACCGACGCGGACTGTTACCCTGAATCCAACTCCTGGATAAGTCTTATGTCAGAAAAATGCCAAGGAAACATAAAGATAGTTTTAGGCTACTGCGGTTATGAAGTCCATGCAGGCCTTCTAAATAAATTGATCCGGTATGAGACCATAATGACGGCTATTCAATACTTTTCAAGAGCGCTTAACAAACACCCATACATGGGTGTAGGGCGAAATCTTTGCTATCGGAAATCCTACTTTGTACAAGTAAAAGGGCTGCAGGAAGTACTCCATGTAACGGGCGGTGATGATGACCTGTTTGTTAATAAATATGCCACAGGAGAAAACACCTCAGTTTGCTTAGATCAGGGGTCCTTTATGGTATCTAAGCCAAAACTAAGCTGGTGGGAATATTTCATACAGAAGAAACGGCATCTTTCTGTGGGAAAATACTATACCATGAGCGACCAGTTGGTTTTGGGCATATTCACAGCTACTCATATAATATTTTGGAGTTCTTTAGTAAGTTTGTTGATAACGTCAACGTTAGTATACTGGGTGGCTGCAGGGTTTCTAGTACGTCAACTCGCACTTTCTTTGGTAGTAGAAAAATCATCTCGAAAGCTTGGAGATCACTTTAATATAGGTCAAGTGCCATTCATAGACTTTCTGTACAGCCTGTTTTATCTATATACCGGCATAGCGGTGTTGTCCAATAGCAAAGTAAATTGGCATTGAAACAATTCTCGGACAAAGCATTACAAGATTTTGGCTTAATCGACCGCGCGGTTGAAGAAGGTGATGAAAAAGCCTATGCTGAGTTAATGAAGCGGTATAAGACCCCTGTATATCACATGATCCTGAAAATGATCAGAAACGTGGACGATGCCGAGGACTTAACCATAGAGGCTTTTGCCAAAGCCTTCAGAAATCTACACAAATTCAAAAAGGACTTCACTTTTAGCACCTGGTTGTTCCGTATTGCCACAAACAACACCATTGATTTTATTAGAAAGAAAAAGCTGGATACCTTCAGCCTCAATACATCCCTGAAAAATGATGACGGCGACAGCGTCAATATCGATCTGGAAGATCATAATCTGGATCCACAGGAA
The DNA here is from genome assembly GCA_964580205.1 of uncultured Roseivirgaceae bacterium. Classification (GTDB taxonomy): domain Bacteria; phylum Bacteroidota; class Bacteroidia; order Cytophagales; family Cyclobacteriaceae; genus SZUA-3. The sequence goes on from CAZOJZ010000462.1 coordinate 27,450, forward strand.
GAAGCTATAAAAGTGCAGAAAATTGAACTGGTCCACCTTTTTGTGGGAAAGCTTCCACCGAAGTATCAACGATTGGTGCGTCTGCGATATTTCGACGAACTGTCTTACGATGAAATAGCCAGGGAGTTGGAAGCCCCTCTGGGAACAGTAAAAGCCCAGCTCCATCGGGCAAGAGAATTGATGTATGGCCTATTGAAAGGCAAAAAGGACCATATTTAGCCCATGGATTTTGTTCCTGGCACCGAAATCGTATTCCGGTATTTTCCTGACCTCAATGCACATCAAAAAGATCAATTCCATGCACTGGGTGATCTATATGCTTATTGGAACCAGCGCATCAATGTGATCTCCCGGAAAGACATCCACTGTATTTACCAAAACCATGTGCTGCATTCTTTGGGTATTGCCAAAATACAGGAGTTCCGTGCTTTAGATAAAATACTTGATGTGGGTACCGGTGGAGGATTTCCCGGTATTCCCCTGGCCATTCTTTTTCCCTATGCACACTTCCACTGTATCGATTCAATAGGGAAAAAAATCAAGGTTGTAAAGGAAGTGATCCATCAACTGGGACTGACCAATGCCAGTTGTGAGCAGATCAGGGCAGAGCAACTAAAGAACCGTTACAATTTTATCGTAAGCAGAGCGGTAACCCGGCTAAACCGATTTATTCCCTGGATAAAAGCCAACCTGCTTTTGGACGGACAGATCCTTTACCTAAAAGGAGGGGATTTAAGGGAAGAGATCAATGAGATAACAGCGCAGGTAGAGGTGTACCAGTTAGCTGATTTCTTCCAAGAGACATTTTTCGAAACCAAGAAAGTGCTCAAAATCAAGCGGCTATAATATTCGAAAAATTTATAAACATTGACGCTTTAATGACGTCTAAATAACTCCTACATTAGCGTTAACTTTTATCATATATGCCCACTTTTTCTCATCTCCATTGTCATACCCAGTATTCTCTGTTAGATGGCGCGTCTAAAATTCCCGAGATGCTCAAAAAAGCCCAGGAGGACGGCATGCCGGCAGTGGCGCTGACCGATCACGGCAACATGTTTGGGGTGTTCAAATTTGTAGCGGAAGCCAACAAATACAATGTAAAACCCATAGTTGGTTGTGAGTTTTACCTGGCCCCTGACAGGCATAAAAAAAAATTCACCAAGGAACAACGAGACGAGCGGTATCACCAGCTGATGTTGGCTAAGAACGAAAAGGGTTATAAAAATCTATCCAAATTGTGTTCGTTGGGTTATGTGGAGGGATTATATAGCAAATGGCCCCGCATTGACAAGGAGTTAATACTAAAGTATCACCAGGGTCTTATTGCCACCACCTGTTGTTTAGGTGCTGAAATTCCGCAAGCAATCATGAACAAAACGGAAGAAGAGGCCGAAGAACTTTTCAAATGGTGGTTAGATCTGTTTGGAGAAGATTATTATGTGGAATTACAGCGGCATGACCTGCCCGAGCAGCAACTGGTGAATGCCACACTTTTGAAGTTTGCTCAAAAACATGATGTCAAAATCATTGCCACCAACGATTCGCATTACGTAGATCAGGAGGATGCCAATGCCCATGACATATTACTCTGCGTAAATACCGGAGAGTTTCAGAGCAAACCCATTTGGAAAGGACCAGGGTTCGGATCAAAAGAACACCGGTTTGGTTTCCCAAATGACCAATTCTTTTTTAAGACACAGGCTGAAATGAACACATTGTTCAAAGACCACCCTGAGGCGATTGATAATACCAATGAAATCGTCGATAAGATCAACACCCCCAAACTCACCAGAGACATCCTGCTGCCTAATTTCCCTTTACCTCCAGGTTTTGATGACACCGACAGTTACCTGCGGCATGTAACTTATGAAGGGGCCAGGTCAACACGACGATACGGTGAATTAACCGCGGAAGTAGAAGAACGCATTGAGCACGAATTGAACATCATAAAGACCATGGGGTTTGCTGGATACTTCCTGATCACTGCTGATTTGATCAAAGCCGGCCGCGACCGTGATGTGATGATCGGCCCGGGACGCGGATCCGCTGCCGGTTCTGTGGTGGCCTATTGTACCGGTATTACCAACATTGACCCCATTAAGTATTCTTTATTGTTTGAACGTTTTTTGAACCCTGAAAGGATCACCATGCCTGATATCGATACAGATTTCGATGATGAAGGACGCAAGTTGGTAATTGACTATGTGGTGAATAAATATGGCAAGAACCGGGTGGCACAAATAATCACTTATGGCACTATGGCCGCTAAACTGGCCATTAGGGATGTGGCGCGGGTGACGGAATTACCCTTACCGGAAGCCATGGCGCTGGCTAAACTAGTGCCCGACGAGCCGGGCATCACACTTGCCAAAGCCTATGAGGAAGTCCCTGAATTAAAAGCCATTCGCAAGGGCAATGATAGTCGGGGGAAGGTCCTGAAAATGGCGGAAAAGCTGGAAGGGTCGGTGCGCAACTCCGGAATCCATGCCGCCGGTATGATCATTGCCCCGGATGATCTCACGGAGTATATACCGGTATGTACTTCCAAGGATTCCGATCTATTGATCACCCAGTTTGATGGTAAGTTGATCGAAAAGTCCGGTATGCTCAAAATGGACTTCCTGGGGTTAAAAACCTTGAGCATAATTAAAGACTGTCTGAAACTAATTGAGAAGCACAAGGATTTATCCATAGACATTGACAAGATACCCCTGGATGATGAAAAGACTTTCAAATTATATCAACGTGGAGAAACCGTTGGCACCTTTCAGTTTGAGTCTTCCGGTATGAGAAAACATCTTCAGGTGCTTAAACCTACAGATATAGAGGACCTGATTGCCATGAATGCCCTATACCGTCCCGGCCCCATGGCTTTCATACCGAATTATATAAACCGAAAACATGGAAGAGAAACAGTAGAATATCCGCATAAGCTGTTAGAACCCATTTTAAAAAACACCTATGGCATCATGGTTTATCAGGAGCAGATCATGCAGACGGCCCAGATCATGGCGGGATACTCCTTAGGGCAAGCCGACCTTTTGCGCAGGGCAATGGGGAAAAAGGACATCGAGGAAATGAACAAGCAGCAAACGATCTTTATCAAAGGAGCTGTTGAATTGCACAAAATTTCCAATGAGCAAGCCAGCGAGATCTTTGATATCATGAAACGTTTTGCTGCTTATGGGTTTAATAGGAGTCATTCGGCAGCCTACTCCATTGTGGCCTACCAAACCGCCTATTTAAAAGCACACCATACTGCCGAATATATGGCCAGTGTGTTAACCCATAATCAAAACAACATTGAAAAGATCACTTTTTTTATGGATGAGTGTAAGCGTCAGCATATTAAGGTGTTGGGGCCAAACATAAATGAGAGCGGTCTGAACTTCGACGTAAACGCACAAGGTCAGATCCGGTTTGGGCTCGGCGCTATAAAGGGGGCCGGTGAAGCTGCGGTGGAAGCGATAATTTCAGAGAGAGAAGAATCGGGTGCATTTGATGATGTTTTTCAATTTGCCCAACGTATAAACCTAAGGACGGTAAACAAAAAAACCTTCGAATGTTTGGCCATGGCTGGTGCGTTTGACTGCTTTGACGGATTTCATAGAAGACAGTATTTGGTGGCAGAAAACGGAGCAATCAGCCTGATCGAGAAAGTCATAAGGTTTGGAAGTCGAATACAGAATGAACAGAATGCTTCACAGGTTTCCCTTTTTGGTGGTGACAGCGGCGTTGACATTCCCTTGCCCAAAGTTCCTTACTGTGAGCCCTATACGGAACTAGAAAAACTCAGAATCGAAAAAGAAGTAGTGGGGTTCTATATTTCGGGACACCCGCTGAATCAATTCAAATTGGACATACACTATTTTTGCACTTGTACTGTTAATAAGATCGAGGAGCACAAAGGGGCCAAAATTGCGGTCGCAGGTATTGTTACCAAGTTCGAGGAACGGTTTGGCAAGAAAAAAGGCAGGCCATTTGGTCTGTTTACTATCGAAGATTTTGAAGACTCACTTGAGCTCGCCATGTTTGGCGAAGAATACCTGAAGTTCCAGCATTTGTTGGGAATTGGGAGTTTCATTTACGTAGAAGGACAGGTCATAGAAAGGTATAATCAGCCTGAAATATGGCAGTTGAGGCCCTATAACATTCAGTTACTGGCTGAGATCAGGGACAAAATGAGTAAGGGGATCTTGCTGCAAGTCAAACTTCATGATGTAACTGAAGACCTGGTAAAAAAGCTTGAATCAATAAGTCGGGAATATCCCGGACCCTGCCAACTCAAGTTGAATGTGGCTGATATTCAGGAAAATATTGAAGTTGAAATGCTGTCGAGAAAATTTCAGGTAAAACCACAAGATGAATTAATCGCCGAGTTGGATCAACTTTCTGAAATTTCCTATAAGATTCTGAACTAATCAGTTACAATTACGGTTTTATCTGACAGTTTGACACTAGGAATTTTGTCGCAATAATAACATAAACGGCATAATTGGCATACAGTGTGGGGGCCAAGAATATTTTGCACTATATTTGCGGCACATTGGTTGAAATTAGAACATTATAAATATTTAATAATCATGGGTAAAGCAATTGAAATAACGGATGCGAACTTCGAAGAAATCATCGCATCAGATAAGCCGGTGCTTATAGACTTCTGGGCTGAGTGGTGCGGTCCCTGTAAAATGATAGGACCTTTAGTGGAAGAATTGGCTGTTGAGTATGAAGGAAAAGCGGTAATTGGTAAAGTTGATGTAGACAGTAACCCTGCAATTTCTGCTAAGTTTGGCATCCGCAGTATCCCTACCCTTTTAGTTTTTAAAGGAGGAGAAATTGTAGACAAACAAATTGGAGCAGTTCCTAAAAGCGTTCTTTCTCAAAAGTTAGATGCTCAGGTCGAAGCTTCGGTATAGATAGAAATGAATTATAAAAAAAGTTCCGCGTTGCGGGATTTTTTTTATGCAATAATTGGAACAGTTGGCAACAATTTTTTTCACGACACAATGTAAGGCCTAAATCTCCAGGTATAATATGATTGGGTTCTATTTGCTTCATGCCCACATTGACAGACCATGTAAATACCATACTTTTCTTCTTTGAGGATCAATTGGTCAGAACCACATTGACATTTGTATTTATTTTGAATGGTGTAAACCTCGCCTAACTTCAAACTGCACTTGTGGGCGGAGCTGGATTCGATGCTTATGCAAACGACTTTCTGTCCTTTACCAAATCGATTTTCTTTTTGTTTAAGATCCACTTGTCAATTATATTATACCATAGAAACAAAGACTAATGCATGATTTTTAATTAGAGTCCAAAAATTTCAACGGATTTTGTTCAAGTCGCCTGAACATTTCTTGCTTTTGGCCATAATTATTGATAACCGAGTTATACCCGCCATTGTTTTTTAATCTTGTTAATACCAGGTTTCTAAGATCCCATTTTTTTATGTAGGCAACGCGCTTTGGGTCGTTCAATCTCAATGCATCTGTGGCACCATTGCCAGCCACTTTGTTAAATACCCTAATCAGGTCCGTGTTGTTGGTGTGGAAAAATCCGTTTTTAGCCACAGCAGGATCAGGGGGGCAGGTGATTAGACGCCCGTCGGGCAAACTATAGCAATTGATAGTCCCGGCTAATATCA
>CAZOJZ010000463.1:0-5492 GCA_964580205.1 uncultured Roseivirgaceae bacterium
GCATTACCAACATCTGCCGGTGTGGAACCTATCAAAGAATACGTGCGGCTATTAAAGAAGCTGCGCAGTTAAGAATGCAGGAAGTACTATCTGAAGTACAAGAAACCGAAGCCTCATGAAAAGAAGAGCATTTATAATAACTGGTGGCATTATAGGGGGCGGATTTTTGGTAGGAGTAGGCGGACTAATGTACGTGAATAGGAAAATCGCCCAATACAGCGGTCAAGGTATGGGAGCAGGTACTTCGCTCAATGCCTTTGTGCGCATAGGCCCCGGTAATGCCATAATTCTGGCCGTGTCAAAAACCGAAATGGGACAGGGTGTTTACACTGCACTTCCGCAACTAATTGCTGAGGAACTGGAAGTGGAGATGTCGCAGATTCAGGTAGTACACCCTCAGCCGGAAGGGCCCTATGCCAATTTATTCATGGCCCATGAAGAGCCGAGGGATGCTTTTGGTGATCTGACCATGATGCAAAAAGTCTTTGCTTATGTCCCCAACATTATTACTGGAGGCAGCACCAGTGTCAGAGACGACTATGATCATTTGCGGGTGGTGGGCGCCATGGCCAGGGAAATGTTGCGGTCGGCCGCAGCTAAGAAATGGGGCGTTGATCGAGCTATTTGTCAGGCTGAAAAGGGGAAAATAATCAACAGGGATACTGGTGAGCAGCTTACTTATGGTGAACTGGCACCAGAGGCAGTTCAGGAAGAAGCCCCCAAGAATCCTCCCTTAAAAAAGCCCACAGAATTTAAATTGGTGGGTAAATCGGTACCGCGATTGGATGTTCCTGAAAAAGTGAATGGCAGGGCGGTTTTTGGTCTTGATGTTAGACCTGAAAATATGAAGTTCGCGGTAATACGACATCCTTCGGAGGTAGCAGGTAAAATAGTTTCAATCAATAATCAGAAAGCGGTTGAAAGCCTTCCAGGAGTAATAAGTGTAGTACAAATTGATGAAGGGGTAGCGGTAGTGGCTGATACTACCTGGCATGCACGCAATGGATCGGATGCACTGCAATTGGATGAAGAATCCCCAAAACCTGTGGATGCAATTCTAAGATTAAAGGCAGCTCTAAAAGGAGACCCGGCCAAGATCTGGGAAGATCAGGGAGACATTGAAAAAGTACTTTCAGAGTCAAATAAAATTTTGGAGTCATCCTATGAAGTACCTTACCTGGCCCATGCCTGTATGGAGCCTCTGAACTGCACGGTTTTGATAACAGGAGACCACGCCGAGGCCTGGACCGGTAATCAAAGCTCCACTTTTATTGTTAATGGGGTATCGGAGGGAGCAGGTATTTCAAAGGATAAAATTATTTGTCACACAACCTACCTGGGTGGTGGATTTGGCCGACGAGGGGAAACGGATTTTGTGCTGGAAGCTGCCAAAGTAGCCAAACATTTTCCTGGGGTACCTGTTCAATTGGTTTACACCCGTGAAGAGGACATGCGCAACGATACTTATCGACCTGCGGTAGTAGCTAAAATGACCGCTGGGTTAGATGAAAACAACATAAAAGGCTGGAAGAAAAAAGTAGGGGCACAAGGGGCGCTGGCAGGGTTGTTTGCTAGAAATATTCCCATGATGCCTATGAGCCCGGAAGACGATCCTTCCAGCACCGAAGGCATGCGGGATCTACCTTATAAAATGGAGGCAGCCTACACGGATTTGAGCACCGTGGATCTGCCCATGACTGTGGGAACCTGGCGCAGTGTGGGTCATTCTCAGAATGCCTTTTTCACCGAATGTTTTATGGATGAGTGCGCTCATGCATTGGGCAGGGATCCGTATGAACTCAGACGTGAAATGCTGGTGGAATCCCCCAGACATGCAGCCGTATTGGATAAACTGGCTGAAATCAGCAACTGGAAAGTAGATCCAGATCCGGGAGTATTCCGGGGACTGGCTTTACATGAGTCATTTGGGTCCATCGTGGGTGAGGTAGCAGAGATTCGATTGGATGGGAAAAAGATAAAAGTAGATAAGGTGTATTGTGTGATCGACTGCGGGCGTACGGTAAATCCGGCCATTATCGAAAGTCAAATGCAAAGCGGAATCGTTTATGGACTTACTGCTGCCCTGTTTGGAGAGATTCAGGTAAAAGACGGAAAAATCGTTCAAAGCAATTTTCCCAACTATAAAATGGTGACCATGAAATCCATGCCCGAAGTGGTAACCCATATCATGGATGTGGACGAGTATCCCGGTGGAGTAGGAGAGCCCGGGACACCGCCCATTGCGCCGGCAGTAGTTAATGCATTATTCGCCGCAACCAGGGAACGTATCAGGTCGTTGCCATTAAGTAAGCACGGCTTTAGGAGTTAGATTTTGAATTATAAGTTATGAGTAATAAAATTACCAGTGCTATACGATGGATTGCTAGAATATTGAGTGCAATTGTTATTGTATTTGTACTGTTTTTCTTATTGGCAGATATATTCGGATCTGAAGAGGCTGGATTTGGATCAATGTCTGCAAAAGACGCTATTGCTTTTGCCTTTTTCCCACTAGGTAGTATAATTGGGCTGGCTCTCGCCTGGAAGTGGGAAGGACTTGGAGGGCTTGTGGCTGTTTTAAGTATAGTTGCTCTGGTGTTTATCAGGCCAGATATTTTATCCAACTTTTTACTGGTTGGAATGGTGGTTGTTCCGGGATTGATTTTTATTCTTTATTGGTACTTATCCGTTCAGCAAACAGAAAATGTCACAGATGCAAATTAAAATGGGCACTTCTAATTCTCCCGATTTTCCAAACGGTCCTCATCGCGTTCCTTACTGTCGTCAATAAAATCCTGTACATTATCCAGCGCCGGAGATTTTTCAACAGCCTTCCAGTCAAAGTCCTCATCAAAAGGATCCAATGCTTTTTGTGGATTAAAAATTCTTGGATCAACTGATACCGCATCGTAGGGAGTCAGGTCAGGTTTGTCCATAAAAAAGTCTCCAAAATCCATGGCTGCTGCGTCATATTGATTGAGATAAGGAGTGCCTAATACATTCCAGAATGTTTTGAAAATACTGCCAAAGCTGTAATGCACATGGCTTACATAATTGCGTTTTACCCAGGGACTTATGACCAGCAGTATGCTTCGATGAGCATCGATATGATCCACTCCATTTTGAGAATCATCTTCAGTGATCACAATCATCATATTTCCCCAATAAGGGGTATGTGATAAAAATTCTACAATGCGGCCAACCGCCAGATCGTTATCGGCCATGTAGCTTTCCCTGAAAGGATATCCCGCCTCAGGACGGTCTCCGGCGCCATGGTCATTTGGGATAATTACCGTTAATATAGAGGGCAGATTATTACTATTCCCCCATTTCTGATCAAATTCTTTGATGAATTGATCGATCCGGAATTGATCCGGAATGGCCATATTATAGGTTGGGTAAGTTCTGGATGACCTGTTGAAAAGGGGTTGCGGAAGTGGATAATTCGCGATGTGCCTGATTCCTGTATACTTATAATCCACTTCGTAGGATCCTGGCTCAAACATGACGCTAAATCCAAAATTAAAGAAATCAATTCCATAACGCTCTAGGTGATCCCACATCGATCCCGCTTCGTTGTAATCTTCAGGATAGATAGCTCCTGCAGAGCCATTAAAGGCATAAATGCCCGGAGCTTTCGAATCTTCTTTGAAACTCCTGTTCCCTCCATAACTAGCTGTGGTAGTTGTTTCTACCCATTCATTAGGATAGGTATTTACCAGCCATCGATGGCCATCCGCAGAGTGATCTGCATCGACATAAAAGTTATCGGAAAATGCATATTCTCTTGCCAGTTTCAGGTGGTTTGGCATCACCGTTGCATTTTCTACGGTGTCCGTTTTTTTACGATTAAAAAATGTTGCGGTATTTCCATAGCGGGCAAGGGAAGGATCACCTTTGGCATTTTCCATTTGCCCAAAAATTTCATCATAGGTTCGGTTTTCTTTTGAAATGAAAATGATATGTTTGATGGGCGATTTCTTTTCTCCCGGATAGAGTGGAATGGGGTTATCTTTCCTGTGTTGGAAAAACTCATCATTGGCAGGTACAAACTTATAATTGTTGTCGATAACTTGTTGTGTTAAAACTTTCAATTCTTCATCAGAAGGGATGTCAATTATCGAAATGGCTCCGAGCATTAAGCTGCCAATATAGCTTTCACGTGGGATTCTGTTGAACTCCAAACCACCATTTGGGCCGCTTCCATAACCTTTGGCGCTGGTTACGATGAGTTTTTTACCATTATTTGATACTTTCAATTTTGCCGGAAACCATCCGGTTGGAATATGGCCGATCACTTTCATGGATGGAAGGTCAATAACCCCCACAGCATTGATCCCTGCCTCCGCCACATACAATCGTTTTTGATCTGGAGATACCTCTATACCAAATGGAATCACCCCCCTGAATGACTGCAAGCGCTCTTCAGGCTTCAGATAAATATGTTGGACGATGGTATCACTTTTGATATCAATTACTGAAATATTATCATTGTTCCCATTGCTCACAAAAACATAATCATCCGTAGCCGCCAATGAATTTGGGCTGGAACCGCCAACTGCGGGAATTCCATCCACCATTGCTCCCACCAGGTTACCTGTTTTATTTTTAGCGATAACCTCCGGATTGTCCTTGTCGGTGATATCAATTGTAAAAACAGAAAACGATTCTATAGCATTTTGTTTTCCAAGTCCCGGGATATTTACACTGTCATTATGAATCCCTTTTTCAGCTGCTTCAGTACCGTATCCGAAGGCAGGGAATTTCAATGCTTTCTCTTTTATATTCTCTTTGGTCAAACCAGGAATGCGTTGATAGGCATACATGCCTACATTGGCTACGTAAACTTTTTTCTCATCAGGGGAAATAACTATCCCAAATGGATATCTACCCACCGGAACGCTGTGAATAAGGATTTTTTGCCGGGTGTCTAATACTACTACTCTGAAATTGATTTGATCAACAGCGTATATCCTGGATCCGTCTTTTGTCAGCGCTAAATCCCCGATATATCCATGGGAATAATCGATATTCTCATCTTTGAAGGCACAGTTAATTGAGTCGAGTTTTTCTCCGGTTTGTGTAGAAAATATATAGATCTTATTTTCTTGTCCCCCTGAAACATATACTTTCTCATTGTCTGGGCTTATGGCCAAGCCCATGAAAACAGACGCCAATATTCCTTTCTCCGTGGAAGGCCCCGGAGGCACCTGCTGAATATCAGGTTTTTCAGACAGCACGTTTCTGATTATGGTAATCGACAAAGGATTTGTTCCTGAATTGGCAGTAACCGCGATATTCCCATCGGGGCTCAGGGTTAGTCCATATGGATGCGGGGCAATTCTGAAGGTCTTGCCGGCAGGTTCAATATACCTTCCGTTGGGCAGAATGGTTTTTCCTTCCAAATCGATCTTCAAATATTGATCATGGCCAGGAGGGATTGTAACCCATACTCCATGGTCTTTTTTCGAAGTGCATTGAAATAGAAAAAT
>CAZOJZ010000464.1:0-4595 GCA_964580205.1 uncultured Roseivirgaceae bacterium
GGTGGTAGAATGTGTTTACGATTATAAAATTTAAATATTACACTCTTGAAAACAGCCTCTAGTTGCCTTCTTGTTTGCCTGGTGTTCCAATTCGCACATTCACAATCAGTTCCACTTCCTGAACACCCCAATCCTATTAAAAAACGAGATTCCTGGATCAACCTCAATGGCCAGTGGGATTTTGCCTTTGACCCATCGGACCACGGGCTTGATGAGAACTGGGCTTCAGCAAAATCGAATTTTAATAAAACAATAACTATTCCTTTTCCCTGGGGGTCGAAATTGTCGGGGGTGGCCGATGAGGCTGATATCGGATGGTATAAAAGGACCATCCAGGTATCTTCAGCCTGGAAGGAAAAACGCGTGTTCTTAATTATTGGAGCTTCCGATTGGGAAACTCATGTTTGGTTAGATGGTCAATTGTTAGGAACCCATCAAGGTGGCTATGTGCCGTTTGAATTTGAATTGACCGAACACTTAAAATACGATCAGGATATGACCCTGGTAGTGCGGGCTGACGATGCCCGGAGGCCACATACATTATACGGTAAACAGGGTTACGGTAATGCCCGGGGAATTTGGCAGACCGTATACCTTGAGTCAAGAGGAAAGGAATATATCGATGATATCCATTTTACTCCGGATATTGACAATGAGCAGGTAGAAATTGTGGTTTATTTTCCCTTGCCAGTTAAGGAACAAAAGGAAGTCCAGGTAACCATTCAGGGACCTGAAGGTTCAATCTCCACCACCATTAAGTTCACTGAAGGACAAACCAAAGCAAGGAGTATGGTAGCCATTACTAATCAACGACTGTGGACGCTGGACGATCCCTACCTATATGAGATAGAGGCAACACATGGAGAAGATGTTCTGCAAAGTTATTTCGGTATGCGCAAGATAGGTGTGATGAACCTGCCTGGCACGGATATACCCTATATTGCACTTAACAATGAACCCATTTATTTACAGCTGGCATTGGATCAGTCTTATCATCCGGATGGCTACTATACCTTTCCCAGTGACCAGTTTATGATCGATGAAATCAATCGAAGTAAATCAATCGGTCTAAATGGTATCAGGACCCACATAAAAGTCGAAATACCCAGAAAGCTCTATTGGGCAGATAAATTAGGGCTGCTGGTGATGGAGGACTTGCCTAATAGTTGGGGTGAACCGGAAGAGCGCATGCAGAAGGAATCGACTTACACCTTGCGTGAAATGATCAAAAGAGATTATAATCACCCAGCAATTTTCTCTTGGGTGATAATCAACGAGACCTGGGGAATGACCACCACTACTAAGAACGGCAAGCAGTATCTGCCGGAAACTCAGCGTTGGTTGGTCTCCATGTATCATCTGGCAAAATCATTGGATCCCAGCCGCTTGGTTGAAGATAATTCAATTTGTTGCGGAAGAGGGCATACGGTAACAGATATAAATTCCTGGCATGTTTATTTACCTGGATACGCCTGGGATGAATACTTGACGAATCTGAGCGATAGTTTGTATGTGGGCAGTCCATTCAACTATGAAGATGAGTACTTCCAGGGAACAGAGCCAAATATTAACTCAGAGTGCGGAAATGTCTGGGGTTACGAAGGCAGTACCGGAGATGTGGACTGGAGTTGGGATTATCATCGAATGATTAACAGTTTCAGAACTCATCCGAAGATTGCAGGGTGGCTCTATACGGAGCATCATGATGTAATCAATGAGTGGAATGGGTATTGGAGATTTGATCGTTCAGAGAAATATACCGGACTTGAAGATATAGTACCCGGAATGAGCCTTTTGGATCTTCATTCACCAATTTATTTGTCCACCGGACAGGATATTTGTTACACCGTTAAAGCTGGAGAGGAAATTCAGGTACCATTGTCCCTGTCATCCATGAGCCCTGATATACATGAAGAGGTTATCCTGGAGTATCAGTTACAAACCACTAATTCGATTGGCGGAACGGAGCCCATTGATTTCAGGGGCAGCATAGCAATCAATTATAAACCCTGGATGCAGGAACGATTAGATCCTTTAGTGGTTAATACACCTAAAATTAACGGTTTATCCACTTTGCAACTGGTACTTAAATCCGGAACAGGGGAAATCCTCCATAAAAACTTTGTTCACATAGTTACCACAAATGGTAAAGAACTTCCCGGTACCGAAGTTTTTAGTGTGTCCGCAAGTGATTATTCAGATTCCCAATGGTCAAAGAAAACCTGGGATGTCTTGAATGGTAAAAAAGTAAACGGTGCAGGTTCTGGCTATTTTGAGTATACTATTCGAGTGCCTGATGATATTAGTGTTACAAGTGCCAGTGAGGTATATTTTATTGTGGAAGCATCAGCAAAAGAGTTGTTTGTAAAAGACCAGGAAGACTACGATCGAGATCAGGATTTCATGAAAGGATCAAAAGTAGCGCCTAGCAGTAATCCTAATTCATACCCCATGACTGATGAGAAGAAATTTCCTTCCACCATTAAGATTCATGTGAACGGACAGGAATGCGGCGAACAGGTGCTGCCGGATGACCCGGCTGATCACCGGGGAGTGTTGTCATGGAATGCACAGCCTCAAGACAAAAAGTTAAGGGAAGCCGGATCGTATGGATATTTGGTAAAAATCCCGCTTGACGCTGAAATGAAAACTACCATAGCAGATCAAGGATGGTTAAAGGTTAGACTTGAAGTCACAGGAGCGGGTGGATTGGCGATTTATGGAAAGGACTTTGGGAGGTATCCGCTGGATCCTTCACTGGTGGTTGTCGAGTAATTCCTGTGGCGTGGTAGACATCAGCAACTTTAGGTTAAAGAACTATATAGATTACTATTGAGTTAAATATATAGTTATTCGAACGGTAAGAAAAGAAGTTAGTTAAAATGTAAACCATGAACATAGAATTAACTACCATACGGGACGCCCAAAAGCAGTCCTGGAACAAGTTTTCCCCTGGTTGGAAGAAATGGGATGGTCTGACTATGAAGTTTCTTCAACCCCATGGAGATGCTATCATTAAGCACCTGAAACCATCTGGTGTTGATCAAGTATTGGATATTGCTGCGGGTACCGGGGAACCGGGGCTTACCATAGCCCATATGATGGTTAATGGTAAGGTAACTCTGACCGACTTGTCTGAAGGTATGCTGAATGTGGCTAGTGACAAAGCTAAGGCCAGCGGACTTAGTAATGTAGAGACTTTGGTAGCTGATGCCTGTGAGCTTCCATTTCCCGATGATACCTTTAACGCGGTTAGTTGTCGATTGGGTTTTATGTTCTTCCCTGATATGCAACTGGCAGCTGCAGAAATGGTCAGGGTGTTAAAGCCAGGCGGTGGATTGGCAACTACCGTTTGGGGTGGTCCGGAGAAGAATTTCTGGGTTACCTGTATTAGTCAAAATATCAAACAATACATCGAAATGGCGATACCTCCCGAAGGAGCCCCCGGAATGTTTCAATGTGCTCCAGAAGGGCTTATGTCAGAGTTATTCAGACAAGTGGGTTTAAAGAACATAGTAGAAACTGAAATCCCGGGAAAAATCAATTGTTCGAGCGCCCAAGAGTATTGGGATTTTATGACAGAAATTGCTGCCCCTTTTGTGGGGGCTTTGAGTACAGCCAGTGAAGAGACTGTTGAAATGGTAAGAAGGGGTGTAATCAATAGTGTGGATGTGCGATATTCTGATGAGACTACTCTGGATACCAGTGGAATTTTGATTTATGGGGAGAAGTAATATGTACCAATGAAAAGCACGTACTCCAGGAGACAATTCGCCAGACCTTTGGGATGTAACGCGCAGGCAATTGCGTTGACCGATGAAAGTTAGGGACAGGAGCGAAAGATTAATAATCTATGGCATACTATTAGTAACCTTATCAAGCTGCGGAATGAAAGATAAATTGACGTTTTTCCCAGATAGAACCAGTGCCATTCCCAAGAAAGATATTCCGTCTTATGCTACTGAACACTGGATTGAAACTTCTGACGGAGAAACCATTCAGTCCTTTCTGTTTTTACATGATAAAAACAAAAAAAGTCCATTGATCATTTATTTCCACGGAAACGCTGGAAATCTTTACCATCGGTTTGATAATGCGGTTAGGTTATTCGATATGGATCACGATGTACTGTTGGTTAGTTATCGGGGTTACTCGAAAAGTACAGGAAAACCCAACGAGAAAGGTATCTACATAGATGGAACATCAGCGGTCAATTACGCAACCCAAAGTTTAGGGTATAAAGAGCACGAGATCTCAATCTTTGGCCGCTCTCTGGGTAGTGCGGTGGCCATTCATATATCACAGCACAGAAACTTCAAAAACTTGATTTTGATCACCCCGTTGACCTCAGGAAAGGAAATGGCCTCTGCCATGGGACTCGGGTTTTTGAAATTTATCGCAGGTAACTCCTATAACTCGTTGGAAAAAATCAACAACATCCATTCCAGAGTCCTCATCATTCATGGAGACAGGGACGAAGTGGTTCCATACCATATGGGAGAAAGGTTATTCCAGGCATACAATGGGTATAAACAGATGGTGACCATAGAAGGTGGAATGCACAACGATTTGGCAGAAGTAGATCCAATGATATT
>CAZOJZ010000465.1:0-3922 GCA_964580205.1 uncultured Roseivirgaceae bacterium
AACGGTGCTGATGATACGGATATTTTATGGTATTTCTTGGAGAGTTCATTAAGGTCATGACAAGCCCTTTCTACAATCCAAATACCAACGGGAAGGATCTGTCCTGTATTCTCCATAACACTAAGGAACTGAATCGGTGGTATTAATCCGTATTCAGGGTGCCTCCAACGAATGAGTGCCTCAAAACCAGCCAGTCGTCCATCCTTGATCGCTACTATGGGTTGATAATAAAGTTGAAATTCATCTCGCTTGAGGGCCTCTTTGATATCAGATGCAGTACGAAAATGTTGTATAAATTCTTGCTGTGTATCAGAAAGATCATTATCTAAATCTTTGGTTTCTCCTTCAGGAGTAAGCAGATCATTCCGTGTAAATCTGTAATGAGTGTTCCTGAATCTTTTTAGAATCAAGCGAAGCAGGTATTCGATTAATGGATCAGACTTTTTGAGTTTAGTCTTGACCAAATTACGATTAATGCTTATTAGGCAAGTTTCTTCTACAGCTTTAGCTGTTGCAGTGCGTACATCATTATCAATAAGTGCCATTTCACCAAACAGATCGCCCTCACTAAGTCTGCATACACTGAAATACCTATTTTCTCTAATTATTGAAATATCAACCTTACCACTGTCTATAAGATACGCACAGTTACCCTCGTCACCCTCTTGAAAGATCTGATCACCAGATTGATAAGTAATGCGCTCTAGTCCTTCAAACATATTTCTGTTTTATACCCCACATGCGTATAAAAATAGATCGCTATTTGTGATTATAGGTTTAATTATACTAATTGTGCACAGGAAAGATATTTGCTCAAAGCATTTAACCGAATGTCCGCTTTCGCTGGAAAGCAGACGTTTAGAACAATCAACTTTAATGTCTGCTTAATACTGAAAGCGGACGGTCAGGTGTAAATCATGATAGGCAGCTATCGACCCAAAGCGGACATTCAGTATTACACGAGAATAGCCTTCATAACTTTAGGGTCTTTTTTTAAATCCAACCCCAGCCTCCAATCATTTTTACTATTGATTAAATAATAGTTGACATATGGAACGATCAGTCCTATATTGGTCCCATGAGCATGGGAAGACCTATAGAATTTGATCCTGATAAAGCATTAGTCGATGCTATGCATGTATTCTGGTCGCGTGGTTTTGAAGCCAGCTCTATGCAAGACATTTTAAAAGCCACAGGTTTGTCAAAGAGCAGTCTCTACCAAACATTTGGCTCTAAGCAAGATTTGTTCGATAGTTGTCTAGAATTTTATTGTAATGACTCATATTCAAAATTTAAGGAAATACTCAATAACAGCACAAGTGGTCGTGAATTTATAGAGTCGCTATTTAAGAGCATTACTGCTTCATGTGATAGCGATGAAGGTAAGAAAGGTTGCTTCTTGATGAATACCGTGTCGGAGTTTGGTAAGCGTGATAAGCATCTAGCTGAAGCAATGAATAATCAAATTAAACGTGTTGAGCAGATACTTGCCGAAGCGATTAAAAGGGATAAGACGGAGAAAAAGCTAAATCAAGATTTGGATGAAAAAGCGCTGGCTACTTACTTCATCACAAACATGAGCGGTTTAAGAACAATGGTGAAAGCAGGGCTTTCTCCAAAGCGTACTGAAGAAGTGATTAATAATATTTTAAAAATACTGGATTGATTTTTTTTGTCTATATATGGACTGATCGGTCTTTAAATGTAATTAAACGAGAACTAAGGAGTTATGTAATGACGAGTACGAATAGCGGAATAGGAAAACCTTATGATGTTCAAGGTAAAGTTGTTTTAGTAACAGGTGCCAATCGTGGTATCGGTAAGGCAATCGTTGATTCACTTATCAAGCATGGTGCGAAGAAGGTGTATGCAGCAGTACGTACGCTTGATTCAGCAAAGCCATTGGTTGAAGCATATGGAGATAAGATTACCCCCATCCATGTTGATATGGAAAAGCCAGGGACGATCACGGCTGCTGCTGCTACGGCCGGCGATGTTGAAGTTTTGATAAATAATGCAGGTATATTGGTATTAGCCGCACCACTAGCAGAGGATGCTATTGAAAAATTTAGTCATGAGTTGAATGTTAACGTTTTTGGATTAATACATATTGCTCAAGCTTTTGCGCCGATATTAAAAGCCAATGGTGGTGGTGCGCTAGTACAGTTGAATTCTGTCGCATCACTAAAGAATTTTTCAGATTTTGCTACGTACTCTGCATCAAAAGCCGCAGCGTACTCAATCACACAGGGGCTACGTGACACATTAGATGAGCAAGGAACTCTTGTTGTTAGTGTACATCCGGGCCCGATTGAAACAGATATGACTGATGGTCTTGGTTTTGACGAGATGACAGAGTCACCCACATTAGTCAGCGAAGCGATTATTGAAGGACTGAGTGCAGGTCAATTTCATGTGTTTCCCGATACGATGGCAAAACAGGTTGGAGAACAATACGAAAACTTCGCCAAAAATATTGTCGAAGCAAACCTAATGGAGTAGCGAACATGGCTGGGTGGCAGATATATGCAGCGGTTTGCAAAGCCGCCTATGTTGGTTCGAATCCAACCCCAGCCTCCAATTATTCATCAATTCTTAACAAAGAAGGAGAATGAAAATGAAAGATTATACAACTGTACTATTTGGTATTACTGCCATGATTGGCTTGATCGGATTGTCTACCACACCTGCATTTGCAGATGGTGTTCATAACACTTTGGATAACAGTACGGTCACTAATAAAACAGCAGTGACTGGAAGAATTGCCAATGAATTCGAATCAAATCCACGCATAACCCTTGATTATGCAAAAAAGTATTTTCATGCAGACGACCGCGCGAGACGCAAAAGCAATCTAGGAGAGCAGTGGAGTTTGTTCATACAAGGTAACCGGGTAAATCTGTAGTAGAACTTGAACAGATTCTTTTAACAATTATTTTACTAACTTTTAAGGAGGTATAACTATGAGTACTGTAAATGAAACTAATACAATACAGGTTACGGAAAATACATTCGAAAAGGATGTTCTTTATAGCTCAAGTCCTGTCCTGGTCGATTTTTGGGCAGACTGGTGCGGTCCATGTCATATGATTGCCCCGGTTTTTGAAGAGCTATCTGATGATTACCAAGGTCGATTACGAGTGGCAAAGGTGAATGTTGATGAAAACCCAGCAATTCAAGAACGCTTTGGTATTCGTAGTATCCCAACGCTATTACTTTTCGATGAAGGTGAATTAAAAGAGACTGTAGTTGGTGTTCAGACAAAGTCTCAATTAATTGGTCTTATTGATAAATATGTTAACTAAAAACATGGAGAATCCAATGACAAACTTCAGCTACTCACGAAACTTCAAAGGTGTTGCCGATGTTTTTTTACGCTCGCCAAAACTATATAAACCGCTACTCGAATTTTTTGAGAATGTGATGGTCGGGGAATCTGAGCTTTCCAGGGAAGAGCGCGAAATCATCGCGACACATGTTTCACGCATTAATGGCTGCCATTTCTGTGTGGAAGGCCATCGCGCGACACTCACAGCCATGGGCGTGGACGAAGGGACTTTATCAACCCTCGAAATGGGACCAAATATCGACGGCATTAGCGAACAGGTTAGGGATCTGCTCATTTTTTCCGAAAAGCTGACCCAGACACCCGCAGCTATTACAATCGCGGATATCGACACTCTGAGAGACAAGGGTGTCTCTGAGCAGACTATCGAAGATACGATCAATGTTGTCTCAGCAACCAACTATCTGAACCGGCTTGTCGATGCGTTCGGTGTCGAAGGAAGCCCCGATTACTTCAAGATGGTCGGCGCCTCCCTCGCAAAGAACGGCTACGCGCAATTGATCCCATAGACTGAACGTCCGCTTTGGGCCAATAGCTGCCTATTTTTACTTTCTTCTGAACGTCCGCTTTCAGTAT
>CAZOJZ010000466.1:0-11370 GCA_964580205.1 uncultured Roseivirgaceae bacterium
CCAATACTAAATAATGTCGTCTTCTGATCGTGCCCATACTGAATGTAAACCAGGGATAGTCCCATGGCATTGGATTTGCTTTTGCGGACGATTGCTTTTACTGTGGCCATGATCTAAAAAAGTTTACCTCATTGAAGTTAATAAAGGTATAGTTATAGGTCAAGTATTTTGATGTATTTTATTGTATCATTAGGACTTAACACCTCAATAAGATGTCCTACTAGGTGTTATTAAGTGTATTGCTGTATTTAGGTTCAAATACCAGAGGGATCACAGAGCCCCGCCTTTGGCGGGGCCAATTACAAATTAGGAATTAAGAATGAACAATTGCCACGCCTTAAAGCGTGGTTTTTATTTTGGACCGGGTTCATTATGGGTTGTGTAAACCGGAGAATGAGCCGCTCATAAACCGTAAATTTCGGGTTCAGGATAAAATGCTCCCCAGGCAAACCAATAGCCCATGAAGCTTTGTGTTGCTTCTAAAGGTATTTGTAGCGGTCCACTAACGGGAAATCCAAAAATATCCCATTTGTTACCCTGGTCATCAGCGATAACAGCCTTGCCTTCGTTACCTTTTATTGTTAAATGGGTTACTTTTTTCATAGGCAGATACAAAAGGTGCAATGACTTTTAAACCTTAAATTCTAGAATTATGCCATTAATTGATGATTTACTAACAGCCATCAATACCTACCCTTACCATACCGATAATATTGAAATTGACATAATAAACTTCTCCGGAGTAGGTGGTCATATAAATACGGGTGAAATATGGAACTTTCAAGTCAGGGTCAAAAATAAGGGCAAACTGGATATAAAAAACTTAGACCTTCACATTTATGGATCAGAATGGGTAACCGTAAGCAATAGCTCATTTCCTATTTTATTTAGGAGCCTAATAACTACTGAAAAAAAAGACCTTGTCGCACATTCAACTGTTACCTTTGGTGCGTTTTATATGAGGGCCAACCATGCTACTGGAAACGGTGGCCGGGCTGATGAAAATTTGATTTCAGTTCACATTTGTTCATATGACGCCGACCATAGCCATATTATTAACGATCATGACCATCATGCTAATAATCCAATAGCTAATTACAGACGACGTGTTTACCCTAGCTGATCATAGTGGTACAGGATATTATTTATTATGTTTTAAAGCTTTGTCTATTTTAAATTGAATATGCTTGCGATGTGCCTTCGTCTCTTCGTTCTTGCCCTTATTTGATTTCATCATATCCTCAATTTTCTTGATTTCATAGAGAAGGGTGGATTTAGATATATAGTCATACTTGGAGTTGGACAATCCGGATATAAGGCCATCGACATAGATGTGCTGAAGGTTTTGACGGGTGGTGGTCACATTTATGTTCAGGTCTTCCTTGAAAATACCCTCGGTAAGGTCAGACATCATTTGGGCCACCGTATAGGTATTGCCGTATAACCGGGAGTCGGTCATTCGCTTTAATACAGTAGGATGAAGCAAGTGGGCCAATATACTACGCTGAAAAAAAGCGATTTGGTCATGGATCTTGGGGTCTTCGGTTTTTCTGCGGAAGTCAAAACCCCTTCGCTGTATTTGTAAATAGGCGTACAGGTCATTAGGAGCTAAAAATGCCCTAGGGCTAAATCCATACTCAACCAAAGCCTTCATAGCTCTTTTCTGTTCCTGGGAGCTAATGGGAACAAATGGTTTGCCGGCATTTTGCTGACCAACAAAAGCCCGGTCGATTTTGACCCCTCCTATGTAATGCTTAATGCTATTCAAAGCCCGGTAGTAGTAGGACATACTAATATTGTACCCCACTAATAGTTCCTGATAAGATTTCCCTTCCTGGGAAAGTTTGTCTTTTAGTTTCGACATGGTCAACCTGGAAAGTTGGATCAGGTCTTCACCATATTTGATTACATCATTGCTCATATCCCATCTGACTATGGTAGGATCAATACCGTAACCTGGGAATCCCATCGCATCACCATCATTCCCGAAAACCAATTCCGGTTCGGTAGATCGGGCCAGCAGCGCATCCATTCTTGCTTCTTCTGCTTTCGTTTCTTTCAGGGGTGTAGAATAACCGTACTCAATAGCCCAAAGATCGTAAGGTCCTGGAACGGTGTTTCTATAATGGCCTTGTTTTGCGGGATTCAGAGAATAATGGTTAGCATTATAGTCCATGACTGAACCACTTAGGGCCCCGTTATTGGTGATATCAGTGTTATTTAATTCTTCCGGGGTTCTAAATTGACTAGCCCGGAAATTATGATTTAAACCCAGTGTATGGCCTACCTCATGCAGCATCAACCAAATGATAAGTTCTTGTTCCATTATTTCTTCATCCTGTTTTGAGTAGCCCAGGGCCTTGCCTAGGTAATTCCCAAATAGTAAGTCCTCACCTAATTGCCGCGAGGCTTTACATTGGAACGGGTAATCGGGCTGGGCGAACACTGTTGTCTCCTGCCCAAACATTAATTCTTCCAGGCCCTGAACCTCTGGACCAAATACTTTATTCTCCATGCTCACACCTCTGATGAAAACATAGTCCAGCATGATATCAGCTCCCAGGATCTGGCCGGTCCGGGGGTTAACGAAACTTGGACCCCAGGCACTACCCATCATGGGTGCGGCAGTCCAACGCAGTACATTATACCGGAGGTCACCAGCCTCCCAGCCTGCATCATCTGGTTGCTGCTTGACTACCACAGCATTTTTGAACCCGGCTTTTTCAAAGGCGATGTTCCAGGCCTCCACACCTTTTTTTACTACAGGCCGTAATTCCAGGGGCGTGGTGTTTTCCATCCAGAAAACAATAGGTTCAACCGGCTCTGAAACTTCAGCGTCCGGGTCCTTCTTTACCAGGTGCCACCGGTGGATGAGGTCACGGTAAGGCGTAACACTGGTGGATGTCTGATCGGTTACCTGGGTGGTGAAGTATCCTATCCGGGGATCTTCGAATCGTGGTTGGTAGTCGTTTTCTGGCATTTGTATCAGGCTGTGCTGCACTTGGATAGTGATATACCGGGGGTCAGTTATGGTGCTACGGCCGAAATTGGTGGGGTGCTTATTTTCATATACATAATCGACCACTACATCAGCATTTTTTGGATAATTCCGAATAGCTGTAAACCTGGATTTATCCTTGCTCAGGTTTCCAATTTTGAAGGGGTTTTTAACCTTGGAATCAGGGTGGGGAAGTCGTTTAAGCTGCGCCAGGGCTTCTGTAAGAAACAGGTTTTCTGCTTCGATCAGGAAGGTGTCCTTGGAATTGTTAATAGCTACAATATTGTCCACGCTGATCACCGGGGTGTTGATGTCTGCACCAGCTGCCTTGCTTATTGGATTGTCCGGGTCAAAATAGTAATGCGGGTTTTGACCGACAAATTCTATTTTGTTGAAATACTTCTTGATCTTAATGATGGACTCTGAACCATAGGCGCCCTTTGCCCAACCGGCATCCATTGGGCTGTTTTCCACGTGAAAGAAATGGATAAATTCTTTACCGATCTTATCCTCGCTTATTTCCATAAATACTTTACCATTGGTGCTGTCCTGGTAAATATTAAACAAGCCGGGGTATTTGAGGCAGGACTTTACCACTTCAGAAATTGTTTTTACCTTATTTTCTGTGGAATCCTTGCTGATTTCCTTGTCGTTTTGCTCAATATGGCTGGTCGACTGAGCGAAAGTTGAAATATTGAGAAAAGTAAATAGCAAGAATACAATGTAGACGGTTACATAGATACAATGATAGTGCTGCTTGTTCATAACACAGGTAATTAGTGAGAAATGGGTCTGTTGTTCGGTTCAAAATTAAATTACAAAAAAAATGTGGCAACAAGTTTTTTCACTTGCGAAATGCTCGTGATTGCTCCGGAAATTTATTTGGTTAGCACATTATAAATGTATCTGAGATTGATCTTTGCCCGTTTGCAACATTCTTACCAATAATTGAGCGATATGTTATAATCTTTCTCTATGCTGTAGAGCATATTTATAGCCTAAAGGACAATGAGTACAATTCTTAAAAATTAAGGCGAGGATGTTAAGAATTTTCATTCATGTGCTATTCCATATATTTCTTTTTCAGCATGTAAACGCTCAGGAAAATGCCACCAAAAGCAACAAAGGCTGTAGTGGACAGGGCCAAAGCACAGAAACGTCTGATACCACCGACAAGAGAGCATTTAAACGCCTGGACATCTTTCCGGCAATCAGCTACTCCCCTGAAACCAATCTTACCTTGGGTGGCATTGGTATTAAATACTTCGACCTAGCGAAAGGAGATTTGTCTGTACCCATTTCCAACCTGGAGTTTGTTGCTGTTTATACCTTGAACAGTCAGATAATTATTGAAACGAGATGGGAGTTCTTTGCCAAAAACAACCTATGGCGTATACGTGGTGAGGCCTTTTTTAACCGATTCCCTGACCGTAACTACGGCATGGGAAACCGGGCAGCAGCAATCGTAGTTGAGGTCGATGGTGCAGGTGTTCCGGATACCCTTAACTACCTTAATTTTGACTCCGACCGGATCAAATTTTCTCCTGTAATACTACGCAAGCTAAGGCCCAACCTCTACTTTGGACTGCAATACGACATGGAGTATCTTTATCGGATAAAGGTCACCTCGGATGAGCATTACTTCATCAATGAGGATGCTTTGGTGATTAAAGATATGGCGGTGGAGGGGGTGCGTTCAGGAATCGGGTTTCAGCTGCTTTTCGATACTCGGGATAAACCACTAAACCCCATAAAAGGTAGTTTAATCGCACTAAATAACATCAACTATGTCAGCTTTCTGGGAAGTGATTATCGATTTACCACTTTTACCCTTGATGCCAGGCATTATATCAATACTTACAAAAATCAAACCCTGGCAGTCCGTGCCTATGGATCTGCAAACTTAACCAACGACGAAATCCCCATGCGGGCACTTTCCCGGGTGGGCGGCGACAAATTCATACGGGGCTATTTTAAAGGTACCTATCAGGACCACCACATGACTGCTTTTGAATTGGAATATCGACTTCCCTTTTGGGAAGAGGGAACTGAAGCAAAATTGTCGCAGTTTTGGAAAAGATTGGGACTTGTTGGATTTATCGGGGGAGCTCAGGTATTCAACAATGTTTCCGATTTTCAGATTAGTAACTTTAACCTCGGAGTTGGTGCAGGATTGCGCATACTATTTAATCCGCAATCCAGGGTTAATATTCGAATTGACTACGCAATAGGGCTTAGTAAAGGATCGGATGGATTTAACAAGCGGCAGAACGGTCTATACTTCAACTTTAGTGAAGCTTTTTAACCAGAAAGCTAATTTTTATAAAAGCACTCTATTATTCTTCAGAAAAACGCTTTAGTAATTTCCGATAAGCAGAGAATAAATTGGCCTTGGAAATAAACCCTAAATATTTGCCGTCCTTCAATACCGGAATGTTGTATTTGCCGCTGGCATGGAACTTCTCTGCCACAGCTTCCACTGAATCTTTGGGGTCGACAAAAGTAAGTGGAGCAGTCATCAGGCTCCTAACCAAAACAGACTCATACAATTCAGGTTTGAACATAATGTCGCGAATATTATCTAAAGTGATAAAACCTTGAAGCATATTTTCGCTGTCGATCACAGGAAAAATGTTGCGATGTGATTTGGCCACAATTTTTATCAACTCACCCAGATTTGCTTCTTCGTTTACGGTAGTAAAATCGTTTTCTATAAGTTTTACTACTTTCATGCGGGAGAGTACCGCTTTGTCTTTGTGATGGGTAATCAGTTCTTTACGTTTAGCTAACTGGATGGTATAGATGGAGTTTTTTTGAAAATATTTAATGGTAGTGTATGAGATGGTTGCGGTAATCATCAATGGCAGAATTAGATTGTAACCCCCGGTGATTTCAGCAATAAGGAAAATGGCCGTTAAAGGTGCGTGTAGCACGCCTGCTATTAAACCTGCCATACCTACCAAGGCAAAACTGCTCTCAGAGAAAACTTTGAAATCAAAATAGTTTAATATTTTCCCGAACAAGAGCCCGGTATTTGCGCCGATAAATAAAGAGGGTGCAAAAACACCGCCAATTCCCCCGCTGCCAAAGGTGAGTGAAGTAGCAATCACTTTAAAAATGATCACCGCTAACAAAAACCCCATGATTAGCAAGGCATTTTCCTGAAAGGGAAAAAGGGTGTTCTTAAACAGGTAACTGAGGTCGCCATGTAAGCTTTGATTGATCTCTTCATACCCCTCACCGTACAAAGAAGGAAGAAAAAAGATTAGTACTCCCAGGGCCAATCCACCGGTTAATAATCGCGTATAGCGACTTTTTATTTTTTCAAAAGTTTCAGTAATGAAAATATATACTTTAATAAAATATAAGGAGACCAGCCCCGTGGTTATTCCCAGTAAAATATATACGGGGAAGTCAAACCAGACAAAATCATCCGCCAGCTCAACCGGGTAAAGCACATCCTGGCCAAGAAAGAAGTAAGACGTCAAAGCAGCTGACAATGAAGCCATTAGCAAGGGAACTAATGCGGCCATGGTCAGGTCCAACATAATCACTTCCAGCGCAAATACTATGGCTGCAATGGGAGCCTTAAAAATCGCGGATAATGCACCTGCGCAGGCACATCCAAGTAACAGAATTATTTGCTTGTGGTTGAGATGTAACAGTTGGCCAAGGTTGGATCCAATGGCAGCACCGGTAGCAACGGTTGGCCCTTCCAGTCCGGCAGAACCCCCAAATCCCACGGTTAAGGCGCTGGGAATAATAGAGGAAAACATGTTATACCTTCTGATAATACCATTTCGTTTAGAAATGGCATATAAAGTGCTGGGAATACCATGTCCCACCGGCCGTTTTATAAAGTATTTTATAAATATCACCGTAAGAAATATGCCGATGGTCGGATAAATAAAATACAAGTAATAGTAGTAGTCCTGTGCGAATCCATGGGCTAGAAATTCTTGGATAAGATGCACGGAGTTTTTGATTATTACCGCTGAAAATCCTGTGGCCAGCCCTACCAGGATACTTAGTATAAAAATAAACTGCTGGTTGGATAGGTGTTTAACCCTCCAGATCAAGAATTTCTTTAATATCGATGGTGAATCCATTGAGCGAACAGTATATTCAAGTAATTAATTGAGCTCGTGGTCAAGATAAACAATTTAATGATCAGAGCGCTACCTCATTTTTTCAACCACCGATACTGATAACTTACACCAATGGCGTCAAAATCTGCTCCTTTTTCCAGTGTGATGTCTGATACCCAGTTGAGCTTAATATTATGCTGTCGGCCAAGGGGAATGGCATAGGACACACCGAACCGGAACGTGGAATTCCTATTATCCTTCAGCTCATTATTGACAATACTTCTTGCACCATTACCGTATCCTATATCCAATGCCAACCAGGATTTGTTTTTGAATTTACGTATGCCATGGATTTTTACAGCGTATAACGGCTTTTGTTTTATCTCATTACCACCCCAAAAATCATCGTTCTTGCTAAAAAACCAGACCCTTAGATAGGTCTCCCAAATCCATTTTTCATAATGCTTCGCAAAACCCCACTGAGGTTTGAATACCCATCGATTAGAACCAAGGTTGATCAATCGATCAGGGAAATACTGTCCTGTTGGCGCTATAATTTGTAAACTAAAGCCAGAGATTTTATCGGGTCTATATTCAGCAAAATCTTTCGCTTTTAAAGCCGGTGCCCCAAGAAAATTAAATGAGATTCGGAACCGAATATCACCAAACCCTGACCTTGTTGTAGACGTGTCAATCCCGGTAAACACTCCGCTCCATTTTCCCATTCCGTATGGTACTATTACATCTACTTTTCCTGAAAGTCCAAAAAAATTGATGGCCCGGGCATACGCTCCAATTATCGAATGAAAATTAGCGGTAGCATCTTCCAAAGGAAGACCTGGGTCGAAGAGTATATTGCCGCTGGCAAACCCGTACCCCACCACGGCAAAATTCATTCCTACCGGTAGATTGGTAAGGGCCCTTGGTTCAAGTTCCTGAGCGAATGCAGGTTGTATCGAAAGAAAGAAAGTAGTCGCACAAAGTACCAGAAAGAAAATTTTTGGTGGTGATGGGGCTGGCACAGAGTTTTTAATTGAATATAAGAAATGCAAATTCTTTATAATAATACAACCTATAAATTTAATGATTATCTTAAAAAATCAAGAAGCGACTTTACCAACAAAAACCAAATAAATTAAGATCAACAAAAATTCATCACTCATAATTCATAATTTATATCTAACGAAGTGTCCCAATCCAGCCAGCTTGCAGCAATAATAAAAGTCACATTATTATTTCTTTGTTTTTCTTGCCAAAGTGAGCAATCAACAAGCCGTCAAAAAAAACCGAATATCGTATTAATTGTGGCTGACGATCTTGGTTTTTCGGACCTCGGTTGTTTTGGGAGTGAAATTGCTACGCCGAACATTGATGAACTAGCTCGAAAGGGCCAAATTTTCACCAATTTTTACACAGCCGCTACCTGCTCTCCCACCAGGGCAATGCTCCTGTCGGGAACAGACAATCATATCGCGGGGCTGGGAAATATGGCAGAGCGGGTTCCACAGATAAGTGAACAGGTCGGCCAGCCCGGTTACGAGGGGTATTTGAATGATCGGGTGGTATCAATAGCACAACTGCTGAAAGATCTTGGATATCACACCTACATATCTGGTAAATGGCATTTGGGTCTGACGCCTGATCAAAGCCCCGCTGCCAAAGGGTTTGAGAGGTCCTATACTTTGCTTGATGCTTATACCAATCATTTCGTTCCGTATAGTGAAAACCGGTTTTGGGAAGATGACCATTACACGGATTATCCAGATGGGCAATATTCAACGAATTTGTACACCGATAAGTTGATCCAATTCATAGAGGAAGACCGGGATGACCGTCAACCTTTCTTTCTTTATGCCGCCTATACTTCACCCCACTGGCCGTTGCAGGCTCCAAAAGAGCATATCGAAAAATTTCAGGGCGTCTATGACATTGGTTACGATAGTTTGCGATCCCGCCGTTTTCAGGGGTTAAAAGAAAAAGGTATCATACCTAATAATGCTAAGTTACCAAAACTACCTAATCAAAAAGGGGCCCTATACAACATCACTGATGAACCACTACTTCCCTGGGAATCGCTCAATAATGAGCAGCAGAGGATTGAGTCCCGTAAAATGGAAATCTATGCCGGAATGGTAGACAACCTGGATTATAACGTGGGTCGTTTGATGGAGTACCTGAGGCAAATAGGAGAATATGACAATACGTTGTTCGTCTTTTTCTCAGATAACGGGGCGGCAGTACTTGATGCAAATATGACTCCGGATGGGATCGATCAGTACGAGGCCATGGGCACTGCCAACTCATTTGTGGGGTACGGGCCTCCATGGGCACATGCTTCAAGCGCTGGGTATCGATTGTACAAAGGTTATGCTACCGAGGGTGGAATTCATACTCCCTTGATTATAAAAATGCCTCGCCAACAAAAAGGGAAAGGACATTCAGCAGCCTTTACCACGGTGATGGACATGGCGCCAACTTTTTTGGAATTGGCTGGAGGCACCTATCCATCTTCATACAAAGGTCACCAGTTAACCCCACTTAGAGGTAGTTCAATGCTGTCACTGTTACGTGAACACCAGAATTATGTGCATGATGAAGACTATGTCATGGGATGGGAGTTGTTTGGCAGATGCGCCCTAAAAAAGGGAGATTGGAAAATAACCAAAGTGGAAGCTCCATTTGGGAAAAGCAAGTTTGAGCTGTTTAACCTGAAGGAAGATCCCGCGGAGTCCTACGATTTGGCGGATGAATATCCTGAGAAATATGAAAAGCTGTTATCTGATTGGGAGCAGTACGTCAAAGAAACAGGGGTAATACTATTGGATCGATGAGCTTAAAAAGTAAATAGTTATATTAACTGAAATCGAAAAAATAAATGAGCATGAATCACTATATACTAGCAGTAGTAACCAAAAGTTTCCTATTCTGGATTACCACAACATTGTCCCTGGCATTTTTACTTGGCTGCGCTGGACCGCCGGTAGCAAATGACGTTATTCTTGTGGCAAATCCTAATGAGGATGCTCCCCTGGCAGGTATCCTTACCTTCACCTCAGACCGGCCGGTTGTGCCCAGTCTTTTGATTGATGATGGTGAACACCAACAGAATGTAACTCCGGACGATGAACCCCGTACAGAGCACAAAACATTAGTCTTGGGGTTAAGGCCAGGAAGGACACATACTGTCACCGTCACCATCCGCGACCAAAAAGGACGAGAAACCGTACTCGATCCTTTGGAGATTGAGACACCGCCGCTACCCGATGACTTTCCTCCCATAGAATTGACCCATAACAGCCCGGAAGACAAGGAACCGGGGGTAACTATGTTTAACGTTTTCCGTTGGACCGGCCAGTTCGATGACGACCCAAATTGGGGACTAGCAGTGGTGGTAGATGAAGCCGGAGAGGTGCTTTGGTACCTAAAG
This sequence comes from uncultured Roseivirgaceae bacterium, assembly GCA_964580205.1. Taxonomy (GTDB): domain Bacteria; phylum Bacteroidota; class Bacteroidia; order Cytophagales; family Cyclobacteriaceae; genus SZUA-3. The sequence goes on from CAZOJZ010000466.1 coordinate 10,514, forward strand.
AATGAAACTTCCATAGGTGAGCCACGGCGCATGCACAATGGTAACCTGATGTTTATGGGTCATAAAGGCGGTCGTCTATACGAAGTAGATATGCTGGGCAATTTCTTACAGGAATGGCATACAACTGGTAGTGTCAAAGGCGAACTGGCTGAAGGTAGCTTGCCGGTGGCTACCGATGCCTTTCATCACGACGTAATTGAATTATCCTCTGGGCACTTCATTGGGCTGGGGTTGGAGGTGTCTGAATTCGATGACTTCCCGGCTGAATATCCACCCGGTACTAAAAGGGCACTTGCACAGGTGGCGGGAGATGTTATTATCGAGTTTGCCCGGGATGGGAGTACGGTTCGGAAATGGTCGGTGGTGGACATTCTGGACCCTGAACGGCTGGGTTCGGGTTCCTTGAATCGCACTTTCTACGAAAAGATTTACCAGGAAAAGTACGACTCCATACCTTTTGATATCACACACTCCAACGCACTTTACTATATAGAGAAAGAAGACGCGTTAATCGTCTCTTCTTATCGACAGTGTGTGATTTACAAGGTAGATATGTCAACAGGGGAGCTGATCTGGATATTTGGTGACCCTGCTGGCTGGAGGGAACCGTGGTCCGACAAACTTTTACAACCAGTGGGCGAGACCACCTGGCCATATTACCAACACGGTTTGGAAATGACCCCACGTGGCACCATTTTATTATTCGATAATGGAGGCTCCCGAAATGTCCCTCCACAGCCGCCTATGCCACCTGAAGAAAGATATAGCCGTGCTGTGGAATATCGTGTGGATGCAGAATCAGGCACCGTGGAAGAAATCTGGAGCTATGGACCAGATCAGGAGCATTTTGTCTCTCC
>CAZOJZ010000467.1:0-4117 GCA_964580205.1 uncultured Roseivirgaceae bacterium
GGTAAGCACCATACCCCAATTAACTACTGGAACGACACTTACCACCATGGACGGGTATTCTTCCCCACTATAAATCGCCCTTTATTATTTCAAGAACATATAATACCCATACACACTACCGGGGTAAGTTTACAGGGGTTAAATCTGGGAAAACTGAAGTTTGGTTATGACTTTATGATTGGTAATGGCCTGGGATCTAGTGACGTCCTAGACAACGATAAATACAAATCCATTACCGCCGCTGTTCACATCAAACCTAAGGATGGTTTACGTATTGGGGCTTCTTACTATCACGATGTAATATCGGAAGGAGCTGAAATTCATGGTCAAATTGTCAATACCCGTATAAATCAAAGTCTGATTTCGGGATCTGTGGCCTATTTTGGGAAGAAATTCGAGCTTTTGGCCGAAAGCACTTTTGCTATTAATAGCAATGATTCTACGGGAAATCCCTTGACGGTAGCCTCTTATGTATATGCAGGCCTTAAACTCAAAAAGAAATGGGTGCCTTACATTAGGGTTGACATTTTAAACTATCAACCGGAGGAAATATTATTTGAAGTGGATAATACCACAGCATTTGTAGGTGGGCTGCGTTATGAAATTAATTTCCTGGCAGTAGTAAAATTGGAGTACCAATATGAACACCGGGAAATAGCGGGAAATGAGAACAGAGTCACCGCGCAATTTGCTATTGGTTTTTAAGATGAGGCGATGAGAGCTGAACCTTTTTTGAAAAGTTTAATTTTCAGTACAGTGTACTGCTGGGCGGCGATTTCGTTTACATGTCCAACAATCAGCGCACAGAACGCTGAATTGCTGGTAATTGGCAATATTGAAACGGTTCCTTCTGAAATGAAAAAAAACCAATTGAATTCGGTGCTAAAGGGTGAGCAACAACGTTGGAAAAGTGGGACTAAGGTAGTACTGGCATTGATGGACCCGGACACGCCCATTGGAAGAAACACCTGCACTCGCGTTTATAACATGAGTGGAGATGAACTGCAAAGGTACTTTCTGCTTTTAGTTTTCCAAGGTAAGGCAAGGGCTCCTAATTTTTTCGATTCCACCGATGACCTTGAGGCCTTTGTGGCAAAAACACCAGGTGCAATAGGGGTGTTGGACCAGGCAACAGATAGTTCTGTAAAAACCGTTTTAATCGATGGGAATGAACTACTGTGACCTAAAGATAGGCAAGTGAAAACAGTTATAAGCGCTTAATCATTTTCAGGATCCGTTTTCAATTCATCGATTCTTCCGCTTTGCAAAAATTCATCCAGGTTGATAACACCATCCCATAGTTGGACACTTTCGGTTGAACCAGTTAATATTTGGCTACCATCAGGAGAAAAGGCCACCGCGATTATTTGTCCCGGGTATTCTTTTAACATATTGCCCTTGAGGTCCCACAAGCGGGCCGTATTACCTAACGTTGCGGTAAGTAATCTGGAACCATCCGGTGAAAATGCCACCGCAGAAACAATCCCGGAGTGATCGCTTAGTTCCAAAAGGACCTTGCCTTCAATATTCCATAATTGAACTGATCCATCACCGGATCCTGTTAGGACCTTTGAGCCATCAGGGGAAAATACCCCAGAATAGATCTGGTCAGCATGGCCCTCAAACTGAACCAGTATATCCCCTTCTAAACTCCAGATCCGGGCCAATTTGTCCCAGGATGTCGTCAGAATTTTGGTGCCGTCAGGTGAAAATGCTACTGTCGACACCCGATCATCATGCTTTCCTATCTCTTTAATAAGCTTACCATTCAGGTCCCACAACCTGATACTATGGTCTGCTGAACCGGTAAGTATTCTGGTCCCGTCTGGTGAAAAGGTAACGGAGGAGACTCCATCTTTATGGCCTGAAAACTCCTGTAGTTTCACGCCATTTAAATCCCACAAAAAGGCCTTGCTATCTTCGGACCCGGTTAAAATTTTGGTGCCATCCGGAGAAAATGCTATGGAATTAATCTTATCATTATGTCCACTCATTTCACTCAACAAATTCCCATTCAGTCCCCACAACCTGGCAGTCTGGTCATAGGATCCTGTAAGCAATTTTGTGCCATCAGGGGAGTATGCCACTGAAAAAATATAATCATTATGAGCATCGAATTCCCTGATCAATTTCCCCTGTAGTTCCCACAAACGGGCAGTTCCGTCGTAAGATCCTGACAAAACTTTTGTGCCATCAGCTGAAAAAGCTACCGAGGATATACGGTTGACATGGCCCTTAAGTTCATATAATTGATTTCCATCCAAGTCCCAAAGACGGATGTAATTGTCAAAGGAGCCAGTGAGCATTCTGGTCCCGTCCGGCGAAAAGGCTACCGATGAAATCCGGTTAGAGTGCCCATTAAGCTCATCGATCAAATCACCCCTTATGTCCCATAATTTGGCAACTCCATCCACAGATCCGGTCAGGACTTTTCTGCTATCAGGGGCGAAAGCTACCGAAAATATATAATCTGAATCACCACCAAACTCTTTTAACATATTTCCTTTTAGGTCCCAAATTCTGGCACTTCTATCATAGGAGGCGGTAAGAATTGTATTTCCATCAGGGCTAAAGGCCATGGAAGATATTTGAGCTTGCCCAATAACCTGTTGCAGGTTGCCTTTTAAGTCCCATAATCGGGCTGTCTCGGACCCGGTCAAAATTTGACGCCCATTTGGTGAGAATGCTACAGCGGAGATTGGTTGGGTGTGTTTAAAATTATATTGTAAGGATCCGTCGAGGTTCCATAATTTAACGAAGCCGTCAGCTCCACCTGTTAAGATATAATTTCCATTAGGACCAAATGCTACAGCGTTTACACCTCCCTCATGCGCGGGAATCTCAAGTTGGATCTCACCATCTATCTTCCAAACGCGGGCAACACCGTCCTTTGAACCAGTTAACATATGATTATTGTCTTGGGAAAAGGCCACTGAATGAACTTCGTCCTTATGAAAGAGTGTTTTATAAAATACATTTTCCCGGTATATCTTATGGGCCGCATTTAAAACCAGTGGGCTACTGCTTATTTTTGCCGCTAATTCAGCTAACCTAAGGGCAACTGTAGGGTCTTTTTCAACTTGAGATTGTGCCTTGGAAATTTGGTAATTTGCTCTTGCTATGTCCCTTTGAGTTAAGGCCAATTCCTTCTGTTGCTGGGCATATATCAAAAACCCAATGGAAACTAAAGTGGCAAATGCCAAAACCATGGCAAAAACCCTGGTTCGTTTTAGTTCCTTTTTACGCCTTATCTCCTCCTTAAGAGCCAAAGATTTTTTTTCCTGAAGAAGATCCTCTCTTTGCTGCTGGCTTTCCTCCAGGTACCTTAAGCATTTGTCACAATCAGTTGAATACCTTTTTGCCCAGGCAAGATCCGGCTTAAATTGTACCCTCCATCCCAGGTACTGATCTAATTCAAGCCCAAAAAGATTGTCCTTTTTGTTGTCAAGATGTAGTTGGGCTGATTCTGCAAGCCGTAAAAATATCTTACTTGACTCAGCTTCTTCATCAACCCAGACACTTAAAGTTTTCCACTGTCTTATAAGACTTTCATGGGAAATATCGATTACGGTATCGTCCTTTAGTTCCCTTTTGGGGGGCATTAAAAATGAGTACTCCGGTTTTCGAAAAACTTCAATCACTGAAATTATTTCCTCCATGCTTGCACCCGTGTGTGTAACAAGGTCGCTCAGCAGCGCCTGCCTTCTAATCTCCCGGTTATCCGCTCCCTTTTCTGTGAGCAATTTGAATATTTTCTCAACGATTTTTTGACGGCGCTGCCCCTCCTCTGCAGAATATCCTTCAGCAATTTCTGCATAGGCCTTATCGGCGTGCAAGGATAGGGCTTGTTCAATACCTCCAATTGCCTCATAATCTGAGATATCAATGGCAATTCCGGGCGCTCCATTTTCCTTCCAATGGTCCCAGGTACGCATCAGCGCATGTTGCATAATAGGTAGTTGATCAGGGTTTGATCCAACGTCATTTAATAGTTTTTGGACTAACTGTGGCTTGATTTGCGCTCCCCCGACAGCAATAGGTCCACAAATAGCTTCGCGTCTCTGGTTACGGGTCATACGGGGAATTAAGTATTGCCCATCATTAATGGCTTCCGGCA
>CAZOJZ010000468.1:0-5168 GCA_964580205.1 uncultured Roseivirgaceae bacterium
GGTGGATCTGCCGGGTAGTAGTTTTCGATAGTCCCGGATTGTCCACCTGCCGGAAACAGCTGAAAAATCCTTTCTTCATCAACTTCCCGGTAAATCTTGTGCAGCAAGGCCACAATACTAAGCGGTGTGAACAAATTATAGTGGCTGAGCCCTGATCCATCCACCCAAATTGGCAGTTGGGGCAAACCTGACAGTAATGAATCAGTCAGTAACTCGATGGTGCGGCTGCTATTCAATTCACCAAAGAGTTTCCATGAGCTCAACAGGATTAATTGTTCCGCCAGAAAGTTGTCACTTTCTTGTAATAGTCTTTTGTAAACACTATCAGCAGGAATACTATTAAACGGTTTTGCGTCTACAGGCTCAAGATAATCCTGCCATTCAACAGTGGATTCCAAAGTATCAGACCAAAGTGTGATAAAAAGGTCGTCAGATGTTTTGAATGGTATATCCAGATCTGTATGTTCCCAGTCACGGCTTACAAAAAATTCGTTTTTCCCCCAAAGTCTGTCTGTTTTCGCAGCCTCAAAGGTCACACTGTCCAGAAAGATTAGTGGGGTGATCTTTGGCAGTCCCGATAACGAATCCCATTGAACATGCAGCGCATTGCCATAGATTGGGAAGGCGGTTTTCTCCCGCTGATAGCTGTCTTTGTAATCATCCCAGGCCCAGCCAGGTCCATAGATTGGTTCAGCATGACGGTCATGAATCAGAAAAATTTTCTTTCCTTTCAAAAATTCATAGACCTGTGACGGAGGTAGATCCGGGTGTAAGAAGCTGGGATCACCGGTACCCCACAACCAAATGCTATCACCGCTTATCTTATACTCAAAGGCTGGAATTGAATCCCCCAGGATTCTGTTAGCCACATAAAATGTGAAGAGTTTGGTGTTTGAAGCAGGAGTAAAATACCTTGACCCGTGATGTTCATATAAGATCTTGTTATTTTCAGGGTCAAACAAAACAAAACCTGTAAAACTATCAGTGAAGACAGGATTTTCACCTACCTTTTTCAGGCTTTGTTTCAGAGGGCTACAGGCCACAAACCAAAACATTGCGCACGAAACCAGGATGCACGGCAGGGAGCTGGAAACTGTTATTTTATGGTTTGACAATCCGTTAATTTCAGTAATTTGCCCAGTCGGAAAGATAGAATATTTTTAAATCACATGCGCCAATTAATATTAATTATCATGACCCTAGGAACGCTACACGCTCAGGACTTCACCAACCAATTGATGGAACAATACCCAAATTTTAAGGAAACCAGTATTAACCATCGGAGATTCAAACATAGCGATCTATTACCCCTTTTAGAGAAACTTCCCGCCATGGGATTTAAAGTAGAACAGGCAGGTCAATCCTACCAGGGCAGGTCAATCAATTTGGTTTCAATCGGGCGTGGACCCCTGACCGCATTATTGTGGTCCCAAATGCATGGAAATGAAGCTACTGCCACTATGGCTATGCTGGATATTTTTAATTATCTGGGGCAAACTGAATCGAAGTCGGTGCAACAGCTGTTGGACCAGGTTACTCTGTATTTTATTCCCATGTTGAACCCGGATGGAGCAGAATTATTTCAAAGACGAACCAGCCAGGGCATCGATATGAACCGGGATGCTCTTAGGCTGCAATGTCCGGAAAGTCGTATATTAAAAGAAGTCAGGGACCGGCTGCAACCTGACTTTGGGTTCAATTTACACGATCAAAACATCTATTATAATGTGGGCTACAGTTCGAAACCAGCCACCATATCATTTCTGGCACCTGCTTATAACCAGGAAAAGGAGGCAAACCCTCAAAGGGAAGATGCCATGAAGGTAATTGTTGCAATGAATGAGGCTTTGCAAACAGTTATACCCGGCCAGGTAGGAAAATACGATGATACCTTCGAACCAAGGGCATTTGGAGACAATATTCAAAATTGGGGTACTAGCACCATATTGATCGAATCGGGAGGATATGCTGATGACCCTGAAAAGCAATTTATACGGCAGCTTAATTTTATGGCCATAATTTCAGGTTTACATGCCATCGGAAGTAAGGAGTATAGTCAGCTTGATGTCAGTAAGTATTGGGACATTCCCTTAAATGAAAGTGACCTGAATGATGTTATGATCAGAGATGTTGAGGTCAAAGATAAGCAGGGGGCACCATACTATACAGACATCGCCATACGGAGGGAGGAGCATGACCATCAGGGAAACTCACCCATATTTTACCAAGGGACTATTGAAGACCTTGGAGATCTTTCCACCCAATTTGGCTATCAGGAAATTACTGAGGAAGGGTTGGTGATTGCCCCCGGGAAAATCTATCCGAATGTGCTGGCTGATCAGCAAGCAGTACGTGACCTGGGCGTGGCAGATTTACTTCAACAGGGCTACACCAGTATTAGTTTGGACGAGTTGCCACCAAAGGGATTCAACGAACTGCCATTTGATCTGATAACAAACGAAACGAAAGCAGTTGAGGGGCTTAAAGTTGATCAGCCGGCCACGTTTCTGCTGCTGAAAAATGAAACGGTAAAATATGCGGTGATCAATGGGTTTGTGCATGAGGTAGATGACTTGATCAATGCTCAGGGCAGGGGTTGGGTGTATAATTGAATCTACTCAAACTAAACTTGAAGTGAATGAATATTTTAACCGGGAACAGTAAATAAATAACCAACGTATAAATGAAAAGAAATTTTAACCGAAGACATTTTGTAAGCACCTTAGGCACCGGAACCGTGGGATTCATGATTCTAAATTCATGTGCACAATCAAGACCTGATACTATACTTCATAATGCCAATATTTTTACTTCAGATCCGGGCCAACCGAAAGCACAGGCAATAGCATTGTCCAACGGACGTATAGTTGCCGTTGGCAGTAAGGCTGATATTCTGCATTTAGCCGGCCCATCAACCAACAAAATTGATATTGGAGGCAAAACCATTACCCCGGGATTTATCGATGCCCATACTCATCCCGGGTATGCAGGAAGGCGACATCTTAAAAATGTAGATTGTGATCTTAGGAGCATAAGGGCAATTCAGGATGCATTAAAAAGTCAATCACTTAAAACTGCACCGGGAGAATGGATATCAGGTTTTAAATATGATGATACTAAAACAGCAGAAGGAAGGTACATCAACCGGTACGATCTGGATGAAATAGCTACTGACCACCCGATCAAAATTGAGCACAGGGGCGGTCACACAGCCTATACCAATTCACGAGCGCTGCAGTTGGCCAAAATTGACAGAAATACTCCTGATCCGCCAGGTGGAAAGATTGTCCGGGATGAAAATGGTGAACCAACCGGACTGTTATTAGAAAACGCAGTCGAGCTTGTTAGTAAACTTATACCCAATAATTTAACCACAAAAGACTATCAGGAAGGGGTGAAACTCATTTCCAAAATGATGTCCAAATCAGGAATTACCTCAGTGACAGATGCTCAGGGTGAGCCAGAAGACCTAACCGCATATCGCAATGCCTTGAATGCCGGTGAATTGTCAACAAGAGTTTATTGTATGATTCAGTATATCCATATTGACCAAATGATTAATCAAGGGGTAAAGACAGGTGATGGAGATGACTGGGTGCGCGTAGGTGGGATGAAACTTGTCTGCGATGGATCCATATCAGAACGAACCGCACGATTGTCTGAATCCTATATCGGAAGACCGGATGACTTCGGGATAATTGTAATGGATGAAGATGAATTGTATAGCTATGCTATTAAGGCACACAAAGCTGACTGGCAAATCGGTATCCATGCTAATGGAGACGTGGGCATCGACATATCGTTGAATGTTTTTGAAAAAATTCAAAAAGAGTACCGCAGAGATGATCCCAGGTTTAGATTAGAACATTGTACGGTCATTAATAACCAATTAATACAGCGTATCAGGCATATCAACGCAATCCCATGCCCTTTCTCAACCTATGTCTATTTTCATGGCGAAAAGATGGTGGAGTACGGCAAGGAGCGGTTAGAAAATATGTTCGCGGTGAGAAGCTTCCTTGATGCAGGTATTAAGGTAACTCAAACCTCTGATTACCCTCCGGGTCCTTACGAACCAATGATGGCGATTCAATCTTCGGTAACCCGAACCGACATGTCAGGAAATGTTTGGGGGCCAAGCCAAAAGATATCGGTAGAAGAAGCCATTAAAGTCGGTACTATTAATGGCGCATACGCTTCATATGAAGAAAAAATTAAAGGATCATTGGAAGCTGGAAAATTGGCTGATTTGGCAGTATTAAAAGAAGACCCAACACACGTTGATCCAGGAGCAATCATAGATATAGAAATTGAACGAACGATGGTGGATGGAAAATGGGTGTATGAATCTTGAAAAAGTCATTATTTACATACGCAGTACTTTCGCTTTGCCTCTTGGCGTTCGGGTGTAATCAAATCCAACAATCAGCACCCCAAAAGCCCAACATCATAATCATTTTGTCAGATGACCAGGGTTGGGGTGATCTGAGTATAAACGGTAACACCAACTTGTATACCCCAAACATTGACCAGCTGGCCAGAGAAGGGGCAAGTTTTGAGAATTTTTATGTCCAACCTGTCTGCTCACCCACCAGGGCAGAAATGCTAACGGGCAGGTACCATGCCAGGGGAGGGGTTTATAGCACCTCTGCAGGGGGTGAAAGACTGGATTTGGATGAATCCACCCTTGCAGAAGTGTTTAAGCAGGCCGGTTATGCCACCGCGGCCTATGGAAAATGGCACAATGGCATGCAGTATCCCTACCATCCTAATGGACGGGGATTTGACGATTTCTATGGATTCTGCTCTGGTCACTGGGGAAATTATTTTGACCCAATGCTTGAGCATAATCAAGAATTGGTTACCGGTGAGGGCTTTTTGGTTAATGATCTTACCAACCACGGAATAAAGTTTATTGAGAAGAACGAGCATGTGCCATTTCTACTTTATCTCCCTTTTAATACTCCTCATAGCCCCATGCAGGTACCCGATCGATGGTGGGATAAGTTTAAAGATAAGGAAGTTGAAATGCGCTCCAATACCGACGATCCAGAGGATTTGGAGTTTACCAAAGCAGCACTTGCTATGTGTGAGAACATAGACTGGAACGTGGGTCGAATCTTAAATAAACTAGAAGAGCTAGGAATAGAAGACAACACTATAGTGCT
>CAZOJZ010000469.1:0-1941 GCA_964580205.1 uncultured Roseivirgaceae bacterium
CTTGTAGCAAAAGCAGTTATTTATGCAATAGATGTTTATTGCTTAAATCATCGTATTAAAATTCCGGTTATGGTATCCGGTTCAATTGTGGATCAAAGCGGGAGAACACTTTCCGGTCAAACTATAGAAGCTTTCTGGACATCAGTAGCACACACAAAAAATCTTCTTAGTGTAGGGATTAATTGTTCGCTTGGTGCAGAACAGATGAGACCGTACGTTGAAGACCTTTCGTCTATCGCAGATACATTTATGTCAGTGCATCCAAACGCAGGATTACCAAACGAGATGGGTGAATATGAAGAGAAGCCAAAGATAACCGCACCTATACTTCAGGAGTTTGCAGAGAGTGGATTTGTAAATATTGTGGGCGGCTGTTGTGGAACTACGCCCGATCATATTAAGTTGATATCAGAAGCTGTAAGACATTATAAGCCGAGAAAAATACACGCACAAAAACCATACTTGCGCTTGAGCGGGTTGGAAGTCGAAATAATCCATCCTGAAACGAACTTTGTTAATATTGGAGAAAGAACAAATGTTGCCGGTTCAAAAGAATTTGCAAAACTAATCAAAGAAGAGAGCTATGAAGAAGCACTCTCAGTTGCCCGTCAGCAAGTTGAAAACGGCGCACAGATACTTGATGTGAATATGGACGAGGGGATGATTGAATCGGAGGAGGTAATGGCAAGGTTTCTTACACTATTAGCCGCAGAACCAGATATTGCCAAACTTCCTATTATGATCGATTCATCAAAATGGGATGTGATTGAAGCCGGGTTGAAATGTCTTCAGGGAAAGGGTATTGTTAATTCTATCAGTTTAAAAGAGGGTGAGAAAGAATTTATAACACAGGCTCAAAAAATTCTGCAATATGGTGCAGCTGTTATTGTTATGGCATTTGATGAGACAGGTCAAGCAGACACATATGAACGAAAAATTGAAGTGTGCGAACGAGCTTATAAAATATTAACTGAAATAGTTGGTTTTTCCCCTCAGGATATTATTTTCGATCCAAATATACTTACAGTTGCAACCGGTATGGAAGAACATAACAATTACGCGGTAAATTTTATTCAAGCTACCAAGTGGATAAAACAGAATTTGCCCCTCGTAAAAGTTAGCGGCGGAGTAAGTAACATATCGTTTTCATTCAGGGGAAACAATACTATTCGCGAAGCAATGCATTCGGCATTTTTATACCACGCAATAAAAGCAGGAATGGATATGGGCATTGTAAATGCAGGGCAGCTAATTGTTTACGAAGAGATCCCAAAAGAACTTTTGGAAAGCGTTGAAGATGTTCTTCTCAACCGAAGTGCAGATGCCACTGAAAAACTTTTAGAGATTTCGGTATCAATTAAAGGGAATGGTAAAACTAAGAAGATAAAAGATGAATGGCGCAATTTGCCCGCAGAAGAAAGATTAAAACATGCACTTGTTAATGGTATAGTTGATTATATCGTAGAAGATACGGAGGAAGTAAGGCAGCAATATTCGCAGCCGGTTGAGGTGATCGAAGGACCTCTGATGGATGGTATGTCTGTTGTTGGTGATCTTTTTGGTTCGGGTAAAATGTTTCTGCCACAGGTTGTGAAAAGTGCACGCGTAATGAAAAAGGCAGTCGCTTATCTAGACCCCTACATTAAGGCCCATCCCCCATCCCCTTCCCAAAGGGAAGGGGGGTTTAAGAAGAAAGGCTCATATAAATATCAAACTGCCGACCCGATTTTGTATGGAAAGTTAAAAGAATTTTCTCAAGAGCATCGTAAAAATCCGACCAATGCAGAATTAATTCTCTGGGAACAATTTAAATCAAAAATTGATATTTTTTCTGTATGGTCAGGCTGTGACGGATAACCAGGCGCCGGACGGATGCCAACATATTTTTCTTTTATAAGCTCCAAGTTTGAAAATTTTTCTTCTTTGTCATATCCCCAATAT
>CAZOJZ010000470.1:0-11167 GCA_964580205.1 uncultured Roseivirgaceae bacterium
AAGATTCCGGGAAGACTTATATCATCGGATAAGTGTGATCCTAATACAAGTCCCCCCATTGTCTGATCGGAAAGAAGACATACCATTGTTGGTAGATAAATTCCTGGACGAAATAGCGGCTGAATATGGGTCCACCAAAAAATCCATCTCCGAAAAAGCCATAAAGGAACTACAAAAGCATCCATGGACGGGTAACATAAGAGAGTTACGAAATGTTGTGGAACGATTAGTGATTATGTGTGGGCAGGATATTGATGAAAAAGATGTGGTGAAGTATATGGATGTGAATTAAATTACCAGGGACGAGGGACGAGGGTGTTAGGGTGTTAGGGGAACACCGAACTCCGAAGGACAGAAACTATATAGTTTACTCACATTTAACTATATAGTTTATGGACCGCCGTCAATCCATGGCACTCCCAAGACAAATGTTGGATTGTTCTATTGTTCCCACAGCAGATTACAGCCCCTCACATCGGAGTTGTCCATACGGCCCAATACCTTAAAACCGCCATTTTCATCCACCACACCCAGATCCTGAGTTTCGATAAATGCACAGCTATGAATATTGGCCAGGTCTATTACATTGATGCCCCCTACTCTCCCTGGTGGCAGGTAATCAAAAGGATCACTAATATCGCGAACCAGCACTTTCATCCAGGGAGGCGTATGAAAAAGTCCTTCCCGGGTGTAGGCCTGCGAAGTGAGCTCCGCCATACCGTACTCCGATCGAATCTGATTACAGTTGAAGGCTTTGTGTAGTCTTGAGTGCAACTCTTCCCTTATGAGCTCTTTTCTTTGACCTTTCATTCCACCCGTTTCAATAATAATTGCCCGGGACAAATCCATAGGGTAATTTTCAGCTAAATCCAACAAGGCAAACGATACCCCCCAAAGCATAATGGTACGATCCCCATCCGCTGCCAACATCCGCAATTGGTGCTCCAACCGTTTATAGTCCTTCAAGTAAAAATCAGAATATTTCGAACCGGACTTCTCAATAAAATGATTAAGCATATGTACTAAGGAGGATCCGCTGCGCTCAAGATACGATGGTAATAAGGCCAAAATATGATAGCGATCAGGTGGTCCATAAAAACCTTCAAACGTCATCAGGGAGATCTTTTCATAAAATTCTAATTGCTGAATAAAATGTTTGCTGGTTCCGTTTTGTCCAGTACCACTGCTGGTAAAAACCTGTTCAGGCTCCCAATCACCGGTAACAACTTTCTGAGTTTTAAATAATTCAATTGGTAAAAAAGGGACCTTATTTATCTGTGAAATTGTTTTGGGATCAATTCCCAAATAGTCAATGAACGCTTTATAAACCGGGTTATACTCTGCCTGTAAGTGAAAAATATCCAAAGCAACCGCAATAAATTTTTTATCGTCAAGGTTAATGACCTGATTTTGTAAACTATAAAACAGTTCCATGCGTTATTAGAATGACAGAAGATTCGTTAAAAAATAGTAAATTTAAAGTTTACACGACTATCGTTGGGGTAAATTTAGCTATAAACACCATTTTGAATCCAAAATTGAATCACCTACTATTTTCCAACCTGCTACTGGTGGGTATTGCAATCATTGGCTGCGAAAAACCTCCCGAGCTGCCCAACACACCCTCAATTACTTTTGAATCAGTACGGTTTGCTACCGGCCAAAATGGGTTTGATTCTTTAATTGTGGTGATTGGATTTGAGGATGGAAATGGGGACCTTGGATTATTGGGCTCAGAAAATAACCCACCTTACCAGCCCTTGAATTTCCCAAAAAACGCTCAGGGAGAGTTTATTCTATTTGGGGACCCGGAAGCCCCTTCAGAGTTTCATGTTTGTGATTTTGTTACTGATCTCGACGTAACAGGGGATGATGTTGCAGATACTGTTTTTGTAGAGATCAATCAGAATAGCTTCAATATTGAAGTAGACTTTTTTCTCAAACGGGATGGAGTTTATGATGAATTCGACTGGCGAAGGGAATTTGGACCGTTTAACTGTATTACCTTTGATGGCAGATACCCTCTGTTAAACTCTGAAGAATTTGAGCGTCCACTGGCGGGAAGTTTAAGTTACAGCATGTTATCCAGCGGATTCCTTCCTTTGTTTGGCAATGACACACTTCAACTACGGATCGAAATTAAAGACCGTGCCTTGAATATCAGTAATACTGTTGAAAGTCCGGATTTTGTGGTAGGCCAATAACTACCTACCGATAAAGATCTGGAAAAGCGATGGGGTCAGACTCTGACATTAAGTTATACACCTTATCAAATACGCACTCGGCATTGGGCTTGGTAAAATAATCGCCATCAGAACCATAAGCAGGCCGATGGTCCCTGGAGCTCAGAGTTACAGGTTCAGCATCAAGATATGCATAGGCCCCCTGTTTTTCAATTACCTGCTGCATCATATATGCGCTTCCACCTCCAGGTGTATCTTCATCGGCAAAAAGCACCCGATTGGTTTTTTTGACAGAGGCCAAGATGCTGTTTGAGATATCAAAAGGCAATAACGTTTGAACATCAATTACCTCCACAGATATCCCCACTTCTTGTAGTTGTTGAGCGGCATCCATTACAATACGACACATGGACCCATAAGTTACCACTGTAACATCCGTGCCCTCCCGGATGACTTCCGGCACCCCCAGTGGCACAGTAAACTCTCCAATGTTATCGGGTATTTTTTCTTTTAAGCGATATCCATTCAGGCATTCAATGATCAATGCGGTGTCATCGGATTGCAACAGGGTATTGTAAAAACCCGCTGCCTGGGTCATATTTCTTGGCACCAATAGATAGATGCCCCGCATACTTCCCAGAATCATTGAAATGGGTGAGCCCGCATGCCACATTCCTTCAAGCCGATGCCCCCTGGTCCTGATGATCAATGGGGCTTTTTGTCCTCCTCTGGTTCGGTATTGTAAGGTTGCCAGATCATCGGTTAGCGTAGCCAGGGCATATACCAAGTAGTCCAGGTATTGGATTTCAGCAATCGGTCGCAGTCCCCTCATGGCGGCTCCAATTCCCTGTCCAATTATGGTACATTCTCTAATTCCAGTATCGGTAACCCGTAATTCTCCGTATTTAACCTGAAGTCCGGCAAATGCCCGGTTAACATCCCCAATCAATCCCACATCTTCTCCAAATGCAATAATGGAAGGATCTCTGGATAAAGCCGCGTCAAAACAGGCCTGAAGGACCTGTCTTCCATCCACCAGTTTTTGGTCACTTTTGTATCTTGCCTTAATGGCTTTGACCTTCAGAGCACTGAAGCTGGACGCACTATACAAATGCGACGAATATCTGCCATAATTATCAGTATCGATCTTTTTAATCCAGGCTACAGCTTCTTTTTTAATCGAAATCCGCTCATTCCGCAAGTGACGCAGTGCCTTTATTATGCACTTGGTCATGTCGGAACGCAACGGGTTTAGGGTAGTTTCCAATTCCTTTTTAAGGTCTGACAACACATTCTTGTGGCTGCTTTGAAGGATTGCTTTATCCAGAATCGCCATGGCTGAATCAAAATCCGGTTTCATTGAGGCATTAAATGCCTTCCAGGCAGCGTTCTTAGCAGCTTTTGCAGTAGCTCTGGACTCTAACTCAATTGCCTCCAATTCTGTGGCAGAAGCAAAATCCTCTTCTAGCAGCCATTCCTTAAATTTCAATAAGCAATCGTGTTCCTGTTCCCATTGAAGGCGTTCCGCCGATTTATATCGCTCTTGTGTTCCGGAAGTACTATGTCCCTGTTGCTGAGTTAGTTCCGTAACATGGACCAGGGTAGGTACATGCAATTTTCTGGAGATATTGGCTGCTTCCCGGAAAATTTTGCATAAAGCCACATAGTCCCAGCCCTTTACTTTAAATAATTCCAGGCCTTCTTCTGTTTCTGTTCTTTGATAACCCTGTAAAATTTTTGATATGTCTCCCTTGGTGGTATGATACTCTTTGGGAACAGAAATCCCATAGTCGTCATCCCATATTGCCATTACTACAGGTATCTGTAATACGCCCATGGCATTGACCGCCTCCAGGAACATCCCTTCGGAAGTGGCGGCGTTTCCAATGGTGCCAAAGACCACCTCGTTGCCCTTATTGGAGAATTGATTTTGCCCGTGAAGTTGAGGGTTTTGACGGTACAATTTAGAAGCATAGCCCAATCCAATAATTCTTGGAATTTGGCCTGCCGTAGGCGAAACATCGGAAATAGCATAATTCAGATGCAATAAATCCTTCCAATGCCCTTTATCATCAAGGGCGCGGGTGGCAAAGTGCCCGTTCATTAATCTACCGGCGCTGGCAGGTTCAGCATCAACATCAGTATGGGCATATAATTGGGCAAAAAACTGTTCCAATGTCAACTCTCCCAGAGCAAACATAAAGGTCTGGTCCCTGTAGTAACCAGAGCGAATATCTCCCCGTCGAAAAGCCTTGGCCATGGCGATTTGGGGCAACTCTTTGCCGTCACCGAATATTCCAAATTTAGCCTTACCCATAAAAACCTCTTTTCTTCCCAACAAACTTGCCTCCCTGCTCTCACAGCAGATTCGATAGTCTTGCAACATCTCATCTATTGCGATCTCAGTTTTTTGTATGGATTTGATACTATTCAATAAAATAGGAACGGTTTGCTATTTTTAATCAAGGGTCTTGGAATTGACTTTCAAAAGTACACAAAATAGAGCTATTTTCAAAGTTATAGTAGTACTGTGCCATGTAAGATACTTGCCCTTTAAAGGTGAAATTTGTATCAGATATGCTCTATATTTGTTTAGGTCTTAAGATTTCATAGCAATGTTTAGAAGAATAACAATTCTTAGTCTGGTGTTCTTGTTATGGGGAACCTATGCCTCTTTTTCGCAGGCTACTATCGATTTTCCCGAAACAACCTTTGATTTTGGTCAAATAGCAGAAGGAACTGTAGCTGAACACAAATTCGTGTTTACCAACAATGGGGACCAACCACTCATACTATCATCAGTAAAGGCCTCTTGTGGTTGTACCACTCCTTCCTGGACAAAAGAACCGATACTACCTGGAAAACAGGGCCACATCAAAGCCTCCTATAACAGTAAGAATCGTCCCGGTGGATTTAACAAAAGTATTACCGTTACTTCCAATGCGTCTACCCCAACTAAAGTAGTTTATATTAAGGGAGTCACCCTAAAATCACAACAGCTGGTACCATTATTTACCACTGAAGAACTAAAGAACGCGCCGAAGGCAGAAATCAATCAACAGCATCTTCAGCTTGGAAAAGTGCAAATCGGGAGCAGCCTTCCGGTTAACCTTACCGTCCAGAACCAAGGTAACAGTCCTCTGGAGATAAAAGGAATTTACTCCAGTTGTCGCTGTATTAGTCTAATGCCCACAAAAAATCTGGTCATTGAACCTCATTCAAAAGGCGTGTTAGAGCTCATTTTCACTCCAAAGTCTCTGGGAGAATTTACTTACGGTGCCTACATTCTAAGTAATGACCTGATTCAACCCAAGTATCAGATCTACCTCACATCTGATGTAGTACCGCAGCCAAACAAAACCAGTTTGGTGAAAGAGTCACCTTCTAAGATTACCTTTTAGGGCTGGGCGCAGGGAGCTGGGAGCTTAGCGCAGGGCGCAGGGCGCAGAGGGCAGGGGCTGGGCGCTGGGCGCAGAGGGCATGGGGCAGAGTTTCGTGTTGCAGGTTTCAGTGGTGAGCGCCAAACGCCGTGCTCCACGCGCTAAGCGCCATGCGCCATTCCTAATTCCTAATTTAATATATTTGCATCTAGCGAATATATTACTAACCATGATACTAGGCATACCCAAGGAGGTTAAAAACAACGAGAATCGAGTCGCCCTCACGCCTTCTGGAGTGAGAGAATTCATTAGAAATGGTCACCGTGTTTATGTCCAGTCAACTGCTGGTGAGGGAAGCGGCTTTCCAGATGATATGTACCTGGATGCTGGTGCAGAGACCTTGCCAGACATTCAATCGGTATATAATTCCGCTGATATGTTAATGAAGGTGAAGGAACCGGTTGAAAGTGAGTACCAACTGGTGAAACAAGGCCAATTGATTTTCACCTATTTTCATTTCGCTTCCTATCAACCGCTTACAGAAGCCATGATCAACAGCGGTGCGGTATGCCTGGCCTACGAGACTGTAGAAAAAGAGGACCGGTCACTGCCACTTTTGGTACCAATGTCTGAAGTGGCTGGTCGCATGTCAATACAGGAAGGAGCAAAGTATTTAGAAAAACCTTTAGGCGGCAGAGGAATATTGCTTGGGGGCGTTCCTGGGGTAAGGCCCGCAAAAGTTATGATTCTTGGAGGTGGGGTGGTGGGAACCCAGGC
This sequence comes from uncultured Roseivirgaceae bacterium, assembly GCA_964580205.1. Lineage (GTDB taxonomy): Bacteria > Bacteroidota > Bacteroidia > Cytophagales > Cyclobacteriaceae > SZUA-3. The sequence continues at coordinate 6,341 of CAZOJZ010000470.1, forward strand.
AGCAAAGATGGCTGCTGGATTAGGTGCCGATGTTACAATTTTAGATATAAATTTACCACGACTACGCTATCTTGCGGACATTATGCCAGCTAATGTGAATACCTACATGTCTTCAGAATATAATATAAAAGACCTGTTGAGCTCCCATGATCTTATAATAGGGGCTGTTTTGATACCCGGCGCTAAAGCGCCACACCTGATAACCAAAGATATGTTAAAACTGATGCGCCCAGGTACAGTGGTCGTAGATGTGGCTGTTGATCAGGGTGGATGTATTGAAACCTGTAAACCTACCACTCATGAAAACCCTACCTACATCATAGATGGTATCTTACATTACTGCGTGTCCAATATGCCCGGAGCAGTACCTTATACCTCAACCCTGGCATTGACCAATGCCACGCTACCCTATGCCCTACAACTGGCTAATCAAGGATGGAAAATGGCCTGCTGCAACAACGAAGAACTCAAAAAGGGGCTTAATATCGTGAAAGGGAAGGTGGTTTATAAAGGAGTGGCCGAAGCATTTGACTTACCTTATGTATCGCATGACCTGGTGTTAAGTTAAGCATACTTTAGCCCAGACTTGGTTCAGCACAGCACACTAATGCTCTCCGAAGACGGGTAATTGTGATTGAAACTTATAACTGTTTGAGCTGTAGTCCATGCAGCAACAATAGTGTTTCAAACCATTGGTGATCACCAAATATCTGGCCTTGATTACCTTATTATAAACGGACAGTTGATCAAATACTTTATCCGTTAAAGCTACCTGAGCTGATTTACATTCAACCAAAAGGAATGGCTTGGCTTCACGGTCATAAACAATAATGTCAGTTCGCTTGTCCATCTTATTGACGGTCAGCCCACTTTCAACCTTAACCAGGGACTTTGGGTAGCCAAGTTCATTGACCAGGTAATTCAGGAAGTGCTGCCGCACCCACTCTTCCGGTGTCAGTGCTACATACTTCCTTCTGAAACGATCAAAAATCCAATGCTGATCGCCCTCGGTCTTAGATTGTACAGGATAATTGGGCAAATTCAGCTGATCCATAAATTATAGAGCGCACTAAAGAAAATCCCCCGCCTGAGGCGGGGGCCAAACTTGGTTATTCTTCTTACTAAAGCTTATTCATCGATACGCTCAGGTGTGGCGTACATGATCTTTCTGGCGTTGGCCTCTCTAAGCTGCTGTTGAACATCTGACACAATACCCATTTTTGCCTCGTTGTCAATCTTCAAACTGATGGTTATTTGGTCTCGCTCTACTTCATCAAGTTCATCCTTTTTTCGTTGAACCCATAACACTATGTCCTTGGGCTCTATGAGTACATCGTCAACCTGAATCTTAGGTTCGGAACCATATTTACTGGTTACCTTAGGTTTACCGATATATATATGACTCACCAGAGATTTCTTTTGCAATTTACTCAGTTGTGTAGCCCTGGGAAGCACCTGTTTTACCATTATTTCTGTTTCTCTTAATACGGTAGTAACCATAAAGAAGAATAGCAACATGAAAATAATATCAGGCAAAGACGCTGTGGGTATATCCGCTGAAGACTTGGTTTTCTTTCTAAATTTTGACATATCAACCTCCTACTCTACTAGGTTCCGCAATCGAAATATTTTTAGGGAAAGTAACTTTGCCATCAGGGCCATCTTTACCCCTTGCCGTATTGTACTGCCTTCTCTGTTCTGGTGTTTTATTTGGGGTGTTTCGCAATGCACGGAATTCAGTTCCAGTCATTCCAACCCTTTCGCCGTACATTTCGTTATACGCCGCATCCAGTTGATCCAATATATCAATGAATATCTTATAACTACTACCCCGGTCGGTCTTGAAAGAAACAACCGCCTCTTCAGGGCTATCAGACAAAGTGGGATTACGCCCATTATTTAAGACAAACTCCTTTACCATGCCTTTAATCAGTGAAACGTCCGCCAGAGGTTCGTTTTCTACCAGTAACAGATCGGCCGAGTTCACTAAAATTTTAAAAATATTACGTTCATTCTTAGTAACGTCTGGTGGTGGTCGATTCGGGTCCGCTTTTGGAGGCAACGTAAATAGAATACCTCTGTCATTAGGAAAGGTAGTGGTTACTAGAAAGAATATGAGTAATAAGAATGCAATGTCCGCCATTGATCCGGCATTGATTTCATTCTTTCCTCTAAGCGTACTTCGTGCCATTACTTAAATGCTTTAGATACTTCAGTGTATATGATTGCTATAACAGCTGCTCCTAAAAGCAGGTACATAGTAGTTAACAAGCCCCCTACTAATTTAGCGATGCCCGGACCCACGTTAAAAGTGATGTATCTGGGCAGCACTTCGTCACTGGAGGCTGCATATGCAATCCCAAAGATTGCAAACAATATTCCCAGACCAATAGCTGATCCAACCAATGCTTTGGGATCGTCAATCGCTTTGATTAATGGAAGCACAATCACACAAATTACAGCAATTCCTACCAGTACGTAAGCGAATATAAGGGCAAAGTTTATTAATCCTGATTCCATTTTTAGTAGTTTAATTTTTATGTTTTACCAACATATCCACCAGCGAAATAGAGGCGTCTTCCATACTATTAACCAACCCATCTATTTTAGAAACGCAATAATTATAGAACAATTGTAGAATTACTGCAACTATCAAACCGGCCACTGTAGTTAACAGGGCTTGCTTAATACCAGATGCCACCAGTGAAGGAGAGATGTCTCCCGCCGCTTCGATGGCGTCAAAAGCGCTGATCATACCTAATACCGTTCCCATGAAACCAAGCATGGGGGCCAAGGCAATAAACAGCTGGACCCATACCAGATTTTTTTCCAGTCTACCCATTTCCACAGAACCATACGAAATAATAGATTTCTCAACCATTTCTATCCCTTCTGACATGCGCATTAATCCCTGGGTAAATATAGAGGCTACCGGCCCTTTGGTATGCTTGGTGACTTCCTTAGCAGCTTCCACCCCTCCTGATGAGAGGGCATCTTCAACCTTTTCCAACAATTTGGTGGTATTGGTGGTAGCCAGATTTAAGGTAATAATTCTTTCAATTGCTATAGCCAGCCCTAAAATAAGACAGAGCAATACCACACCCATAAACACCCAGCCACCTTCGATGAATTTTTCCTTCACATTTTGATGGAAGGTATTTCCATCATCGGGAGCTACCAATTCAGTAGAGGCGCCTGAGTCCTGAGCATAGCTATACTCTGAGTAACCCAAGGTTAATATCCCGGTAAGCAATAGTAACGCAAATAACTTTTTCATAGTTTCAATTTTAATCTTCAGTAAGTTATTAAAGAATAAATTTAGTTTGACTTCCGTGCCTGCGGAGAGGAAGGGATTCGAACCCCCGGTACCCTTGTGGGGCACACTCACTTTCCAGGCGAGCACCTTCGACCACTCGGTCACCTCTCCAGGTTTCAAGCAATAGACACAAATAAATTAATAAAAAACACCTTATGCAAATTTTAAAGTATTTTTTCAATAGTTCATTTCGCTTCTCAAAGCGGTGGTTAATATGTAGTTCATGTGGTTATATTGAACAATTCCCTGGCACTCTGAGTGGTTATCTTCTCAACTACCTCAACGGACTTATCATATATGCCCCCTAGTTTGTTTAAAATAAGCGGTAAATATCCTGGCTCATTTCGCTTTCCCCGGTGAGGGACAGGTGCCAGGTAAGGACTATCGGTCTCCAGCACCAAATGTTCCAATTGAATATCTTTTAATGTTTGGTCCAATCCGGCATTCTTAAAGGTGACTACTCCCCCAATACCTAGTTTAAAACCCATTGCTATTATTCTTTCCGCTTGTTTATTTGTGCCGGTAAAGCAATGAAACACACCTGAGGATTCAGTCTTGATCAGCGGCTCCAGCAGATCAAGTGTTTGGTCCAGTGATTCCCGGCAGTGAATGACCAATGGCATTTTTTTATCATTGGCCCAGTTCACCTGAATTCTAAAAGCTTCTTGCTGATATTTAAATGTAGTAGTGTCCCAATACAAATCTGTGCCAATTTCCCCAACCGCTGCAAATACCCGCTTCTCCAACCATTCTTCGACCCGGTACAACTCTTTTTCAAAATTCTTCTTCACTGAACATGGATGCAGACCCATCATGGCCGTACAGTAACCCCGATATTTTTCCTCCACTTCCAGCATACTATCCAAGGTACTGTGATCTACATTGGGCATAAACACATGGTCCACGCCCGATTCCCGGGAACGATTGATAACTTCTTCCAAGTCCTTATGGAATTGTTCCAGGTAAATATGCGCATGAGTATCAATCACGAGTGTTAAGTTAAGTATACTTTAGCCAAACCAAGTCTTGCTCTTTTTGCCCCATACTTCTTTAAAAAATACTTGCGTAACTATGGCTATGCGCATATTTTTTGCATCGCCTGGGACAAAAATATCTGCGACTTATACGACACAGTATACTGAATTTAACACTAGTAATTTCTTCCTTTCCAGTTAATATTGGCAGAATACAAGTACTTTATCAGACCGCTAGTTGATACCAGGCTTGAAAACACCTCAAAACAAATAAAGTGCATAAAGGATATTTTCTGACCCAAATAACAGGCCACCCTGCGGATAAAAATCCAGTCTATGAAGACCTTTGACAAATATAGCACCATCGCTGTAACCGGGTTCCACCAGGCAACCGCGATTACAAAAAACAAAAATAAGCTTCTAATTAGTAGCAACAAAACAATAAAATTTGGCAAGCGCAACGCCCCGTAGGTCCATCTGGCACGTTGTGATATAAGGGAAGTCCAGTCCGGTTGAGCTTCAATTACTGCTGTGGCC
>CAZOJZ010000471.1:0-39915 GCA_964580205.1 uncultured Roseivirgaceae bacterium
AATAGATCAACTTGAGGAGCTCAAAAAGGGATTAAGTAGCATTTTGCACCACGAATATGCACCTCGGCTTGATGATCCCTCAACTACAAACGGTCATCCGGAGGAAATCTCGTCCCCAAAATCCGAAATTCTGCAACAAGATATTTCATTGTTGGAAAGCTTCCAAATAATAAATACATCCAGAGAGATTATTGGAAAAAACCTCAACGGAACTGACTATGGACTTGGAAATCAGGGGAATCAAATACTGATATTATTGGACTGCAGCTGTGAAATAGTCGCTTTCAACCGCAGTGCTGATATGAATATTTCTGCCTTGAGCGGGAAAGAGCTCAGATTAGGAATGCACCTGGAAGAGTTTTTGCCGGACGAGTACAAACTGGATTTTAAGGAAATAATTCCCCAGGTCCTTGAGGGTATTACTGTGCACCTGACCAGCCAAATAAAATTCAAAAATCACCCGGGACAGTGGTTCGAGATCAATATATTACCAGTAAGGGACAATAGCTCCAGGATCACCCGTATGGTCTGGTGCATGGAAGATATCAAAGAGCGGAAGGAAGCACAGACTAACCTAAAAGCACTGCAAATTAATTTTCAATCTGTATTCAATCAAGCCGCTGTAAGCGTAATATTGAGTAATATCAATCTTCAGGTAATTCAGGCTAATCACAAATTTTATGAACTTATCGAATATTCTGCGGAGGAGTATAAAGCTTTACCTGCGTTAAGTACCACCCATCCAAGGGATGTTCCGGAAAGTAAAAGATTGTTAAAATTGCTTTGTGAGGGTGAATTAGATTCTTTTTCACTGGAAAAGCGACTTATTGCAAAAACAGGTAAAATCATTTGGGTTTATGTTACAACCAATATAATAAAAGACCCTAAAGGAAAACCTAAACTAATTATATCAGTTGCGCAGGATATCACCGACCGCAAATATGCTGAACAAGAACTGGTGTTCAAAAGCAATGAACTCGATACTTTTATTTACCGGGCTTCGCACGATCTCAGGGGTCCTGTAGCTTCCTTAATGGGTTTATACAACGTTGTACAAACCGAGTTCAAAGAAGATGCCCATGCTATTGAATACTTTGAGCATTATCACAAAAGTGTATTGCGTTTGGATAAGGTCCTTCACAATTTGATCGATCTAACCAAGATCAAGGAAACGGAAATGAACCCATCCAAGGTGGATTTGAATGATATTATTTCAGATTGTTTGTCTTCAGTAAGCAACGCTGCTAATTTCGAGAAAGTACATTTCAAGATCAGGAATGATGTTGATTTCAAAGTGCACGTAGATGCAAACACCCTGAGGACCATTCTATTTCATCTGCTTGAGAATGCGGTTAATTTCATTCAAGTGGATAACAAACAACCTTTTGTCAGGTTGGATATTAAATATGAAAGCAATTTCCTGGTAGTTGAGGTTGCCGATAATGGTCAGGGGATCAAAAAAGAACTACAAAGTGAGGTGTTCAATATGTTTTATCGTGCCAATGAGCGCAGTACCGGTTCCGGCTTAGGTTTATATATTGTACGTTACGCTGTGGAGAAACTAAATGGCAGTATTCAGCTGAAAAGTAAGGAAATGTGTGGGACAAAAATCTCAGTATATATTCCTTATGTACACAAAACCTTAGAAACAAGCATTGAAGATACAAATTAGGTGCCAATGCTACTATTAATAGCTAGCTAGTCCCCGGCCAGCACAGGAAACATGCTGTCATCAACTTCAATTTGATGGAGGCGGTCTATCATTTCCATCATCAAACTGTCGTAGGCAGGCTTGTGATTCTCAAGGATTGGCTCAGATGGGGGGAGTTCGACTTTTAAGGCGTCTACTTGCCTTCCATTCTTCCAAAATCTGTAACAAAGATGATTCCCGTTAGCTAAACCGGTACTACCTACATAGCCTATAGTTTGTCCTTGTACCACCTTGACCCCTGGTTTTATTCCTCTAGCCCTCCTGACCATGTGCAGGTATTGTGTAGTATAGGTTGAGTTGTGACGGATTTTCACATAATTGCCATTCCCACGATGATAACGTGCTTCGGTCACAATACCTTCTCCGGCAGCTCTTATAGGAGTGCCGCGAGGGGCAGCATAATCCGTTCCAAGATGTGATTTAAACCGTTTCAATACCGGGTGGAATCTCTTTCCGGAATACCGGGAACTGATTCTGGTAAACTTAACGGGGTATTTCAAGAATGCTTTCCTTAAACTGTGCCCTTTTTCATCGAAATAGTCAGGTCCTTTTCCCTGGTTGTATCTCACAGCGTAGAAAGGGTTACCTTCGTGCACGAATTCTGCTGCTAACACCGGCCCTAAATCAGCAACCTCACCCTCTACCAGCTTCTGCAGATATATAATCTTGTATTGATCTCCCACCTGCAGGCGGGTAAAGTCCAGTTGCCAACCAAATATATCTGCAACGTAATCTACCAGCTGCGGACTTGCCCCACTTTCGAGCATGGCTTCATACAATGATGTGCTGATGGTTCCGGTGATGGTGGATTCAAGGGTGCTTACCTCTTTCATGCCCATGTAAACATCAGTCGAATCGCTAAGATCAAAAACCACATATTCTATTTTATTTGGTTCGTAAATCATGAATTGGGCAATTGAATCTTGTGTACAGATAAGTTTATAATTTCGGTGAGCATTGATCTTCCGTAGGTCGAATACACCTTTGGCCTTTTGTGCCAGAAGATATATCTCCTGCGCAGAGACCTCATAATTACTTAGAATTGAAGACAGGTTTTCATTGGGCTTCACAACCTCCTCAATCACAACCTTGTTGTCTACATTTATACCGTATAAGGTCTTAGGTCGGGCTGGGACCTCAACATTGTCAGGATCCTTAGGAGCTATTTCCTGGCTCTGAATTTCAATTGCCTGCTTTTCAACTCTTTCACCTGCTGGATACAGGTAAAAAGCCAAAACAGAGAGCAGGACCAAACTGCATAGTAAAAGCCATTTAAGCATAACACATGTTCATTAAACCAGTGACAAAACTAAAAAAAAAGCCCCGGTAAAGTAAGTACATGCTCCAACTTTTATTATCAATGTAAGAAAACTTCATTTCATGGAAAAAGCCCCATTGTACGCATCAATTAATATTGGAATATTTTTTGCAGTAAATTTAAAAACTTAAAAATTGTAAGTGTTATGAATATTAGCAGAATAATCATTTTGTTGTGTGCCATAGTTATGTTTTCAGGTCTCAGTATTACCGCTCAGTTGAAGCTTCAGAACGGAGACCTTTATATGGGGCCGGAAATAAAATCCAACAAGAAGGGCACTTTGGAAGACATCGTAGGTATGGACGAGGACGGCTATTATATGATCCGTGCAGAACCGCAAAAGTTTTACCTGGAAAAGTACGATCATGACCTGAACCTGGTCAAATCAGAAAAGATTGAGCTAGGTAAGGGGGGCGATCGGAAATATATGGAGTTTGCAGAACAATTAGACGGGGAAATATACCTGTTTACTTCACAGTACAATCCCTCAGTTAAACAAAAAGTACTGTTTGTAGAAAGGATCAACCGGCAAACCTTGAAACCTGAAGGTGACCCTGTTAGGGTAACCGCTTACAGCTATCGCAGCCGATCAAACGAGGGGATTTTTGACTATCATGTATCAAAAGACAGTACCAAAATGTTGATTTACCACAACACTCCCTACCAGGGGAATACCGGGGAAAAGTTCGGGCTTTCCATGTTTGATAGTCAATTAAACCTACTTTGGTCAAAAGAATTGGAATTGCCATTTAAAGACAAGCTTTATGAAGTACAGCGATACAAAGTTGATAACCACGGTAATGCGTATTTATTGGGGATTGTTTATAAAGGACAGGTGAGGGTAAAAAGACAAGGACGTCCCAATTATGAATACCATTTGCTGTCGTACAATCAGGACGACCAGTATGAGGAATACCTGTTGAATCTGAAAGATAAGTTTATCACAGATATGCAGTTTGAAATTTCCAGCAGAGGAGAGATCATTTGTGCTGGTTTTTACTCGGAATTAGGAACCTCTAGCGTCAGAGGTACCTTCTATCTATTAATAGATGCTAAAACCAAAGAAATTAGGAAGGAGTACTATCAAGAGTTTGAAGCTAGTTTCTTAACAGACTTTATGTCTGAAAGGAGGGCTGGAAAAGGCAAAGAATTGGTACAATACAATCTAAATCAGCTGGAAATACGCAGGGACGGAGGAGTAGTACTTATTGCAGAGCAGGTCTACATAAAGCAATTACAGGACTATAACAATTACAATCGTTACGGTTCTCAGTACTATTATTCCCGGTATTATTATCCTAGCTTCTATTCATATGGACGATATCCCTACGGAAATTATCGGTACCCCTATATGAATGATGATTCTGAGGTGCAGTTTAACTATAACGACATCATGGTCATTAATATACGGCCCAACGGTACCATACAGTGGGCAAAAAGGATCCCCAAAAGACAACGAAGTAAAAATGACGGAGGAAAATATTCTTCTTATGCCCTTTCCATTGCTAAAGGTAAGATGTTCTTTGTTTTTAACGATAACCCAAAAAATTTGCACAAACAGAGTAATGATCCGAAAATTTACAATTATACCAAGGGTAAAGAATCGGTGGTGGTTCTGGTCACGTTGGATGGCAAAGGGGAAATGAAAAAAGAACCTCTATTTCAGGTAAGAGATACCAAGACCACTACCAAGCCTAAAGTATGTGAACAAATTTCCCGGAATCAAATGATCATCTACAGTGAACGCAACAAGAAAGTAAATTTTGCCAGATTGACTTTTAAATAAATTGGGTGGTAGCAAAATGCTACGACCAGCTACTCGCGATAAGCCCCCGACCAGCTACTCGCGGTAAGCCTTGAGGCCGGCGTCAAGAAAATCTACAAAATCCGGAATACTTTTATTATAGGCAACTGGTTCAACCAGCGGTTCCTGAGGGTTGCTTGGATCCAATAGTACATAAAATGGCTGGGCATTGTTGCCGTACCATCGAATCTGAAGGTCTGCATTCTGTTTGCCCATGGTTTTCTTTATTTTCTGATCATAATCAGAAGCATACCACTGCTCTTCAGGTAAATCCATTTTTTCATCGACGTATAACGCCACTACAATGAAATCGTCAGTAAGTTTTTGCAACACCTCAGGGTCCGACCAAACCACAGCTTCCATCTCCCGGCAGTTCACGCATCCATGCCCGGTGAAATCGATAAATACCGGTTTATTCTTTTCATTCCCACATGCTATAGCTTGGTCCAGGTCGAAATAGCCTTTCAAACCATGAGGAAGCCTTAACAGATCACCATATATAGGCTCATCGCAAAGACTGTTTTTGCTGTCCCCAACAGGTACCGCATATTTTTCAATTCGAAAATCTTGAGATGTTAATGGTGGCAGGTACCCTGAAAGGGGTTTTAATGGTGCTCCCCATAGACCAGGAGTGAGGTAAACTGTAAAAGCCAGAATTCCCATGGCTGCCAGAAGCCTGGGTACGCTGATATTCCTTTTTTCTCCATCTGAGGGAAGTCGAATAATTCCTAACAAGTAAGCTGTCAATGCTAACATAATGGCCATCCAGATAGCGATGAATACGTCCCTGTCCAAAATTCCCCAGTGATAAACCTGATCTACCATGCTAAGGAATTTCAATGATAATGCTAACTCAATAAAGCCCAGAAAGATCTTTACTGTATTAAGCCAGCTGCCGGAACTAGGAAGGCTTTTCAACCATTGTGGAAAAATTGCAAAAGCGGTAAAAGTAAGGGCAAACGCCATGGAAAATCCTAACATACCAAGTACTGGCATTAATATGTGTCCGGAGGCGGAAGCTATTAGTATACTTCCAACAAACGGTCCTGTACAGGAGAATGATACCAAAACCAAAGTAAGCGCCATGAAGAAAATACCCACCAGACCTCCAGATGAAGATTTTTTGTCAACATTGGTTACCAGGTTACTTGGTAAATTGATTTCGAAAAGACCCAGGAACCATAAAGCGAAAAAGACAAACATAATAAAGAACACCATATTGGGTAGCCAATGGGTCGCTATCCAGTTTGCGAATTCAGGCCCTCCGATCAAGGATACCAGTGTACCCAATAATGTGAATATCACTATGATGCATATACCGAAGAAAAGAGCGCTGAAAATACCTTTTTTCCTGCTTGCACTATCATTTGTGAAGAATGTTACCGTCATAGGGATCATGGGATACACACAAGGTGTGAACAGTGCCAGCACCCCGGCGAGAAATGCACCCAGCACAAAAGTTAACAAAGAATAGGGGGTGGTGGAGGTTTTATGAGACCAGATACTGCTTTTTTGCACTTTGATGGTCGATTGTTCTAAAGGAGTTTCTTTATCTTCTTTACCAAGACTTTTTTCGATATTGCCTTCAGGAATGTTGGTGGTGATGACCTTGAGTTCTTTGAAAGTAAAATCTTCATCGAATGGAATACATTTGCCATCAATGTCGCTACATACCTGATAGTCATAGCTGCCGGATATTATTGGGTTTGCCTTTAAGATTTTTACCGTCTGCCTAAATTCCCCTTTTCCTTTAAAATAAGTATAGTTTCCCTCGAAGATCTCATCATAGCTTTCCTTAGCATCAATGGGTCGCACACCACCTACCAGCTGATATGAATCATCAGCTAAGAACTGAAACTCAGTAACCTTAGGTCCTAATTCAGGATCAAAATCAGAGGAATAGAGGTACCACTTGGGGTCAATGGTTATTTCAAATATCAGATCTACCTGATCCCCCACGGTAACCTCTCCTTTGGAAAAATTATGCTCCCAGTTTGCGGGATGAAGAATCTGACCCATCAGGGCAATTCCATGGGTGCAGCACAAAAGAATAAATATTAGTCTCTTCACGGTTCAGGTTTTATGTTTCAATTCATTTTACCCATAAAGAGTTCGGAGTAATCTAATATTTAACGCTGTTACCTACCGAATGTTACCTACTCAAGGCAGCAAAATGATGATGAAAAAATACGATTGTTTCTATTCCCTTTAGGTAATTGAATATCCCATAGCTTTCATTGGGCGAATGAATAGCGTCAGAGTCCAGCCCAAACCCCATCAGCACGGTATTTACGCCTAAAACTTCAGTAAATAGTGCTACAATAGGAATGCTGCCACCATCTCTGGTAGGTATGGGGGTTTTATCCCATGCTTGTTCAAAGGCCTTACTGGCTGCCTGGTATGCAGTGGAATCTGTAGCTGTAACTGCTGGGTTCCCTCCATGGTGAGGGGTAACTTTTACAGTAACCGTCTTGGGAGCTATTGAAGTAAAGTGTTCTGTAAACAACCTGCTAATGGATGCATGGTGCTGGTTGGGTACCAGTCGCACGGAGATCTTGGCATAAGCTTTTGACGGCAGTACTGTTTTTGCCCCTTCGCCGGTATATCCGCCCCAAATTCCATTTATGTCCAAGGACGGGCGAATTCCTGTTCGTTCGATAGTTGTATACCCGGCTTCCCCCTGAACGTCAGTAATGCCAAGCTCCTCTTTATACTTTTCGAGGTTGAATGGAATTTCTGCTATTTTGGCTCGCTCCTCAGATGTTAACTCCTGTACTTTCTCATAAAACCCCGGAATGGTTATTCTCCCTTGGTCGTCAATTAATGACGATATCATCTTACAAAGTATATTTATGGGGTTAGCTACGGCACCGCCATATACACCGGAATGTAAGTCCCGGTTTGGTCCTGTTACCTCGACTTCTACATAGCTTAATCCCCTCAGTCCCACGGTTATTGAAGGTGTATCATTAGCGATTATAGCAGTGTCAGAGATTAGGATCACATCCGACATTAGCCGGGCCGCATTTTCCTTTACAAATTGTTCCAGATTGTCAGAACCGACTTCCTCTTCACCTTCCAGTATGAACTTCAAATTGCAAGGGGGTGCTCCTTGCTGGCTAAGGATCTCCAGGGCCTTAATATGCATATAGAGTTGTCCTTTATCGTCGCAGGAACCCCTTGCGTAGATTCTGTTATTTTTGATCACCGGCTCGAACGGAGGTGAATCCCAAAGATCATAAGGGTCCGCTGGTTGAACATCGTAATGTCCATATACTAAAATCGTAGGGGCATCGGCGTTGACAATTTTTTCAGCATAAACTATGGGATGCCCGGCAGTAGGGCAAATTTCCACTTGATCTACACCAGCCTTTTTCAAGGCATTTTCCAGAAATACAGCACCTTGTAGCATGTCGTTTTTAAACTTACTATCGGCGCTAACCGATGGAATTCGCAGAAATTCCATTAGTTCATCCAGAAATCTTTGCTGATTATTGTCTATGTAGGATTTAATTTCACTCATGTTCAGCTAGGTATTTTTCTTGGCCGGAAAATTGGTTTTATTTTCCGTACCATTCAAAATTCTGCGAACATTTTTTTTGTGAGTGAAAAGTACCACCATAAAGAAAGTGAAACCAAAGATAATGAGTATTACATCGTTTGGTTCAATATTGGTGATCAGGAGCATCACCGGGAATGTCAGTGTTCCCAGAATAGATCCCAGGGAGACATACTTGGTAACAAGCAGTGCAATCAAGAAAATCGCGACACAGATTCCTGCGACCAGGGGATTGAGACCCAGAACCATTCCCAGTAACGTGGCTACACCTTTACCCCCCTTGAAACCAACATAAATTGGAAAGATATGTCCTATTACCGCACTGATGCCAAAGATAAGTTTGAATAAAACAATTTGTGTTTCGGCAATTAAGCCCAGTTGCATCCAGACGGTAGCCAGGGTAACTGCTGTCAGCCCCTTAAAGATGTCCAGTGCCATGACCAGAATACCGGCTTTTTTCCCCAATACCCTAAAAGTATTGGTAGCCCCAGCATTGCCGCTCCCAAAATTCCTGACGTCAATCCCGTGGTAGGCCTGACCCAGCCACACTGAAGATGGTAAAGAACCTAATAAATAGGCAAGTACAACACCGATGATCTCAAAACCCATAAACCAACAATTCGTAAGAAAGGAGCACCAATTATAGGTAATTAAAACTAATATTAAAAACCATCGTCGCTATCTTCTTCATCCTCAGAGGCTTCTTGCTCGAAAGTGGTAAAGTCTTCGTCCAGGATTTCTTCCTGTGCAAAAGTATTGATTTCATAGGGTTCACTGATGTCCATGTAGTCATTTCGAAATCGATCGATAAATTTCAGCATGTATTCTATATCTGTACTGACGAACGCATATTCACCGATTCCAGACTTAAAAACTTTGCTGTGTTTATTGATCTCACTGTTGAACTGGGCATTGGATGAAAAAGTATAAAGACGGTTTTCCACATACCCGAAATAATAATAAGTAGTGGGGGAGGCTTTTAAGAACAGATGAAATTCTTCCTCTCCTTCCAGTTTTCTAATTTCCAGGAAACCTTCCAGTTTTCCGTTAATCTCTGTCTCTAATATGTTAGCCACGCCCAGGTTACCCACACTATACCAACTGTTGTATACCGGTGACCATTTCATGTTGACGTTTGAAATAACCAATGAATTTGCCAGATCGCTTGAAACGCTGGCAAGAGAGATGAATTCACTGGTAGACCGTCGCCGGTATTCCTGCGCCTCTTTTTCTCCAACGGCATCGGCCAGCTTATAAAGCAGTGCAGATTGATCAGTATTGGCGGGCGGTGCCCCAACTCTTGCTACTATATCACCTATATTTCCGGCCATTGCTTCCATAGCTCTCATGGGGAGGTCAAACTCATAGGCTTGGAAAGAATTCATAGCAATGGTTTTTTCCTTCAGGTTGCCTTTTCCTTTTCCTGAGATCCTGGACTTTATCCTGGTTTTTGGATACAGCAGATTCAACTTTCCTTCGAATCTAATATCCGTGGAATTGTCATTGTATGCATAAATGTTTCCGGCAAAACTATTGCCTTTCACTTTATTGAGATCTATCACCTTATACTCACTATTTACGGAATCATAAAGGAACAAGCCGCGGGCATTAAATACTTCATGGTCCCCGGGACTTTTCTTTTCGCTGATGAATGTTCCGTATAAATCCCCGGTATCCGGATCAATATTAATTCCTGAAGTAAGGGGTTGACCTGTTTCCGAGATAGCTTCACTTACGTTGATCACTAAATCCTGAACTTCGGAGTCACTGCTATGCGCCAGCCATGAATCGTTCCCGGGCATACTCTTCAAGTCAAGTTTTATGAAACCATCCATCTGTAGTATTCGGCGGTTGGCAAAGAGTGTGACGTCTCCTTTATACAAGGTTCCCGGCATGATGAAAATGTTGTCATTCTCGTGGATCTCTCCAGTGGAAACAGTAAAGATCTGATTACCCTTTAGCTTTTTGTCTCTCACCAGCAGAAAGTCCTGAAATTTGATTTCGAAAGTGTCTTTATTGGCATTTACGTACTGATAAACTGCTTCACCTTCAAATGCATGTCGGGCAGTTACCTTGATTTTCCCATTATAGAGGTTGTGGTATTCATTGAGCGTGTCCAGGATGATCCGTGCGTTGGTGAATTTTTCGATTTCTGCGTTTTCCCTGATAAAGACTCGATTACTGTCCGGTATTATTTTGGCATCCGCGACATACATATAAGGGACGCCGGAAATCTGCAATTCTAATTTTTCAATATCGTACACTGCACCGGTGGCGCTGAATACCAGTGAATCCATTTCAAGCCTGGTAGTGTAAAAATATGATTGATCTATATCCACATCTTCCGGCTTGCTCATTGAAATGATCTTTTTCTCAAGATCCCAGCGAGCTTCACCAATAGACGTACGGATTTGGGTAAATGGGAAATCTAATACCGAACGGCCGTCTTGTTCAGACTTAATATCTGCCATATTGGTATTTAAATCAAAGTTCAAAGCCACACCTTCCGCTGCTAAGGATGGCTTTTCAGGGTCAGAGGACTTTACTTCAAAGTAGGCATCTTCGGCGGCGATCTGACTTTCTTTCATTTGGAAGTTGGTAGAAACCGATTCTGAGCCGCGAGTAAACAAGGTACCATCGGCGTAGAACCCACTTGTTGTAATAAGAGAGGTGCCGCTTAGAGTAGCCGTGTTGTCATACATTTGAAATGGCTCTTCTTTGGAAGTAATATACATGCTATCTGATTTGGGAAACCAAAGCATACGATAATTGCTTATGGTAGCTTTTGGGTAGGACACATCCTGAACTGTCTTTGTTTTAATTTCAGCAGATTCACCATCAGTAGTGACGGAGTCAGTAAAATAGACAAAGTCGTCACTGAATAAGGTACTGGTTAAAAAATCTATCTTCCCACTGGACCGCAACCCATTTTGATCCATGGTAATTTTGTTGTACACGGTACCTGTACCATTATAGGTTTTAAAGCCTACATACGGGAGCTTATGTTCAAAACCCAGGCTGTTGTCCGGCATAATAACCAGTTCTTCTTCAAATTCCGGGAATATACCGCCCGAGGTAAATACACCCTTGAAACTTATTACATTAGGATCACTACTACTGGCACTGTCCAGCTCAAATGCCGGGATGGTGAAGTAAATAGACTTATCGTAAACTCCATCCAGGATCTCAGCCTCATCGAAATAAACCACAGCGCCCACATCTGCTTTGAAAATGGGATACTCAGGATACATCCGCCGGGCCGATTTGTTGTTGGGTTTATTGATGTACAAAACTCCGGCAGTTTCGCGCAACCGGTTTGAAATACTCAACTTCACATCTTTGCTGTTGTCCTTGCCGGGCAGGTCTATATTAAAAGTAATGGAATCGATCTTTGGAAGACTAATCAGAAAACTGTCGTAGTCAAACCTGAATTCCCTTCCAATAAACTGAAAATTGCCGGCATTGATCAGTCCGTCGAACCGGAAGTCTCGATTACCCAGCATGGCAATCTGCTGATTGTCAGGCCTGATATAAACATCCAGCAATTCACTGACATAAAACCTGTCAATTCCACGGATTACCAATTCATTTCTGCTCAAGGCCAGGGTAGCATTAGGTTTCGAAGGAGATATAGATGGTATTAGTATGTTGTCAAAATCCTTTCGGTCTTGTTTGGACAACACATAGTGATAACCTTTACGCTTGACACTGACCAGGCCGGATCGACCATTATAATCAACAAAGCCATCTTTCATTAGGCCCCTCATTGCCCCAATTATTTTCTCCGGATTCTGATTGAGTTTTTTGGCCATATCAGCAGCGTAAAACTCACTGGAGTTGATCTTCCTGGCATAACCTACTGCCATCATTAAAGGATTAAATCCATATAGCGCCACCAAGGCTTCAAATTTCCGTTCATTATAATATTCCTGCGACTCGAACTTGGATGGTACCTTGTTTCGTGCACTGAGGATGCTGATATCGAGGCTGTCGGAATCGATATTCCATTTGATCATATCAGCGGTGAAGTCTGTTTTAAAGTAAGATGACGAAAAAGGCAGATTTTTGTAAATACCCTCATCTTTTAAAATAGTGATTTGATGGGCTTCAGAGTCATACCTGAATCTAACCGCAGGATTGTAAATGGAGTCCTTACCATGATAAATTATTATTGCTGCCCTCTTGGCGGTAATCACTGAATCTTGCAATTGAAAACTACGTGAAATCGCTTTCAGTTTCGAATTGTTCTTTCCGGTAATTTCAATAGTAGCATTACCTCCCATCATGGAGGCACTATACAAGCGGATTCCCTTCAATCCAAATCCTCCTTTATAGGAGAGCTTCTCATCTGCAATCCCATTTATTTCTACGTTCTCAAGGTACGAAACGAATCGAGGATAGCTGGTGTCCCGGGTTTTTCCACTGCTACTGCGGTATTCAAACTCTCCGGATACGGGTTCGGAAATTTTTCCTTTGTAGGTCATCCGGGCATTTGAAGCGCTGAGGAATGGTTTGTCTATTTTGAAATTGTAGCTGCTGAGGTCACAATAAACCTCGTTTGGATTCAAGCCGACCTGTTCCCAGTCAAACCGGCCGCCCTTGCCTACAAATGTCAAAGATCCGGGCATCAAACCTCCCGTGGTATTTCTAAATGTGACAGAGTCGTTCCTGGTAACAAATACTAAACTCACCATGTTCAGTTTAATAACCGCACCTTCCATAGGTATTTGCGGTTCCTCCGCAGCCAAAATCAAAGCTTTGGCCTCTTCTGCAGAGGATGCTGACTCCTCAGTCCAATCGGGGTCCCACTCATCATCGCTTTCCGAGTCACCGAACCAATCATTGTCATCTTCAGTAGAATCCAAAGCCTCCTCTTCATCTGGCAGGCGTTCTTCCCCGACAGCACTTGTAGAGGATGTTTCGGCAAATTCAAAATCAATGGTGCCGCCTTCCACCTTCAGAGAATTATAGCTGGAGTAATAAAGAATCTGTTTTTCCAGCAGCAGGTCTGTAGTTTCTACAAATGCCAGTATTTCTTTGTTTTTTTGTTGTTCAACAGCTAAATGAAGTGTGGAAATAAAGTTGTCAAATGCTGCCTTGCTTAAATCTTTGTGATCCGATGCCTTGATAATAAGTCTGACAGTCCGTTGAAAATGAGGGTCCAGTTTGAATCCTTTTTGCGACATAAGCATAAAAGTACTGGTTAGTATTTTCTTTTGCTCAACAGACAACTTACTATTCCAAACCTGCCCAAAATCCAATCCCAATTGGGGAGTACCCCGGTCTTCCAGTAATTGAACCATTTCTTGTCCAAACACCAGAGGATCATCAGAAAACTGAGGTTTCTGTGCTTTCAGGATAATCGGCAAAAACAGTAATGCCCAAAAAATAAAATGACGGCGTTTCATAGGTATAAAGTCCACTAATTATTACATCCAGCAAATGAAAGGACGTCAGTATAGAATATTGAGAAATCTGCTAAACCTCGACTCCGCTCAAAATATACTGAGAAGTTGGCAAATGCCGGAGTATCTGACATGTACCAAATGCCTGGTTCATCAGCCATCAAACGGTTATCTTCCGGGAACACCACCAAGTCAGCAAAAGCTTCGGAGTCTTCTATGAAAATCCTAAAGTTTGCTTCGTTGGGGTGCTCTGTAACGTACACCACACCATACAGTTGACATACATCAAAACCCTGTCCATACACAACACTTCCACCTACACCCGTTAACGTCAGGATAAAAGTAAAGTTCAAGGCTATATAAACCCACTTCATTTATCGGCTAATATTACATTCATTGGATTTCCATCTGATTCACAGACTGCGTACAATGGCCATAAAATCACTAGCGTTTAGACTGGCTCCACCAATCAGACCGCCATCAACATCAGGTCCGGAAAAGACTTCTTCAGCATTTGTGGGCTTACAGCTTCCGCCATAAAGAATGGGGACATCGTCTGCAATTTCTTCACCATACCGCGCTGCCAGGTGTTGCCGGATAGAGGCGTGCATTTCCTGAGCTTGAGCTGCAGAGGCTGTTTTGCCGGTACCGATGGCCCATATAGGTTCGTACGCAATTACCAGCCGTCGAACATTTTCAGGAGCTAGTTGAAATAAACTATCACTCAATTGCTGGTTTACAAAACTACTTTGTTGCTGGGATTCCCTTATTGACAATGGCTCACCACAACAAAATATGGGTATCAGGTCCTGTTCCAGTACTGCCTTTACTTTTCTGGCAAGTAGTTCATGTGATTCCTTAAAATACTCTCTTCTTTCGCTGTGTCCTAAAATCACATATTCAACTCCTATTGACTTTAGCATAGGTGCAGAAACCTCCCCGGTATAAGCTCCCGCAGATTCTGCATGACAGTTTTGAGCAGCTACATACAGATCATCAGATTGAGCGGCCATTTCGGCGATGCTTGCCAGGTGGATATATGGGGAAGCAACCACCACTTTTGTCCCATCCGGTGTTTCTTCCAGCATCATTTTTTGGATATCTTTAGCCAGGGACAATCCCTGCTCCCAATCCTTGTTCATTTTCCAATTACCGGCAACAATTTGGTCTCTCATAATTTTTGAAGTACCTAAGTTCAAGTTATCTTTAATAGCTTCCTTTCAGGACAATTTTTTACTTAAATATTGAGCAGTGTGGTTATTCGCTAGTTTAATTAGATCCTCTGGAGTACCACTAAAGCAAACATCGCCACCTTTATCTCCGCCTTCCGGTCCCAGGTCGATGATCCAATCAGCAGACTTAATTATTTCCAGATTGTGTTCAATCACAATTACAGTGTTCCCTTGTTCAATCAAAGCGTCAAGCGCTGAAAGCAATTTTTGAATGTCATGAAAGTGCAGCCCGGTGGTGGGTTCGTCAAATATGAATACTACATGTTGCTGTAAGTCTCCACTGGTCTTTCCTAAAAAAGAGGCAAGTTTCACTCTTTGGGCTTCACCACCACTCAGCGAATTGGAAGACTGACCCAAAGTAATGTACCCAAGACCGACGTCTTGAAGGGGTTGCAACTTCCTAACGATATTACTATGTTCCTTAAAAAAATCCAGGCAGTCATCAACGGTAAGAGCCAATACATCGGCAATGCTCTCACCCTGAAATTTGATTTCCAGGATTTCATCCTTAAAGCGCTTCCCCTTACAACTCTCGCAGGTCAACTGTATATCCGCCATAAACTGCATTTCAATACGTACCATGCCTTCACCCGCACATTCCTCACAACGTCCACCTTCCAGGTTAAAGGAAAACATAGATGGCTTATAGTTGCGTTGTTTTGCCAATCCCTGAGAGGCAAATAGCTGGCGGATACCATCATAAGCTTTGACATATGTGACCGGATTGGATCTGGAAGATTTGCCGATAGGGTTTTGGTTAATCATTTCAACCTGAGTAATCTTCTTCAAATCACCCGTCAATTGATCAAACCCACCAGGAATTTTCCCTGGAATGTCAAGAATTCGAGTAAGAGCGGGAAAAAGGATCTCTCTGACCAGAGTACTCTTTCCTGAACCACTCACACCGGTGACCACAGTCAGGGTGTCCAGCGGAAATTGGACGGATATACTTTTAAGATTATTGGCACGGGCGCCCTCAAGGTATAAACTGTCCTTCCATTTTCTTCTTTGTATGGGAATTGGTATGCAATCGATTCCGTTCAGGAATCGAGCGGTATGTGAGCTCACCTCTTTGGTCAATTGGTCAATAGTTCCGGAGAAGACCAATTCCCCTCCATGTGTGCCTGCATTTGGTCCGATATCTATCAGGTAATCCGTTTCCCTGATTACCTCCTCTTCATGTTCCACAATGATCACAGAATTACCCAGATCCCGCAAAGATTTTAGTACTTGGATCATGCGATGTGTATCCCTTGGGTGAAGGCCAATGCTTGGCTCGTCCAGTATATACATCGAACCAACCAAGGCACTTCCCAACGACGTAGCCAACCGAATTCTCTGATATTCACCACCGGACAAGGTGGCTGTCAGTCTATTAAGATTTAGGTATCCAAGGCCTACTTTTGACAAGTACTCCAGCCGATTTTGAATTTCCCGCAAGATTCTTTTTGCAACCAGCAGATCGTGATCAGACAAGTTAATATTTAAAAAGATAGGTAATACTTCGTCAACGGACATAAGCACCAGATCGGTAATTGATCGTCCTTCAACTTTCACGTAGCTGGCATCCTTCCGAAGTCTACTGCCCTTGCAATCAGAACAAACCGTGCGACCTCGATAGCGAGAGAGAAGTACGCGATATTGAATTTTATGGCTTTTAGATGCTAAATGTTTAAAAAACTTATTAAGTCCTTTAAAAACACCTTTACCCTCCCAAAGCAATTCTACCTGGTCCCGAGTAAGCTCCCTAAAAGATCTGTGAATTGGGAATTCCCAATCGACAGCATTTAAGAGAAGCGGTTGCAGCCACTTTTTCATGACTTCACTTCGCCATGGTGCCACCGCACCATCAAATACTGATAACTCTTTGTTTGGAATTACTAAATCGGTACTGATACCCAATACTTTACCGAATCCCTCACAGGTCCTGCAAGCTCCAAAAGGATTGTTGAAACTGAAAAGATTAATGTTAGGTTCCTGAAAGGTGATACCATCCCTTTCAAAGTGGTTAGAGAAAGAAATGTGCGTTTTATCCTCAAAAATTAACCAACAAATACCGTCACCTTCATAAAATGCGGTTTGAACTGAATCGGCCCAGCGAAAATCGTCTTCCTCCTGCTCTTGTTCCTGTTTCTTTCCCCTGTCGATTAAAATGTTCAAGTCTGATATTGATGATGGCGATTCCATTTCCAGCAGTTTTTCGATGTACTCGGGTCTACCATCCACAATTATCCTGGTATAGCCCTTTTGGAGCAAAATATTTAACTCATCGGTTAAACTGCGCCCATCCTTTTGATGCAAAGGACAAGATATCATAAACCGGCTACCGGTTGGAAGCTTATGAATATAATCAACCACATCGGAAATACTGTCCCTGGCCACCAATTCACCACTTACCGGTGAATAAGTTTTTCCGATTCTTGCAAATAGTAGTTTTAAATAATCATAGATCTCGGTAGTGGTTCCAACAGTGGATCTGGGATTACGGGTGTTTGCCTTTTGTTCTATGGCAATGGCCGGCGATATCCCTTTTATATAATCGACTTCTGGCTTTTCCATTCTCCCCAGAAACTGTCGGGCATATGAACTCAAACTTTCCACATACATTCTCTGCCCTTCTGCAAAAAGAGTATCAAAAGCCAATGAAGATTTACCCGACCCTGACAAACCGGTGATTACCACCAGTTTATTTCGAGGGATAGCCACTGAAAGGGACTTGAGATTATTAACTCGCGCCCCCTTTATTAAGATGAATTTTTTAGGGTCAAGCTTATCAATATCAAAGGTTGGTTCCAGGGCTGCCTTAGGCATAGCGGCAAAGATACTACAGGCACTAAAATATTTGCAATTTCACCCCAAAACATACAATTGTAACAAGAAAGACAAACAAAACAGGTTATTGTTATTACTTTCAATTTAATTTTGGACTGAAAATTGTAGTTGCTCCGGTAGAGATACTTTGTTTAAAAGGGATAGGTCTCTGGTATTCAGACAGAAGGTAGCTATCCGGACATTGTAAGCGGTGGAAACTTTGAAGTTTAGCTGCTAATTTTCTATCTTTAAGATTATTTTTTATCTGAATTTTCAATTAAACCCACCTAAGAGAACAATATGGCATAAACTTCTACGTTACTAAACAGGTTATGAAATGATGCAGAATTCAATAAGTGATAGCAAGTTGATATCACTTTACAAAACCGGTAACGAGGAGGCTTTTGCGGAATTGTTGAACCGCCATAAGTCCAGGGTTTTCACAACCATTTATTTAATTGTTAAAGACAATTATGTTGCTGAAGATTTAATGCAAGAGACCTTTATTAAGGTAATCAATACCATTAAATCCGGGAAATATAACGAAGAGGGGAAATTTCTTCCCTGGATGCTTCGTATAGCACATAATCTTGCTATTGATTATTTCAGGAGATCCAAGCGGTATCCAACTATTATCATGGAAGATGGTAGTAGCGTATTTAATACCATGGAGTTTTCAGAAGAGTCGATAGAATCAAAGCAGATTGTCAGGGACACTCATGAAAAGCTGAAAATGCTGATTCAGGAATTGCCCCCAGCACAAAAAGAAGTATTGATCATGCGCCACTATATGGAAATGAGTTTTCAGGAAATAGCGGAGTCCACTCAGGTGAGTATTAATACGGCTTTAGGGCGAATGCGGTACGCTTTGATCAACTTGAGAAAGAAAATGAAAAAATATAATATCGCCTATGACCAAAACATTTACCCCCAATGATGTATTACGATACCTGTACAGAGAAACAAATCCTGCGGAGAACACAGAGTTAGAGGAAGCCATGATTCTTCAGTCTGATCTGTTGGATCAATATGTGCAGTTAACTGACATCAAGGAGCAACTGGACCAGGTCCGGAAGTCTCCTTCGGAACGTACTATTCAAGCTATTCTTGAATATTCAAATTCGCACAATCCGATTTTGTCGCAATCCCAGTAATTCTTATTTCTTGTTTAGGAATAAAGCGAGGAATTTCCTTGTTAAATCTACTGGCATTTTGGTAATTCGAGGTTATGAAGATCCTGATGGTTCATCAGTATTTCAATACCCCTGAATCGACTGGTCCATTGCGCTCCTATTATCTGGCCCGTGGGTTGCAGTCCAATGGCTATGAAGTGGAAATCATCACTTCCCACAATCAAAAACATCCATTGGAACAAGACTTCCGGGGATTAAAAGTACACTACCTGCCAGTGTATTATGACAATAGTCTGCGGTTTCTGCCTCGAATAATCGCTTTTATGAAATTTGCCTGGTTGGCCTATCAAAAAGCATTGTCTATTAGGGGAGCTAATCTGTGCTATGCAATTTCCACTCCGTTGTCCGTAGGGTGGGTGGCAAAGAAACTAAAAGCAACTCAGGGTATTCCATATTTCTTCGAGGTAGGCGATCTCTGGCCTGAAGCCCCTATTCAAATGGGTGTGGTAAAATCCCCCTGGATCATTGAGAGAATCAAACGTTTTGAACAGAGTATTTATGCAGATGCTGACCATGTAGTGGCACTATCTCCAGGAATTAAAGATTGCATTCTGACAACCGCACCAAATTGCCAGGTAAGCGTTATACCTAATATGTCGGACTGTCAGTTTTTTCAGATGGAGTCTAAGGACAGGCGGCTGGAAAAGATATTTGGGGTATATGACAAAATGGTAATCACCTATTTTGGTGCAGCCGGGCGAGCCAATCACCTGGAGTTTCTTCTGGATGCCGCCAAACATGCTCAAAATGTGAACCACAAGCTGCACTTTCTGGTGGTTGCACATGGATCAGAATTGGACCGTATCAAAAAATTGGCCGCTCAGTATAATTTAAGAAACCTCGATTTCCTTCCTTATTGTAATAGGGATCAACTCAAAAAGGTGTTGAATGTTACCGATGCAGTTTATGTGTCCTATGCGGATGTGCCAATATTGTCAACAGGAAGCCCCAACAAATATTTCGATGGATTGGCCGCCGGTAAACTCATGCTGGTCAATTTTAAAGGTTGGTTAAAGAATATTACCGAACACCACCAATTTGGGTTCTACGTGGACCCAAACAAACCAGAAATGCTAACTGAATTTTTGAGCCCAATAGCCATGAACCGGGACAAATTATTAAGATCACAAAGGAAAGCCAGGGTAATCGCTGAAACTTTTTTTTCCCGTGAATTAGCAGTGCAGAAACTTTTGAAAAGTCTGGACCACAAACACCCAATGGCGGTCAAAGGGGCTGAGGTTTATACCTTGACTGCATAAACAGCTGTTGGGCATCGGAAGTCTCCATCAACTCCGGGAGAGTAATCTGCTGAACAGCCATATACTTTTTTATTATCTCCCAACCTACCCATTCACCAATTCTTCCCGGGCAGTCATTGCCGATTTCAAGTGTTTTAGGCCGCTCATCCATATACTTCTTTTTAATGAAATGGTTGTTTTCATACAACAACTGTTTTTCAATAAAATGTGCCCAAATCACCTCCTGGTTCTCTTTTACGTTGCTAAGGTCCTCGCCACTATAACCAATCAATAAACTGTCAGCTGTAAGTGGAAGTATTTGTTTAGCGAAATAGTAGGCTTTCCCGAAGTAGATCATCTCGGCAAGCATGGAATTATCTTCCAACTCGGTTTTATTTAGACCGGAGGACAAAAGTAAAATGATTGATGGCACGATATATTCGGTGCGATATCTTTTAAGGATGTACTGAGGAAACTCCAATGGACGAAACGTAGCGCCTTCACCTAAGTAATAATCTAATCCAATAATAACCGTACTATCAGAAACAAACAGGTCGTTACCCGCAAATCCAGTTACTGCAGTGTAAACTTGTGGGATTTTTGCATTGGGATAGTAATACCGAAGATACTTAAAGGCCCGCTTCAACTCTTCCTGCAAGTGGTCTAAATCCCCAAATACCTGACTTATCTCTTCTTGCAAAACAGAACTGCCGGGGTTATTTAGAAAGGCATGCAGATAGTTTACCGCAACACTGTCATGCGGATATTGGTCAATGTGTAGCAACTGTTTGCTGAATATTGGATGTTCCTCGAGAAACTCTGCTATTTGTTCCTTTCCCTCAAGTCCAAACAGGTCCTGGTCCCACCGTTCTACAGTTACAGACACTTCCAGGCCGTCTACATTCGGGAGTTTTCGATTACTTGAATTACAGGCGTTGGCAACAAATAGCGCCACTATGATAAACCAGTGATTACTACTCAAGAGTCTGTCTGGATCAACTTCCCTTCTTTGTTAAAAAATCTGAAATCTGTAATAGCCAGCGAGGAATCCTGTTCGACCCCGATCCATTGATTGTATTTGAAGAACCACTTCATCCGCTGGTTAATTATGCCTTTGGTGAAATAGGCATATAGAAAAGGATGTACAGCCAAAGTCACGTTCTTTTCATTTTGCTTAAGCAGCAAATGTTCCAGGTTTTCCTCCACCTGATCTGAAACCAGAATTGATGCACTGATTTTTCCACTACCATTACAGGTAGGACATGTTTCTATGGTTGTGATATTCAGCTCAGGACGGACCCGTTGTCGGGTGATTTGCATAAGGCCAAATTTCGTCAGTGGTAAGACCGTGAATTTTGAACGATCATCCTTCATGTAATCCTTAATTTTCCTGAAAAGCAGTTTCTTGTTTTCAGATTTTTTCATATCGATGAAATCAATCACAATGATTCCACCCATATCCCGTAGTCTCAATTGCCTGGCGATTTCCTTAGCGGCATTAAGATTGACTGTAAGTGCGGTAGTCTCTTGGTCCGTTTCAGCATTTGACTTATTTCCACTGTTTACGTCGATAACATGCAATGCCTCGGTATGTTCAATTACCAAATAGCCACCGCCGGCTACGCTTACAGTCTGACCAAATAATGACTTTAACTGTTTTTCAATGCCATAACTCTCAAATAATTTGGTCTTACCGTTGTATTTTTTTACAATTTTCGATTTCTCAGGCGCGATTTTGTCAATAAATTGTTTGACTTCACTATATATTTTGGGATCATCAGTGACAATGGAATCAAAAGATTCGTTTAACACGTCCCTAAGGATTGAAGATGCCCGGTTCATCTCTCCAATTATCTTTGCTCGAGGGTGAGCGGTTTTTAGCTTTTGTATACCATCTTTCCAACTCTTTATTAAATTTCGGAGATCCCTATCAAGCTCGGCTACCTCTTTTCCGGCAGCTACGGTTCGGATAATTACTCCAAAATTCTCTGGTTTGATTGAAGACAATAGTCTATCCAGCCGCTTGCGTTCAGCGGAATCGGAAATTTTCTTACTGATATTAACGGTGTTTGAAAAAGGCACCAGTATCAGGTATCTTCCTGCAATAGACAACTCGCTGGATAATCGAGGCCCTTTTGTAGAGATAGGTTCCTTAACAACTTGTACCAGAATTTGCTGATTCTTGGTGAGAACCTGCGCAATCTTTCCCAGCTTATTTATATCCGGCAGTATATTGAACCGGTCGAGTTTGCTGGATGTGTTTTTGTTCTTCTGTACAAGCTTAGTGTATTTGTTTAACGAACTAACTTTTGGACCGAGGTCCAAATAGTGTAAGAAAGCGTCCTTTTCGTATCCAATATCAATAAAAGCAGCATTTAAGCCCGGAACAACTTTTTTTACCGTTCCCAGGTATATGTCCCCAACTGTAAACTGGTTACCGTTTTCATCATAATGGAATTCAACAACGTTTTTATCTTTTAAAAGGGCTATTCGACATCCGTTTTGAGTAGAATTAATAACTAGATCGTTACTCAAGACTTTATAATTTAAATATTATTGATAGATGCGATAGCATTAGAAATGAATGACTAAGTCACTATTTCTTCTTGTGTCGATTCTTTCTCAATCGCTTTTTCCTCTTATGGGTGGCGATCTTATGTCGTTTTCTTTTTTTACCGCAAGGCATAATTTATTTTTTTAGCCTCCAAAAATGATGGAGGAATTTACATTATTATTTTAATTTCTCTAAATACTCATCAACAGTGGCCAGCACTTCAGCATCCTGGTCCATGGTTTTAACCAATTCAAATTGATCACGAGCCTTGATCTTTTCCCCGGCTTCGAAATAACTCACACCTAAATAATATTGCCCTTCAAGATGATCTGGATGGCTCTGTGTAAGTTTCTCAAAACGATTAATTGCTTTGTCAAACTGCTGTGATTGAATAGAAAGTAACCCTAAATTGTACAACCCCAACTCATTTTCAGGATCTCTTTCTACCACTTCCCGCAACTGCATAACTGCTTGCATCGGTTGTTCCGGTAGAAAGGTCAACGCTACTTTGGCCTTGATGTCAAGCAGGCCGGGGTCTTGCTCCAGAGCAAGATTGAAATACTTTCTAGCGTTTTCTCCAAGTTGGTGCTGTTTCTGTACCTCCACAGCATAGCTATAGGCCTCGAAATAACTATCGCCGGCTTTTAGCCATCGTCCCATATCAGGCTCAATATCTGCTGCCTGACCATAATAATATGCAGCACTATCCAAATAATTGAAATTGGCAAATAATACTGCTAATGAATCTGCAAAGATAGCACTTTTTTGAGGAATTTGGTTAGCGTTAAGCCCTTCTTTTAAGTTGCTAATTTGGGCTTGCTCACTTTCAGACAATTGTCGTTTATGTGATTCAGATATTTGAGGGTTGGAGGACTCACTAATTGCGTCTGCGTTTTCCTGTTGCTGGTTGTCCACAACTACTTTTGGCATCATGTATAATATTACAATCAACACCAGCGCTACACCCGTCACTATCAATCTGGAAATCCACATATCCGAAGATTACAGACGACCATCCATTATCCGTTCAAGGCCCTTACCTTGTCACTGCTTTTGATTTTTTCAATAAATACCTTAGAAGGTTTGAAACTCGGGATATAATGTTCCTCGATAATAATGGCGGTATTTCTAGATATATTTCGAGCGATTTTACGGGCTCGTTTTTTATTTACGAAACTTCCAAATCCCCTAACATATATATTCTCTCCGTTAGACATAGAGTTCTTGACAACATTAAAAAAGGCTTCAATGGCTGTGGTTACATCGGCTTTGTCTATTCCTGTTTTTTCAGCTATCTCGGCTATTACATCTGCTTTAGTCACTGCTTTAGATTTAAATGATAAAAATTTGTTAAAAAATATTAATAACCAATTAATTTTGGGATGACAAAGTTAATTTGTCCTGCTTAATTATAAAAGCAAATAGGTTAAAATATTGTAAATCTACCAGTTATAACCTAATCACTTAGCGCATCTTGGAAAGCCCCTCTTTTGCATCGTCTCTTTTATCATGGTATCAGGAGAATAAGAGAGATCTTCCATGGCGTGAGACCAGGGATCCTTATAAGATTTGGCTATCAGAGATCATTTTACAGCAAACCCGTGTAGTCCAGGGTTTACCATACTATCTGGCCTTTTGTGAAAATTTCCCTGGTGTTTCAGATCTGGCCGGCGCTAGTGAACAGGAAGTGCTGCGATTATGGCAAGGTCTGGGTTATTATTCAAGGGCCCGCAATCTACTTAGTTGTGCCCGGTTGATTATGGAGAAATATCAGGGGCAATTTCCTGAAAATTACCATGAGCTTGTGTCCCTGCCTGGTATTGGAGACTATACTGCCGCTGCAATTGCTTCATTTGCGTTTAAACAGCCTACCCCTGTAGTCGACGGGAATGTATTTCGGGTATTGTCGCGCATATTTGGTATCCAGGATGATATTTCACTGCAGAAAACTAAAAAAGTATTCCGGGATTTCAGCGCGAAATTGATAAATGGTTCCCCTCCTGATTTATACAACCAGGCTATCATGGAATTTGGTGCACTGCATTGTACACCAGTTCAGCCAAAATGTTTTGACTGCCCGTTCTCAAATTATTGTCAGGCGTATCAACACCAGACCCAATATAAATTTCCCGTAAAAACTAAAAAAGCCATGGTACGTAACCGGTACTTCTATTACTACGTTGTAAAGTCTGGCCCGTATCTACTAATGAAAAAGCGGGAACAAAAGGATATTTGGCGAGGTCTCTATGATTTTTTACTGGTGGAACATCAGGAAGAAACTGACCCAATAAAGCTACTGGCGGGCAATCTACCCAACGGATCGTGGTTGGAACATGTGCGGGTTTGTGAGCCATCCGTCACCTATCAGCATAGATTGACTCACCAACTTATTCGGGCGCAATTTCTGGTGGTGGAGCCATTGGATAGTCAGACCTTTAGTGAGTGGATACAAGTGTTTGGATTAAGAAAATTTGAAGTACCGGATGTGGTGGGTTTACCAAAACCTATTTTGATAAACAATTATTTGAAGGCAGACATATTTTAGTTAAATTTAGATAATAGATTTACTTTCACGGCAAATTTTAGATAACAATGGCTGGTGTAAACAAAGTGATATTAATAGGCAATCTCGGAAAAGATCCCGAGGTAAGGCATTTAGAGAGTGGTGTGATGGTAGCCAATTTTACCCTGGCTACCACGGAGTCATATAAGGACCGGAACACTGGAGAAAGACGACAGGTAACTGAGTGGCACAATATAGTTTTGTGGAGAGGCTTGGCAGAGGTAGCTGAAACATATCTTAAAAAAGGAAACCAGGTTTATGTGGAAGGTAAACTTAGGACCAGATCCTGGACAGACCAGGAAGGAAATACCCGCTATACCACGGAGGTCATAGCAGACAACATGACTATGCTGGGAGGTCGTCCTGCTGAGGCAAGTACCGCCGCTGCAAGTACTACTCCAACATCGTCAGTTACAAGCGAAGTTACGGCACCTGCATCGCCAAACATTACCACTGTCAGTGACGATTCAGACGATCTGCCGTTCTGATTTTCAACAAATTACTATCTCTTGGAAATATCATCAGAAGATCCTTTCCCCGAATTGTTTTTGTTGGCCCAAATTTCAACCACAGAAACCCTGTATTTTGCATTCTATGGGGCATTATTGATACTACTGTTGGTTTTGTCCGCAATCATGTCCGGATCGGAGGTGGCCTTCTTTTCTTTGACTAAACAGGACATTCTCAATTGTAGGAACGGAGAAAGCCACAGAGAAAAGAATATTGCAATACTTCTTGGGCAACCCAAGCAATTATTGGCCACCATTCTGATTGCCAACAACCTGGTTAACGTGGCTTTTATTACCTTATCAACTTTTGTAGCATGGAGAATTGTAGGAACACATACCACCGAAGGGATAGTTTTAGTGACCCTTACCATCATTACTTCAGCTGCGATCGTATTTTTTGGTGAAGTGGTGCCAAAAGTATATGCAAAACACAACAATACAGGATTCGCTAAGAGGGTATCAGGGCTAATTTCTATAGTTTCATTTATCTTTAAACCGGTTGCATTGATTTTATTGTCACTGAGCAATATTATCGAATCAAGAATCAAAAGAAAGGGATACAATCTGACCGTTGAGGACCTCAATCAGGCATTAGAGCTAACCACTAGCAAAGACATCTCGAAAGAGGAGAAAGGGATTCTAAAAGGTATTGTAAATTTCGGAACACTCTCCGTAAAACAGGTAATGCGATCGCGCATGGAGATCACCGCATTGGACATCGAAACTGATTTCCATGAATTAATGGACAGGATTAACAAAAGTGGTTATTCCCGGATCCCTGTTTACAACGAAACTATCGATAAGATAGAAGGGATACTTTATATAAAAGACCTTTTGTCTCACATTGAGAAAGATGAAGGTTTTAAGTGGCAAACACTTCTGAGACCGGGATTCTTTGTTCCTGAAAACAAAAAGGTAGATTCGCTATTAAAAGACTTCCAGGACAAAAGAGTACATATGGCCATTGTGGTTGATGAGTATGGAGGAACCGCAGGACTCATTACCATGGAGGATGTGATTGAAGAAATAGTAGGTGAGATCAATGACGAGTTCGACAATGATGGTATGAGGTTTAATAAGCTCGATGAGCACACCTTTATTTTTGAAGGACGCACTTCTCTAAATGATTTTTGTAAAATTGTAGGGGAAGAAGTGAATGTATTTGACCAGGTAAAAGGAGAAAGCGAAAGTTTGGGTGGGTTGATTCTTGAACTGCATTCTAAGTTACCAAGGGTGGGTGAAAAGATCTCTTTTGATCACTTTGTGTTTACGGTAGTGTCGGTAGATAAAAAAAGGATTAAAAGAATTCGTACTTATACCAACCGGTCCTTTATAAACCCCACAAACCTGGCAAAGGGTTGATTGTTATGAAACGAATTTATTCTTTTTTCCAAGCAAGTGTTTTGCTGGGACTGGTTACTTCCGCATGCCAGGAGGCAACCTATGTCCCAAAACCCAAAGGATATAATCGAATAGAATTACCCGATCACCATTATCAAACTATTGATGACTCCTACCCCTATCAATTCGAATATTCTAAACATGCCCAGGTAAAACCTGATACTTCCTGGATGTCGGAACCCTATTGGATTCATTTGGTCTATCAGGATTTGGGTGCGGACGTTCAACTAACCTATAAGGCCCTAAATCAAGATAAACAAAAACTGAGGGAATTGCTTGAAGATTCTTACAAACTAACCAGTAAACATCAGATAAAGGCCTATGCAATTGATGAGAGTATCCTGATGACTCCAAATGGGCATACCGTAGTGATTGCTGAACTAAGTGGAGAAGTTCCCAGTCAGTTTCAATTTTTTTCGACGGATAGCTCCAGACATTTTTTAAGAGGTGCTCTGTATTTCCCTACTGCCACTAAGAATGATAGCCTCCAGCCGATAATTGATTTTATCAAAGTTGACATTATTCATATGTTAAATACACTGGAGTGGAAAAAAAGTTAAAATTTCCACATTAAAGTGAGATGAAGGGGTTTTTTGACACCAAATTAGAATTTCTGAAAGGTGTGGGGCCCCAAAAATCTGCCCTGCTAAACAAAGAGTTAGAGATATTCACCTACGGAGACCTGATCCAATACTATCCATTTCGATATGAAGATAGAACCCGTTTCTATGTAATAAAGGAAATTGATGATCAGCTACCTAATGTACAAATAAAGGGTACTCTTAAAAACATTGAAGTGGTAGGCGGTGGCTCCAAGAAGAGATTGGTAGCTCATCTACGGGATTCAACAGGTGCAATTGAGTTGGTTTGGTTCAAAGGTATCAAATGGGTGCTCAAGAAATTACAGCCCGGAGTAACCTATTTGGTTTTTGGTAAACCAACACGTTATGGTAAAAAGATCAACCTGGTTCATCCGGAAATTGAGGTTTTTACCAGCAGCCATGAGGGTCCAGGTTACTTACAACCGATTTATCATACTTCTGAAACACTTAAGAACCGATTTCTGGATAGTAAGGCAATTTCTAAACTGCAAAAGCAGTTGTTGACTATAGCCCGTTCCAGAATTTCCGAAACCCTCCCTGCAGGCCTCATGACCGAATTGGGTTTAACGTCAAAAGCCGACGCATTATGGCATATACATTTCCCACAGGACTCAAGTAAACTAAATCGGGCACGTTTTCGGCTAAAGTTTGAAGAATTGTTTTACGTACAGCTTCGGCTGTTAAAATTAAAACTTGCACGCACCGAGAAATTCAAAGGAAAGATTTTTAAGGAGACCGGGCTGATAAATGAATTCTATTATAATCATTTGCCCTTCCAATTAACGGACGCTCAAAAAAGAGTGATCAGGGAAATTTATGCAGATTTGAAATCAGGCAATCAAATGAACCGGCTGTTACAGGGAGATGTGGGGAGTGGAAAAACCATAGTGGCTTTTATATGCATGCTGGCGGTTATCGGGGCCAACGCTCAGACAGCGTTGATGGCGCCGACCGAGATTCTGGCAGAACAACATTACAGAGTACTGGAGACTTACGCCAGGAGACTGGGAGTGGAAATTAATATTCTTACAGGGTCAACAAAAAAAAGTACCCGAACCATTTTACACGAGCAATTACTAAATGGCTCCCTGCAAATACTTGTTGGCACCCATGCTCTTTTAGAAGATAAGGTTCAGTTCAAAAGTCTGGGTCTGGCAGTAATTGACGAGCAACATCGGTTTGGAGTGGCCCAAAGGGCTAAACTGTGGAGTAAAAACAAGAACTTCTTCCCTCACGTTCTGGTGATGACGGCTACACCCATTCCCAGAACACTGGCCATGACATTATACGGTGATCTTGATGTTTCTGTGATCGACGAACTACCGCCAGGCCGAAAGCCAATCGAAACAGTTCATCGGTATGATCAAAACAGGCTGAAAGTGTTCGGGTTCATAAAGCGACAAATTGCCGCCGGCCGCCAAATATACTTTGTCTACCCCCTTATTGAAGAATCTGAGAAATTGGACCTTAAACATTTAGAGGACGGATACGAGAGTATCAGTAGGGCCTTTCCTGAGGTTCCGGTTAGTATTGTTCATGGGAAAATGAAGTCCAAAGACAAGGACTATGAAATGCAACGTTTTGTAAAAGGGGAGACCAGGATCATGGTATCAACTACGGTGATTGAGGTTGGAGTGGATGTAGCTAACGCATCGGTAATGGTAATCGAAAACTCGGAACGGTTTGGACTGGCACAGCTTCATCAACTGAGGGGGCGGGTGGGCCGGGGGGCGGATCAAAGTTATTGTATACTCATGACCGATGTAAAGATCAGTAAAGAAGGTAGAACCCGTATTCAAACCATGGTCCGTACCAACGATGGTTTCGAAATCGCTGATGTGGACTTGAAATTAAGAGGTCCGGGTGACCTTATGGGTACCCAACAAAGTGGTGTATTGGACTTGCTAATCGCTGACCTGGGACGAGACGGTAAACTTCTGCAGTTGGCCCGGGAAAAAGCGGTTAAAGTATTGGAATCTGATCCTGATTTGGACCATCCTGAAAACATGAATATACGGAGACAGATAGCGCAACAATCCAAATCCAGTTTAAATTGGAGTAGGATAAGTTAATTCCCTTAGCAGCAGTTTGCTCGAAAAAAATCGTTTACTACTCTATTTTTTTGTATTATTACTAACTTAAATATGATTTTAAAGGAAAATAATTACATGAACTTGCCGGTTTTGCCATCCTTGATTTCCTTGTTAATGATTGTATCGCTGATGGCCTGTCAACCGGCTCAGGATCAATCAGCCACTATCATCAGCCTGCCAGCAACAGCAAATAATCCACCAGCTGATGGTTTTGACCTGGAAAATTCAGACCCTGCTGCCATTGAGATTGCGGACCTTGTAATGGAGGCGATGGGCGGGCGCTTAGCATGGGATGGCACACGGTATTTGGCTTGGGATTTTTTTGGTGCTCGTAAACTGGTGTGGGATAAACTTTCGGGTGATGTTCGGGTTGATTTTCCTGATAGCACCGTGTATTTACTCAATATAAACGACGGGTCAGGCAAAGCACTCAAACAAGGTGAAGAAATTACTAACCCGGATTCACTGGCTAAGGAGCTGGAAAAAGGTAAAAATATTTGGATCAATGATTCCTATTGGTTGGTAATGCCCTTTAAACTAAAGGACTCCGGAGTAACTCTGAAGCATCTTGGGACACGTAAGACACTTGAAGACACCCCATCGCATGTATTGGAGTTAACCTTTAAAGAAGTTGGTGTCACACCCCAAAACCGCTATCTGATATATGTTGACACTACTACTAATTTGGTAAATCAATGGGCATTCTACCGGGAAGCTGGTCAGGATTCAGCTAATTTCATTTTGCCCTGGGGTAACTATAACCAGTACGGCAATATCTTGTTATCTGATGAACGGGGAGAACGCGATTTAAGTGAGGTAATGGTATTTGAAACTTTGCCTGATGAAATATTTACCACGTTCCAGATGGTTGACCTCAGCAGGTATCAAAAAAACTGAATGAAACAATTACTGATTATAATAACAATGTTAATTTTTGGGCTTTCAGTAACAGCTCAAAATGAGCGTTATGAGAAAGAGTGGGATCTTACTTACGAATCTTTGCTTAATCTCAACGGCGTAAAGTGGGACCACCGCCAGGGCACCTTATTTACATGGTTAAAGGACCGGGAACAGGAGCATCGTACCATAGTCGACTTTATCCAAGGTGAACTGTCAAAGAATCCTCAGGCCACATTCCTGATTGACCATCCCACATTTCCATCAGGAGGACGAACCACTGTGCTTGGTGTTAAGAACCGAACTGGTTGCTTCTTCTATTGGCGTTCCACTGATGAAAATATGAAAGAATTTAAGCGCAGACCAATGTCTTCTAATTTGTTCGATCAGATCTTTGACCGCCTGCATTCGCTAAAACAAAGAGGCTTTGAAAACATGGGGGGACCGGAGAAAGCATATGCCGGATTCTTAAGCACTTTGCAAACCGGTCAGGCAAGGCAGGTCCTTTTGCACATTAACGATTTTCTTGAGTTTGATGTGGAAAACCACCAAATTCTTAGGATTGGCCGGATCGTTGAGATTGAGAATTCTCTTCAAGTGAATAACAACTGATTTATTTAAAGGCACTGATATGTCAAAAATAGACCTGGCAGCGATTTCCACCCGTGCACCTCAAGACGTTAGCAAAGAAAATATCAAGGCCGAAACCAAGGACCTTACCAAAGAATTGGATGAATTACAAAACAAGCTTTATGCTGAAAGTAAGTGGAGCTTGCTGGTTGTTCTACAGGGGATGGATGCCAGTGGAAAGGATGGTGCTATTAAACAGGTTTTCAGTTCCGTTAACCCTCAGGGAATTAGAGTAAAGTCATTCAAAGCGCCGACTAAAAAGGAACTTGCGCATGATTTTTTATGGAGAATACACCAACACACCCCAGCCAAGGGAAAGATACAGATATTTAATCGCTCCCACTATGAGGATGTATTGGTGACCCGTGTTTTAGGGCTTACCGACGATGAAACCGCTCAAAGGAGATTTCGGATGATCAATGGATTTGAAGGACTACTACAAGACCGGGGAACACAAATCCTCAAGTTCTATTTGCATTTGTCAGAAGAGGAGCAACAAGAACGGTTTAATGACCGCCTGAATAATCCCAGAAAACATTGGAAGTTCAATCCCAACGATCTAAAATCGGCCTCAGACTGGCCGCTTTACCGGAAATACTATCATGAAGTTTTCGAGCAATGCAGCCCGGAAATACCCTGGACCGTTGTCCCTTGTGATCAAAACTGGTATAAGGAATATGTGATTGCTAAGCAAATAGTGGAAACACTCCGAGGTTTGAATATGAAATATCCGGGGTTAACAATTAGCAATTAACAATTAACAATTTAAGACTTCGTTACTGGTCGTAGGATATCCTGCGCCAAGCGCCCTGCGCTCAGCCCTCAGCGCCCTGCTCTACCTTTTCCTCTTCTTTAAGTTGCTTAGCCTCCAAAATGTATCCTATCAGTAATCCGATGCCTCCAAAGATGAACCCCATAGAAAAATAGGCTATTTCTTCATAGACAATTCCGCTGGAATCCAGCACACTGCCTACCAGAAGTCCAATTCCAACACCTATGGCCACCAACGCAAATTTCAAACCCTTTCCTCTGGTTTTTGGGCTCTTGGAGTGGGGATCCATTCCATGTTCAATCATCTTTAGTCTCTCTGTGTTTTCATACTTTCGAAGAAATACAATCATTGCAAATGCACCGAGTACAATAAAGATAGGGACGAATATACCTGCTAATGCTGGGCTCATAATTAATAATCTTTAATTTTTGTAAATTGATTTCGAAACATAAGACGCCACTCATACTGCTTTGGTTACACTCAGTCAAAACTTTATTTAATTATTATGGTGCTGTAACCTGGCAGCAACTCGAAGCGTCAAAGTCGGCAGTGGGTAATAAAATTAATGATTGTGAACTTATAGATCAGATCAAAGCTGGCCGGGTATCAGCCTACCGGACTCTGGTCGACAGTTATCGTGACTACGTTTACACAATTGCCTACAGGATCCTGGGAAATAGAGAAGATGCGGAAGAAGTGGCCCAGGATTCATTCATTAAGGCCTTTAAAGGGTTGAACGCCTTTCAAGGTCAGGCAAAATTTTCCACCTGGATCTATCGGATTGCCATGAATACAGCTATATCCTACAAACGAAAAAGAAAAGTGGCAGTTGAAACTATTGAAGATTATAAACAATTCGATAGGGGTGAGATCAGTGAAATGCATCAGTATCAGCGTTTGGAGCAAAAGAAATTTTTACAGCTTGCGTTAAACGCTTTATTACCAGATGATGTTTCTGTACTTACTTTATTCTATTTTAAAGAATTATCTTTAGATGAAATGTCAGAAATTACCGGAATTGGCGTTAATACACTAAAAGTGAAATTATTCAGGGCAAGGAAAAGATTATCCATTGCATTAAATAAAATCCTAAAACAGGAAGTTACTTCATTGTTATGAGCCGATTTACAGAGGAACATATTTTCAACTATTTGGATCAGAAGTTAACGCCGCAGGAAATCGCTGAGTTGGAACAGGAAATGCAAAATGATCCGGAATTCAAAACAAGGGTAGAACAGTTACGGACCTCGCATTTGTATTTTCTGGAAAGCCAAATTGAGGCTGGACCGGAAAAGCTCTCAGACCAAATTATGGCCGAGGTTGCCACATTATCCAAAAATAAATACTACAGGCCATCGGGGTTGTTTAATAGTACCAGCTTCCTGTTAATAAGTGGGGTTTTAACCGCCATAGTAGCGTTTTTGTCACTGGTAAATGCCGGGTACGTTGATTTTCAAAGTTTTACATTTGGCCTTAATGAGATAGGTATCTTTAGGGAATTGAATTTTTCGGATGGCATAATAAGCAAGCGAGTAATAAACAATTCTATGCTGGTAATTTATGGAGTGCTGGCGATGGCACTACTGGATCGGTTGATACTGAATCCAATGTTTCGACGAAAGGCCAAGCAGTTAGGTTTCAATTAATGAATGATCCTGAAGGATTTGAAATTCTCCAGGTCATTTTCACTAAAATCCACCCTATTTACGCTAGCATATGCCGGACCTTTCTCACACCAGCTAAGTAGTTGTTGCATCTGTTCCTCCTGGCCTTCGGCCGTTATTTGTACCGACCCATCAACTTCATTT
Organism: uncultured Roseivirgaceae bacterium; assembly: GCA_964580205.1. Lineage (GTDB taxonomy): Bacteria > Bacteroidota > Bacteroidia > Cytophagales > Cyclobacteriaceae > SZUA-3. The sequence continues at coordinate 34,101 of CAZOJZ010000471.1, forward strand.
TTTACCCATCCGGTAATGCCAAGATCGGTGGCCACTCTAACCGCATTGGCCCTAAAAAACACCCCTTGGACTTTACCGTATACTCTGATCCGGTAGTTTAGTGGACGATTCCGCATTCCTTACAAAACTTTCGTTTGCCAACGGGTCTTTTCTTTGGTTTTCGCTTGTGACCAAAATAGGATGGATCGGAATATTGAGGCCGGTCTTTTATACGATCGATTTTTTTATACTTCCGGGCATTTTTTTTCATCCTCTGCTGGAATTCCTGAACAGCTTTTGCCTCAAAACTTCCGGAAGACTTTGACATTTTGCGCTCACCCCGGAATAAGTTATCGCTGGTGCCCGGTTCTCGGGAAGAAGGAAGATCCCTGTGGGCCTGTGCCTTTTGTTTCAGCTGCTTTTTTTCCTTTTTGGACTGTGCCTGTATCCAGGATACAGAACCTACCAACAAAAGTACCAGCACAAAATATTTCATATCATCGAGCTTCTTTCCTGCCATAATAACTTAAAAACAATACTAAAATTGTCCAGATTCACTTCAAATTTATTGCATGCAATGTTTGGGCAAAAATAGCCAACATTTCACAGAAACTACCAGTATATTGTGAATTCGCTTTGATAATTATAGCATGTACGATAATACTGAGTACAGTTTACTATCAGATATCCTGGATGAAATTGAGGAGAAACACGGAAAATTAACCGGCCGTTTCTCCAGGGACTTTGTCACTCGCCTGAGTACTAACTTCAGCGTTCTTAGAGATCTGTTTATGTCTTTGTATGATCAACGGAACGATCGGGAAAAACGTTTCCGTCAACTCATTTTATCTCTTTATTCTAAATACCGTAAACGACCAAAAGACCTTAGGCGACAAGACAGGGCAAGAGAATTAGATCATCATTGGTTGTTGGATCAGAAGTGGGCGGGCATGACCCTGTACCTGGAACATTTTGCCAAAGACCTATCAGGATTTCAAAAACGCATTAGTTACTTAGAAGAGTTGGGGACCAACCTGGTCCACTTAATGCCTGTACTTAAGTCCCCTCCGGGCGAAAGTGATGGTGGCTACGCAGTAAGCGATTACCGGAAGGTAAATCCTGAGTTTGGCAAAATGTCTGATATTCGTTCTCTGGCAAAGATCCTCCGGAAAAGAGACATGCTGCTGACTTTAGATCTGGTACTAAACCATACCTCCCGACATCACAAATGGGCTAAAAAAGCGCTAAAAGGGGATAAAAAGTATCAGGATTACTATTACATGTTTGATGACCGATTGATTCCGGATCAATTTGAAGCTCACATGACGGATGTGTTTCCCACCAGTTCGCCGGGAAATTTCACTTACCAAAAAGTACTTAATAAGTGGGTGATGACGGTATTTCATCATTACCAGTGGGACCTGAACTATCGCAATCCCCGGGTCTTGATTGAAATGGTAGATGTTCTATTATATCTGGCCAATCAGGGAGTGGATATGATCAGATTGGATGCCCCGGCCTTTCTCTGGAAGGAAATCGGTACCAACTGTCAAAACCTTCAACAGGCACACACCATCCTGAAGTTAATGAAGCGGTGTGCAGAAGTGGTTGCTCCCGGAGTAAAATTTATTGCGGAGGCCATTGTTGCCCCATCTGAAATAGTCAAATATTTCGGAGCCAGTGATAAAGATCATGAATGTGATGTAGCCTACAATGCTACGCTCATGGCCCTGATATGGGAGTCACTGGCTACTACCAAAGTAAATTTGCTGAACAAATCAATTGGCAACCTACCGGTAAAGCCCATTGGGACCACCTGGATCAATTATGTCCGGTGCCACGATGACATAGGCTTTGGATTCGATGATGAGTATATTTATCAGATAGGCTTCGATGCAAAATTGCACCGGGCATTCTTATTGGACTATTATACCGGCAAGTTTCATGGTAGCTATGCTAATGGAGCCTTATTTATGTTAAATCCCGCCAACGGCGACGCACGTATTTCGGGAACATTGGCCTCCTTAGCAGGTTTGGAAAAGTCCCTGGAGCGTCGCGAACCCAAACAGATCGAAAATTCTTTGCGAAAAATTATACTTACTCACGCCGTTATCATGTCTTTTGGCGGCCTACCCATGATTTATAGTGGGGATGAAATAGGACAATGTAATGACTATAGCTATCAAAAAGATCCGGTCAGGGGATATGACAATCGCTGGATGCACCGTCCGGTCATGAATTGGGAATCTGCTCAGAAAAGGGGAGACATGGGATCATTTCAGCATAGTATTTTCACAGCCCTTCAAAAGCTGATACGAATTCGAAAGGATTCTCCGGAATGGGCCGATTATAACAGTTGTAAACTAGCCTTTTGTGAGAACCAGCACATTCTTGCCTACTTGCGCTTTTCCGGAGCCATATCGGGAGCAGCAGATCAAGCCGGACAAACATTGGTGCTGGCAAACTTTCATCCTTCCGTTCAGTTCCTTAAAAAGGACATTCTATTTCGTTACGGTTTCGATATGAACATGGGCGTGATAGATAAGTATACTGGAAAAGCCCCGAAATATCATCTGGACCTGTTGGAACTCCAGCCCTATCAGTTTTATTTTATTTCTGATAAAACAGGCCATTAGCGAATCTTTTAGATAATTTTACTATTACATCTTAGGCTTTATGGGAGATATGCAGCTGCTGGAGTACAAAACTATTGGTAGTGAAAACCACCTTACTTTCGATAGTATCAGAAGGTTGGTAATGCATGAATTGTCTGATTTAAGCCAACGTGATGCAAGGAAACACATTGATGCTTGTAATCGGTGTAAAAGCATTCATGATTGCCTTGCTACTCCCTCTGAAATTAGGAAAGGGCATTCCCAAAATCGAAATACTACCACCATGATAAGTGGAGTTCTATTGGTGGTGGTTCTCATGGGACTAGCTGCGTCGTTTTTATACTTCGGTTCATCATCAAAGGAGATGGAGAGTTACGTGGTTGACTATATTTCGGAGCTCCAGGAAATAACAGAGCCTAATGAGATGGAAAGCCGAGATCAGGCAGCTCCGGTATTGAAAGCTATTGATACATTATCCCAAATCAACGATGAACCGGTTATTATGGATTCTTTGACTACAAAGCAGTTTGATCATTATATCGAAAAAGAGCAAGCGCTACCAAGTGTTAGATTGAGAGGGATCTATGGTAAAATTACTGGAAATGGGCAACCATTGCCGGGAGTAACCATAATGGTGCCAGGTAGCAACAAGGCCAGAGTATCAGATGCGGGCGGCAAATACTACATTCAGGTGCCACGAAACACCAGATCACTGGTGTTTATCTATCAGGGAAGGCAATTGGTAAAACGACTTGAGCCTCAGTCCAGGAGGTTGGATATCCACTTAATGATTGAGAATATGGATTATCCTGATCGCAAAACTACCAATCCTGATAGCAGTACCACCAATGTTGAAAGTTAATAAATAGCTAATCTTTGACACCTTATGGTAGCTGTCGGTATAATTCAGAATGTTGCAGCCATTGATTCGGAAACAAATTTTTCTAATGCTGAAATGGCAATCCGGCAGGCGGCCTCCGGTGGTGCCAGGGTAATATGCTTACAGGAACTTTTTGAGCACCGATATTTTTGTCAGACCGAAAACCATAAAAATTTTGACCTGGCCCAGCCCATTCCCGGACCAGCAACAGATCGTTTGCAAAAGTTGGCAGGAGAGTTACAGGTAGTGATTATAGCTTCTTTGTTTGAAAAACGGACCAGAGGCCTCTACCATAATACGGTTGCCGTACTAGATGCGGATGGTAGTTATTTAGGGAAATATCGAAAAATGCATATTCCTGATGATCCTGGATTTAAAGAGAAATTCTACTTTACGCCAGGTGACCTGGGATATAAGGTTTTTAAGACGCGTTATGCCATAATTGGAACCTTAATTTGTTGGGACCAATGGTTTCCTGAGGCAGCAAGATTAACTACTATGATGGGGGCGGAGATACTGTTTTATCCCACAGCTATTGGATGGGATAATAGCCAGCACCAGGAAACCAATAATGAACAATATCAAGCCTGGCAAACTATTCAACGATCACATGCTATTGCCAATGGAGTACATGTGGTAGCGGTAAATCGAGTAGGACAAGAGGGGAATATTAAGTTTTGGGGAGGTTCGGTGGTGATTAACCCCTTTGGCACCGTACTCTGGGAAGGCAATCAGCAGGAAGCCATTCAGGTGATAGAAATTGACCTGGAACAAACCAGTTATTACCGCAATCATTGGCCATTTATGAGAGACCGGCGCATAGACAGTTATCAGGATATAACCCTGCGATTCAACGATGAATCTGACTGAAATCCCAGCCAACCAGGGATATTACTTTCCTCCTGAATGGTGTAAGCACCGGGCCACTTGGTTAAGCTGGCCTCACAATAAAGCGACCTGGCCAGGAGGAATTGGGCCTATTTTCGACAGTTATCTACGACTTATTGAAGAACTAATAAAATGGGAAACGGTCTGTATTAATGTTTGTGACCGAAGTATGGAGTTGGAGGCATTGGACAGGTTAGAAAATCGTGGGATTGATTTTGCGAAGATTAAATTCTACTACCATGCTACCAATGACGCCTGGTGCCGGGACCATGGGCCCTGTTTTTTGGTTACCCCTGAGGAAAAAAAAATCATTGTTGACTGGGAATACAATGCATGGGGTGGTAAATATTCTCCATACGATTTGGATAATGCGATCCCCGGCAAGGTGGCTGTAGCTTTGGGACTCGAGATCATTAAGCCTGGTGTGGTGCTGGAAGGCGGATCAGTAGATTTTAATGGCCAGGGAACAGTGTTGACTACCGCTTCATGTCTATTAAACCCAAATCGGAATCCTGGAATGTCCCGGGAGAGCATGGAATTGAAGTTAAAGGAATATTTGAGGGTAGATCAGGTATTATGGTTATCTCAGGGAATTGAGGGCGACGATACCGATGGACACATCGATACCCTTGCCCGTTTTGTCAGCTCCGATGCTGTAGTTACCGTGGTTGAAGAAGATCCGCTGGATACTAATTTTCGTCCACTGCAGGAAAACCTGGCTGCCTTGAAGGGGATGAAATTGTTAAATGGCAAACCACTAGAAGTATTGACCTTACCTATGCCTCGACCGAAATTCCATGGGGAACAACGACTACCGGCCAGTTATGCGAATTTTTACATTTGCAATGGGGCGGTGCTGGTGCCAACTTATGATGACCCCAACGATGAAGTGGCCATGACAATTCTGGCAGAACTCTTTAAGCACAGGCAAATAATTGGCATCGACTCATTAGAAATATTGAGAGGATTGGGAAGCTTTCATTGCTTGTGTCAGCAGGAACCGGTGGGAACATGGGAACAAGAGAATAGGAGAATGTTGAGAACAGGTGAACAATAGAGCAAATTTAATTTTTGCATTGGCAATAAATTTCAGCTAACTTTGTTGTTTTATTATACGCGATGACTCACTTTATCGCATTTTTAAATATTAATTCAGCTGAAAGTGAAAGTATTAGCAAAATTAGGACTGGTAACTGCTGCAGCAGCTACTGTTCTATTTATTTTTATTTATGAGTTCCAGGGGCCGGTGATTAACAGGGTTATGTCACAACCTCCTTCCGAAACTTATAATGTAGCGCCCATTGAAAAAGTTCAGGAGATGCCGGCAGAAATCACCAGTGATATTGAACTGCCAACACCTATGCCAGAAATAACCAAGGAACCAATCAAGATAGTAGAGTTAACAAAGCAAGAAACTGCAGTAATTACCGAACAACCGGTCGCAGTCAAGCAG
>CAZOJZ010000472.1:0-2362 GCA_964580205.1 uncultured Roseivirgaceae bacterium
AGAAGTAGAATTGTAGGTGCATCAGCCGGACCGGCTTCACGATAAAATATATCTATACCATCAATTTCAACGGTATTATAATGCGTAGCGAAATGTTTTTTCTCCTGTACTTCATTCTCTTCGGATGTCACTTCCGATGAAGTATTTTCAGTAAATGAAAATATAAGTGGTATCAAACCTACCCACAGAATAAAACTTAAATAAGGTCGGATTTTTTTCATAATAATTTCTTTCTGATAGATCAATGTTGAGGATTTAACCCTCCGGAGGCATGAATTTAGGTAAAATTTGTTATTTAATCAAATGGCAAATGGCTAGCAATCAAAAGGATAATTTTGAAATTCAATCCAAAATCCTTAAACTAGGTTCTGACGCTGTGACTAATTTAATGCTTGATTTATCATCAACTAAGCCCTAATCAAATGGAAGAATCACCGTTTCACCAAGGAGAAGTCACCGTACAGCAAAAAGTTGGTGAAGAAGTGTTAGCAACCAAAAACAGCCGTATCATTAAGGATTACATCACTTCAAATGCTATTGATTTTGTGAATCAGCAGCAGTTGATGATAGTGAGCAGCCTTGACGACCAACAAAATGTTTGGACTTCTATTCTGATTGGAAAACCCGGTTTTGTTACTGTAGTGGACGAAAAAACTATTAGGATTAATCTAACAGAACTGATCTCAGACAGGCAAGATCCTTTTTGGGGAAATGTCAAGGCCAATCCTAGCATAGGGTCTCTGTTTATTGATTTATTTACCAGAAGACGTTTAAAGGTAAATGGTAGGATTAGCTGGTCGGGAGAGGACTTAATGATTTTGGTGGATAAAGCCTACCCAAACTGTCCAAGATTTATACAGAAAAGGGAAATTGAAGTGGCCGAAAAGGAGGTTGAAATTGCCCCACCTAAAAAGGGCTTGAGCTTATCCGAAGAACTTAAGTATTGGATTCAAAACTCAGATACTTTATTTGTGGGAAGTGCTAATGACCGGAAGGACATGGATGCCAATCATAGAGGCGGGAAACCAGGCTTTATTCAAATAATAGATGATCATACCCTAAAGATTCCGGATTACCCAGGAAATAGTATGTTCAATACCTTTGGCAATTTTTTGTTAAATCCAAAAGCGGGGTTGTTGGTCGTGGATTTTGAAATCGGCAAGACACTTCAATTAACTGGTACAGGTGAAATCGTTTGGACTGAAGAAAATAGCGAAAATGAAACCGGAGGGTCCAGCCGTTTATGGAAATTCCACATCAACCAATGGTTGGAGACTGATCTGCCTAAAGGAGTTCAGTGGAACTTTGTTGAATATTCACCTTTTAACCCATAATCAGAAATCATAAGCAACTAAACCAGGAGTACTATGCAAAATCAAATCCCATGGGCAGTCAAAGGTGATTACACAGCGAGTTGCAGTTGCAAGCCGGCATGTTGTTCATGTAACTTTGGATTCGAACCAATCCTGGGTAATTGTGATGGCAGTGGATTACTCGAAATAAAGGAAGGTTACTACGGAGATGTCCGTGTTGATGGTATTTCCCTGGTAATGGTCCACGAAAAAGGAAAGTTGGGGAAACTCCCAAGCATAAAGCATTATGTAAGCGAAAAGGCTACGGATCAACAACATAACGCAGCCACTCAGCTCATGGAATCAGTTTTTGCAGTGGCACTGCCCAAAGATTTAGAAATCTTGCCTAGTGAAAAAGTCCCCATATGGGTCGAGCGATCAAACGCAACCATCAAGTTTTCAATACCCGCTTTCGGTGTCGAGATCGAAATCATGAAAGGCCAGGACGGACGTTCTATCGGCATTGAAGAACCTCTTGGTCCATGGGCAATGGAATATCAACAGTATAAATCTACTTATTCGGCGACTAACGCCTTTACTGCAAAGTGGGACATAAGCAGCTAACAGCCAAATCGAACCTCAAATGCCAAAACTTCTGTCGGTAAATGTATCACTCCCCAAGGAAATTGAATTTAAGGGAAAAGTAGTCTCCACGGGCATTTTTAAGGAACCAATAAAAGGAAGAGTTAATGTAAGAAAGTTAAACATTGACGGGGATGGTCAGGCAGATCTGATCGGACATGGAGGAGAATTCAGAGCAGTATATGTGTATTCAAATGACAATTATGCTCACTGGGAAAAAGAATTGTCAAGGAATGATTTTACCATAGGCCAATTTGGGGAAAATTTCACTGTAGAAGAAATGTTGGACCATGATGTGCTTGTGGGGGATCAATATAGAATTGGTTCCACACTTTTTGAAGTGACCCAACCCAGGGTTCCGTGCTATAAACTGGCTATAAAAATGGTCACGGAAGGTTTTTATAGTCAGATACTAAAGTCTGGCAGGT
>CAZOJZ010000473.1:0-6935 GCA_964580205.1 uncultured Roseivirgaceae bacterium
TTTGGACTAATTAGTGACGAGGACGTTAGTTATTATGATTTAGACGGGCGCCTCACTGTGAGAATAGTTAATCAAGAACTGCCAAACAATATCAAAACAGAAGTTATTGAAGCAAGAGATCGGGTTCTACGAGATTCTTAGCAACAAAGCCCCGCCACCTTCCGATGACAGGGCCGTATGATTGAAATTGTACCAGCAAGGTAGCCGGGAGTGTCATTTTTTGAGACTTACTGCTAAATGCCAAACTGATTGACCAAAAATAAAACAATAAATACTACCAATACTAGCACCCCAAAAAAAATCAGCATGTTTCGGTTGCATCACAGGATTTGCTATAGTAGGAGTGGGTTTTTACCTATATAGTAAAGCTAAAGGTTCTGGAAGTGGCCAACCCGATTGAGAAAAGGATGCAGGCGTACCCCTGTATTTTGAACGATCTGTCTAATCCTAACTGAACGAAACCAAATTTAAGTGCGGAAGGGATATCGTGGGGAAGGTTGGAATCAGAATGATTATATTTATTGATTTTTCAACCAGCAAAATTGTAATCATGAAATTTCAAAACGGTGAGTTAGTAAGGATCCAAGCGACTGAAGGCAGGACAGTGGGACCCACTCTAGTAATAATTGACTTCAATCAAACCCTGGAACCATATTATGAATGCCTATGGCCTAAAACCGGAACCACAGCCAAAATTTTCGAAAAGCAATTGACTAAAATGGAATCTGAAGATGCCCCTCCTATTGAATGGACGTCTTAAAGAAAAAAAAGCAGGTGATAAGTATGGATGGGTAAGGGAGGGGGTGTATAGCAAGTGAAGTTAACTAGCTTAAATATTGTTTATATTTAGACGAATCATCGCTAGGACCAAATACTATGGAATACGATGCAGAACAGAAGTACCAGAGTGTAGTTCGAGCCTTCAATAAGCTCGAGGGTCTTGCTACCGATATTGGAAAAACAATGATCGTCGGCGATCATGCTGCGGCAGACGCGGCAAATTCCTTCTTCATAGAGTGTCATCACCTCAAGGACTGGTTGAAGAAGGATTCTCGAATCAAAAAAGACCAGGACGTCGAGGATGCAATTACCAATAGTCCGTCACTATCGATAGCAGCGGATTTGTGTAACTCCTTTAAGCATGCAGGACTTAAAAACGAACCTCGATCAGGAAAACAACTAGAGAAAAAAAACATGGCATATAGCTTGGATCTCCCCGCATCGGGCGGCACTGGCCACATAAAGATGCCAGAGAACCCATCAGACGGAGATACCATTACTGTTTCAACGAGTAACCGACAAGGTCCTCCAAGAGCAACGGCCAGAATATTCTTTACTCTTGGAGGAAAGAAGTATGATGCCATGAAAATCGCGGTTGGCTGCATGGCTGACTGGGACACGTTTCTTGTTAGCAGGGGAATATCCTTCTTACGGTCATGACTTAGCTAACGGCTACCCCCGTATTTGTATTCCCGGGTTACTCAACTCCTGGGATGAAACTCGGTGATAACCTGGCGCAAGTAGTTCCGGTCCAGGTGTAAATAAATCTCAGTAGTTGTTATTGATTTATGCCCCAGCATTTGTTGAACAGATCTCAAATCGGCCCCTCCCTCTAACAAATGAGTGGCAAAACTATGGCGAAAGGTGTTAGGACTGATCGATTTTTTAACCCCTGCACTGGCGGCAAGTTCCTTAACAATACCATAGACAGCAACTCGCGACATGGAGGTGCCCAATCGACTCAAAAATACTACTTTCTCATGCCCATGTCTTATCGGGACATGTATTCGAGCCTTATTTATGTAGATATCCAGGTATTTAAGAGCTGATCTGCCAATAGGGACAAGTCGCTCTTTGTTGCCTTTACCAAGGACCTTGAGAAGCCCAACATCCGCATGGATATTGGAAATTTTTAATGATAATAATTCACTAACCCGCAACCCTGAACTATATAGAGTCTCGATAATGGCCCTGTTTCTGATGCCCTCATATGTTGATAGATCTATGAAGCTGAGTAGCAAATCAATTTCTGAAACACTCAGGGTATCGGGGAGCTTGCGTCCCAGCCTTGGACTCTCCAGAAGTGTTGACGGATTATGTTCGATCAGATCTTCGAAGAGTAAGAGGAAATATAGCCTAAAACCTCCGGAATTTTCTTGTAAAAACAGTAGAATTTAACGGATATCCTTTTGGTGACAAGGCAATTAAAAGCAAACTTGAAGAATTACGGCGTTTTAGTTTTTGTCCCACTCAAGAATTAAGCAAAAACACCAATAAACATCACCTATAACTTGATCTTTATCAAATTAAAAAGCACAAACAATTGACTATCAACTATTTGTACTTTTAATGAGTAGCCCGTAGGGGAATCGAACCCCTGTTACCAGGATGAAAACCTGGCGTCCTAACCCCTAGACGAACGGGCCATTAAGTTACCCCTACATGTCCTCCGAAGCTCTAGCGAAGGAGGAGACGAACGGGCCATAAAAAAATGTGACGCAAATATAGAGGCCTTTTATGTTTTTGCAAAGGGTAGTAGTAGATTTTTACCTTTTACCTCAATTTCCCACTGTGCTAAATCCAAAATCCAGGCCAATCAGATTTGCGATCAGTCCATCACTGCGGCGATAGTGGGTATAGCGCAAGTCGATGCTTCGAAATATGGTTGTGCCTTTTTTGCTGAACAAGTGAAACCGGCTGATGCCGTACAGGGGATACCAATGCAGTCCCAGGCCAAATGTATGGCTGTCAAACCGAGACAAATCATAATCCGAGGTGTAATAATTTGCTGATAGACGATGTTGTTTGTATGGGGCGAAGTAATCCGCAGCTGTCTGGAAATGATAGCGATAAAAGGGATAAAGAGTAAAGAACGGGCTGGGTTTGAATCGGGGCTCCAAACTTGCGGTGATGGCATCGATTCCAAAATTATCATGATAGTAACGGAAGAAGGAACGTAACACCAGAAAGTCTGACATAAAATAATTAAGACGTAAAGACATGGGAATTTTGAATCGGTCTGAAGGTAACTTTTCAATCCTGGCGGTATCCTGTTCCACAAAGTAGACCCTATGGAAGGGAGTGGATAGCAGGCCATTTTGGTAGATGAACTCCCCAGCTATACTTGCCTGTAACCGGGTATTGATCACCTGTTGGTAGGAGATGGCAAGACTATATGATCTTCGTTTATCCGTTCGCGGTAATTCCGTTTCAGGGATTCGGAGCTCCTCTGGTATGATTAACACTAAGTTATCAAAAAAGGCCCGTGCCCCAATGTTCAATTGACCATTTCCATTCTTTGAAATCTTGTTCCAGGCTGCGCTAATGGAAGTTGAAATGTAATCTGACTCTACCGAGCCTCCCCAGCCTAAGGAATAGGAGGAACGGCTTTTGGGCTGAACCTGGGTATAGGTTAAATGAAATTGAGAGCGCACGTCTTCACTGGAAGCGGAGCTTACTTTAGTATCGATGTTATCTGTAGAGGCAGATGAATAGTAATTGATACCGGCATCAATATTCAGCGAGCGAATGCTGTCCAGAGGAATGTTGATAACAAATCTAAAATCACGGTCGGTGAGTTCTTCGGTGCCAATCCCCCCGGTAACCGCGGAATGGTCACCATCCTGATGATAGTACCCAAATAGAAAATTTACGTTTATGCCTGTGTTATCAATTTCAGATACCGGGCCCTGGTCGTTTGCCCCAGAATCGGCACTTTGGGTATCGAGTGATTGTCCCCTGATTTTAGGGATTAATAACAGCAGACAAAAGAGTACAATCAGTTGCAGCCGCATCCACCACCGGTTTTACCACCATTCGCACCTGATGCGCCCTCCCTGTAGCTCTGGAAATCGCTTTCAAGTGATTGTATACCAGGGTCCTGTAGTGCCATGTCGTGGTCATTTATATACATCTTTTGATAAGCCTCAACGGAGATGCAATTTTGCATTACAGCAAATAGAAAAAGAGCAAAGAAAAGCTTACCAAATATGTTCATTGCTTTGCCAACTTAGTTATTAACAAAATAGAGATTAATCTTGAATGGCATAGTATTTTAAAGCAAGATTTTTTGACTGCAACACCCGGTCATCTTCGGTGATAATCAAACATTCTATCCCTTTAAGTTGATTAATAAGTTTCATACCCTGCTGTTCCCCCATCACATAGACTGCTGTGGCCAGGGCATCGGCCAATTCTGCGTCCGGACATAGAATGGATACGCTCTTAAGGCCTTTTGCTGGATAACCTGTCCTGGGATCCAGGATATGCCCATATCGTTCATTATTATAAACAAAGTACTTTTCGTAATTTCCGGAGGTAACCAACGCCATATCCTGCAATGATAACCAGGCAAACATCTGGTTTTTAGCATTCGGGTCCGCAACACCCATGGACCAGGGTTGGCTATTTTTGTTTTTACCCCAGGTAATCAAATCCCCGCCCGCGTTGACCATGCCTGATTTTATTCCTAGTGCCTTCATAACTGACATAGCCTGGTTGGCAGCGTAGCCTTTGCCGATAGAACCAAACCCAATCTTCATACCTGGTTCGGACAGAAACACCGTTTTCTGCTCACTATTTAAAATTACATTCTTATAGTTGGCTATCTGAGCTACCTGGGCCACCCGTGCAGAGTCCGGAAAACCATGCACTTCCTGGCCATCGAATTTCCAGAGTGGGGCCAGGCCAGCAAAAGAAATATCAAAAGCCCCTTCGGTCAGTATTGAAACTTTAAGACTCCTGTAGATCAAATCGTATAGCTCCTCACTTATATTTACCGGGGCTTGACCAGCCATATCATTTATTTTGCTGGTTTGAGACTGCGGCAACCATGAGGAGATTAATTGTTCTATGCGGCTTATTTCGTCAAATCCTCTGTTTATGGCCTGCATGGCAGTCAGACTGTCATAAGCAACAGCAATGATCTCAAAACGTGAACCCATCATACGGGTCACCCTAGAGTATTCACTCAAGGAGCTTTGTGACATTACTAGTGACGGTAATCCCATAATCAAGCCAAGTACCAACGATCTATAAACCATAACTGCTGCCTGTATAACATTTTCTATTTTTTACGGTAAAAATGCTACCTTGAATAGCATTCTGATAATACAATATTAACCAAAAGCTAAATGCCATGTCGAAAAAAGTAAAGATCATATTGGCTTCAATTCTCATTCTTTTCTTTGGCTTTTTTTTGGTTGCGGAATGGTGGGTAGAAGCAATCTTTCTTGATATTATCAATAAGAACCCCGATAGAGCTTATGATATTTCGTATGATGATCTGGATTTACACACTTTTTTTAAAGGGTTAACCCTGAAATCTGCAGCAATCACGCCTCTTCATGTCAGCGATTCCTCTACCGCCATTCATGGGAAAGTAGAGTATATAGAGGTCAATGGTATTAGATGGAGAGATCTGTTATTTTTAAAGCAAGCAAATATTAGGCAACTAATTTTCATTCGGCCCGAATTTCAAATATCCGTTGTCCAACAGCCGGCAAATCAACAACCCAAAAAGGAGAAAGAGTCGACAAAGGGTATACAAGGTTTATTTAGAGATATTCTTTCGCGAGGAGAAATTCACTCATTCAGACTTGAGCATGGATCAGTTGAAGCCAGACGTGCCTCGGACAGCATGCTGATTGGACGAGTTCAAAATCTTATCCTGGAGGCCAAGGACATTGAAACAGATTCATTAAAGGTGAAAAACCTGATTCCATTCCAAGTGTCTGGTTTTTTTATCTCATTGGACAGCACCTATATTCATCTAAATGAGTACACGGAGTTGAGAACCGGGTACATTGAATATCACACAGATAACTCTGAATTTCAGCTGAACAATATTTCCCTGTCCTTCACAAAAGATAAGCTGGAAGTTAGCAACATCGTGGGTGAGCAGACTGATCTGATAGAGGTTGAGGTAAAATTATTGCAAATTAATCAACTGGATGCCCAAAGCAATTTGTACAGTGATCTGGATATACGAGCAAAATCAATTTTGATTGATGGATTAATATTGAAAGATTTTCGAGATAAGAATAAACCAAGACCACTCGACACAGAAAAACCAATGTTCGAAGGGATGGTGGAAAGTATGCCAATCCCATTGAAAGTAGATAGTATTATTATCAGAAACTCCGATATTTACTATACGGAGCTTGGTGAGAATAAATCCGAAGCAGGAACCATCCACTTTGCCGATCTCAATGGGAGTATAGTAAATGTAACTACCATACCTGAGTTTAAGGAAGAGTACAAGTCATTCAATGCGAATTTTAATACCAAATTAAATCAGGGGGCAAAGATGTCAGTAGCATTAGAGGTGCCGTATGAAAAGGAGGTATTCAATCTACATGTTAGGGTGGGTAGCTTCAACCTCGGTGATTTAAACACTACCATTATTCCTCTGGCAGACATAGAAGTTACCTCAGGAATAGCCCATAAAATTGACTTTCAGATGAATGCTGAAAGGACAGAATCTTCAAATGTATTGACGGTAGACTACGATAATTTGGGGTTGGAGGTATTGAAAGATTATGGGTATGCTCACAACAAACGTGGTCTAATTTCTTCCATAGCTAATTCAGCAATTCGTAAAGAAAATATGCCGGATACCAAGCATTATCATATTGCTGAATATAAGTCATATAGAAATATATATAGGGGCCCGTTTAATTTTATGTGGGAGAGCGCTAAGGAAGGCATGCTTTATATAGTACCTACCGGGGCTGCAGGCCTGTTATTGGGGAACCCAGAAAAAAAAGCCGAAAAAAAACAAGAGAAAGAGACAAAGAAGAAAAAGAAAAAATCGTAAGGTGAGAGATAACCTAAATACCATACCTTATCCCAAAGGACAGGCCCAAGCTAAAAATTCGGTGCTGTTCCCCCGGCAGTAGTTCCTCTTTTACCGAGATCATCATTGCCTGGTAAAA
>CAZOJZ010000474.1:0-2001 GCA_964580205.1 uncultured Roseivirgaceae bacterium
CAGCACATTTTTATCTGTTAAGACGTTGGACTACTTTTACTCACGTCGATCCACGGCCTTCCAAGATCAGGATCCCATTTTTTCGGGAGGTGTTCCTGAACCGTTCTATTCGGCCCAAGCAGCCTATTCAGAACTACTGGATTATTGGCACTTAAGCTTCATCTTCAAATTTGGCGCTCAAATTACATCTAGAAATGGACGCCTAAGTGGCGGAGTTACACTGACCCTTCCCAATATCGATATTGATGGACAAGCAATAATTCGAAAAGAATTCAATAAAAGCAGAATTTTTGATAATTCTACTCAAATATTTACTGCGGATCAAACCAGTGTGGATTACCAGGAAAAGTTGCCAACAACTGTGAAAACTCCTTTTTCCATCTCATTGGGGATCCAATTCGCCACCGCCAATTTCAAAAATGACCTGTTTCTCACGGTCGAATATTTCGCTTCCGTTCAACTATACGAGGTGGTAAACGCAAAATCCCCGATTCGCCGGATACCGGAATTGTCATCGCTTACTCCAAGTTTCGAGAGCTATAACTCCTTCTTTTACTCCGCCGAAAATGTAACCAATGTCGCCCTTGGATTCAAACAAGTGATCTCTTCCAAATTGCTCTTCCTCGGAGGTTTTCGCACTGACTTTAACAACTCCTCCAGCAAAGAATTCGGTACGGTGGCCAAACTCCCAAAGGTTAATCAACTACACTTTAACCGGTACCACTTGACCGGTGGTCCTGTAGTACAACTCTCCAGATATACCTTTGTGACTGGTATTCAGTACACTTTCGGCGGAACAAAAGACCTGGACCAACTAGTAAATTTTGGAGAACCCTTGGAATACATCCCGGCAACAGGTCAATCACTGGAGGGTGTTAGAGAAAGTAATATGAATGTCAAGCTGAACGATCTGACCTTATTCCTTGGGGTGATTGTGGACTTGGGTGGCTCAAAAAACCAAAATAAATGACCTAAAACGCTTTAACGCAATTACACCCCAGCCGAATTCTGCCAGATGTCTGAGGAAGATGGTCTCTCACTGGTTCTTAACGCTTGAAGTCGTCTTTACGCTCGACAAATTACGGATGAAATAGGTCTCCACTGATGAAATTTGTGATGCCATAACAGACATAGATCATAAAAGGCCTAAAAGTGTTGAAGAAGGAAAAATATTTTTATCAGTAAAAGACTTGTCTGATAATGAAGAAATTGATTTTAGTAACTCAAAGTTTATTAGTGAAGAAGATTTTAATCATTTATCAAGAAAGATTAAGCCCTTAAAAAAGATATTAATTGTTCCAGAATAGGTGCTAAGCTGGGTAAAGTCTTCAGACGGGAATCAGGAATTTAAAGAAGTGACCAAAATGAGAAGAACTCCTCCATTTGTGACAGAAAGCATCAAACAAGATATTAAGAAAGAATTGAAATTTTTTCAAAACCTTTTACCAATAGCAATAGCAATTTCCCAGGAGGTATAATCTGTTTTATGATCGAAAGTTAGTATTGGTAAAATAATCCAGTTGTTTTTCAATGGTACGATGTACTCCGTTCCGAATCTTAGGACCGCAAAATTATGATGGCCCTCTATTTCAATTCCCGGGCCAGCAAATACTCCCCAATTGGGTAAAATCTCATATGAAGCTACTGCAGTAATTATGAAAACATTTTCCCTTGGAAGATCTTCTCTATTAACTTCAATAAGGTAATTACCTGTTTCCATATTTGCGGTCAACCCAACTCCCCATTTATGATTAAAATGATACGCATAAGCTAAGCCTAAAGTTGGAACCCATATAGCCTGATCCCCCGGTTCTTCTTCGAAGCCATCTGGTACATGTGTGTATCCAAACTCCAAAACTAAACTATGCCGTTTAAATTCATCATGACCTTCATTTTGATGATTTTTACTGTCTTGATGATGTTCCTGTCCGAATAGGGATTTAGAGAGTGCAATAAAAGTGATGAGTGAAACTAATGCTATTTTTTTCATGTGTTTAAAAT
>CAZOJZ010000475.1:0-9693 GCA_964580205.1 uncultured Roseivirgaceae bacterium
AAGGGGAGTCCACAGGCATATTTGAGGTTCATAAGGATCTGCCTGAGCAGGTAGTTAAGTCTTCCAACTTCAAGTGTTTGACCCCTTCTGAAGTAATTGAAAATTATGATGCAGTAGATAAAATGGATGTACCTCATCCTATTTCCTAGGCAGATATAGAGCGTGATTTGACCGCGTGGTTGGGAAACGATTTGCAGGAGGATGCTTTTAATAGCTTATATGAATTAGAATCTTTGGTTAGGAACAACGAGGATGCTAAAATTCAAAAAGATTGGAAATACCTGCAGACAAGCGATCACTTTTACTACCTCTGCACTAAATGGTTTGCAGATGGTGATGTCCATAAATATTTCAACCCTTTTAACTCACCCTATGAGGCGTTTATTAACTATATGAATGTTTTATCCGACTTTAAGTTACGTTTGGATAAATACTGCCAGGAGGTGGCTATTCTTAGTGAGGTTACTAATGGTTAAAGATCACCTTTATAATGGTGGATTATCAGCGAAATTTTATGCCCATTTGGTCATGCCTAGCCCACAAATTATGATTTAATACAATAGATGTAGCGGTTTTTACGTAAATAAAAAGAAAAACGTAGCAATTTGCAATTAGGAGTTAGCAAGGTGACATTATAATGTTATTCGTTAATGTCATTCGTTCAATTACCTCAAGCATACTGGTACTCGTAATCTGACCTCTGCAGATGTTTACCATGACAAGATGAGGGAATCATAGATCAAGGAAATGGAATTAAAAACATGAAAATTTCAATAGCAACCAATATTGAGCAATTGAGTATCAATACTATTAGAACATTATCTATGGATGCTGTTCAGGCGGCTAATTCCGGCCATCCGGGTACGGCAATGTCTATGGCTCCGGTTCAGTATTGCTTGTGGCAGCATCACTTGCGATTCGATCCCCAGGATCCTATCTGGCCTAATAGAGACCGGTTTGTTCTTTCAATCGGACACGCTTCAATGCTTCTTTATTCAATGCTTCATTTAACTGATGTTAAGGCAGTTAATGAACATTATGAAAAAGTAGGGAACCCTTCAGTTACACTCAAAGATATCAAACACTTCCGTCAGTTAAACAGTAGATGCCCAGGTCATCCGGAATACCGATGGACCTCCGGAGTTGAAACAACCACAGGCCCTTTAGGCCAGGGAGTAGCAACTAGTGTTGGTATGGCCATTGCAAGCCGGTGGATGGCAGATCATTTTAATCGTGAAAACTTTGCAATGTTTGACTACGATGTCTATGCCATTTGTGGTGATGGATGTATGATGGAAGGAGTGACTTCCGAAGCAGCGTCTATGGCCGGTCATTTAAAACTTGGTAACCTGTGCTGGATCTACGATAATAATAAAATCACCATTGAAGGACATACTGATTGGGCCTTCTCAGATGATGTGGCTACGCGATTTATAAGCTATGGGTGGAACGTAACGCGTATCGGTGACGCCAATGACCTTGAAATGCTTGATCGTGCTTTTAATACTTTCAAGAATACAGACGATCGTCCAACCTTAATCATTGTTGATAGCCATATCGCTTATGGTTCTCCCAACAAACAGGATACCAGCGCAGGCCATGGCGAGCCACTAGGCGATGAAGAGATCCGTCTCACCAAAAAGAATTACGGCTGGCCGGAGGATAAAGTATTTCATATACCGCAAGAAGTTCCTCAACATTTTAAAGAGATTTTCGGAAAGCGTGGGGGCGACTTGCGCAAAGAGTGGATTAATTTATTCAATGAGTATCAAAAGCAATATCCTGAGTTAGCCGATCATCTAAACAAGATGCAGCACCGTAAATTACCCAAAGGATGGGATAAGGATTTACCCCTGTTCCCTGCTGATTCCAAAGGATTGGCTGGCAGGGAAGCTTCTGGAAAAATCCTTAACGCTCTCGCTAAAAATATTCCTTGGCTTATAGGAGGAGCAGCTGATCTAGCACCTTCGACAAAAACGCGTTTGACCTTTGAAGGAGCTGGAGATTTCACAGCAGAAAATAGTGGACGCAATTTCCATTTTGGTGTGAGAGAGCATGCTATGGGGTCCGTAGTCAATGGGTTAACCCTTTGTAAAATACGGGCCTTTGGAGCAGGTTTTTTTATTTTTAGCGATTACATGCGAGCTTCGATTCGCCTAAGCGCTCTGATGGAAATCCCTGCTATTTACATTTTCACCCACGATTCTATTGGCGTTGGAGAAGACGGCCCAACCCATCAACCGGTGGAACAGCTTGTTTCATTAAGAGCCATTCCAGGGTTGATAACGTTGCGACCCGGAGATGCGAATGAGTTTGTCGAGGCCTGGCGTTTTATTGCGAAATCAAGACATGAGCCGGTTGTTTTGGTAGCTAGCCGTCAAGCAATGCCGACTATAGACCGGGCAAAATATGCCTCTGCCGAAGGTGTTTGCCAGGGGGCTTATATTCTAATCGACGCGAAAGAAGGGGATCCTGATGTCATTCTTATGGGCAGTGGTACAGAGGTTGATTTGTGCATTAAAGCGTATGAACAATTAGACATGGAAGGCCTGAAAGCCCGTGTTGTAAGTATCCCTTCCTGGGAATTATTTGAACGCCAGTCTAAAGAATACCGTCAAATGGTGTTACCGCCGCATATTACCGCTCGGGTAGCAGTTGAGCAGGCCTCAACACTTGGATGGGAACGATATGTAGGCACCAATGGAGCTATTATCGGTATGAGCACCTTTGGAGCCTCTGCCCCGCTTAAAGAACTTCAAAAAAAATTCGGATTTACACCTGACCGGGTGGCTGACGCAGCCAGGAAGCAGGTAAATAGAAACAAAAGTAATAAATAATATGAGACTTGTCATCGGATCAGATCATGCTGGATTTATCATGAAGGAAGAACTTAAAGAAAAGTTATCTGAACAGGGGTATGAATTTATTGATGTTGGTACCGACAATGAACGAGATTCAGTTGATTACCCCGATTATGCTGAGGCTGTGTGCGTAGCTATTTTGGAAGATCGTGCTGAACGAGGTATCCTGATTTGTGGTAGCGGGGTAGGTGCATCTGTAGCTGCTAATAAGATTTCCGGCATACGGGCGGGCTTATGTCATGACACTTATTCAGCTCATCAGGGAGTTGAGCATGATGCGATGAATGTACTGGTTTTAGGGGGACTGGTAATCGGGTCTAATGTGGCTAATGAACTACTTGAAGCATTCTTGAAATCGAAATTTACGGGCGAAGAACGTCATCTGCGCCGATTAGAAAAAGTTAATCAATTGGAGGTACGATATGCAAACAGAAATGAGAGATAAACAAACAAATACAGCTAACCCCTTAAAAGGGTTGTTTAATTATGGACAATCCGTTTGGTTAGATTATATCAGGAGAAATCTAATTACCAGTGGTGATTTACAGCGAATGATAAAAGAAGATGGATTGCGGGGAGTAACATCCAATCCGGCCATTTTTGAGAAAGCAATTGCGGGAAGCTCAGATTATAAGCAAGACCTTGAGGAATTGTCTCAGGACACGACTTTAAGCGCAAAGAGCGTTTATGAGCGTATTGCAGTAAAGGATATTCAACTTACCGCCGAAGTCTTAGAACCTATCTTTAAGGAAAGTCAAAGAAGAGATGGGTATGTGAGCTTAGAAGTTTCCCCTGACCTCTCCCACGATACTCAAGGAACGTGCGAAGAAGCCCGGCGCCTTTGGAAAATGGTTGCCCGGCAAAATGTGATGATTAAAGTCCCTGCTACAGAAGAGGGCATTGTGGCCATTGAGAAACTCATATCAGAAGGAATTAATATTAATGTAACCTTGATTTTTTCTTTGGAATATTACGAGCAGGTTGTTCAGGCGTATATTAAAGGGCTGGAGAAGTTGGAAGAAAACGGAGGTGATGTTAGCAAAATTGCTAGTGTGGCAAGTTTTTTCATCAGTCGTATTGATACTGCTATTGAATCTATTATTACGGAAAAAGCTTCTAGTCAATCTGATACAGACCGTCAGAAGCTGATGAATCTATCCGGAAAAGTTGCTATTGCCAATGCTAAAATTGCTTACAAACGTTACGAAGAACTTTTTAGCGGAACCAATTGGCAAAAACTTAGAGATAAAGGAGCTCAAACTCAGAGGGTCTTATGGGCCAGCACTGGAACCAAAAGCCCTAAATTCAGTGATGTTCTTTACATAGAAACCCTAATCGGTCAGGATACCGTCAATACAATCCCTCCCGCAACCTATGATGCCTTTAGAGATCATGGACAATTGGCAGGAACATTAAAAGATGATATTGATTTGGCTCAAGCGACTTTAGATGATTTAAATACATGGGGCATTTCCTTCAAAGAGGTAACGGATAAATTACTTACAGATGGCTTGAAAATGTTTGAAGACGCCTTTGAGAATTTATTATGTGCGGTGGAGATAGTGCTCGGTGAATCCAATGAATTACATAAGAAACAGAGGTATTCTTTGTCAGAACCATTAATGCGTAAGGTTAAAACAGTCTTGGAGGACTGGGAATCGAACAAAAAGGCAAACCAAATTTGGCATCGAGACACGTCCCTTTGGACTAATCAAGATGAAAACCAATGGCTAGGGTGGCTGGGGATTAGCGATGCTCAGATGGAGCAATTGGATGATTTTCGGGAGATCTCTGATAGAGTCATAAAGGAGGGATATACACACATTCTGTTACTAGGAATGGGAGGGTCCAGCCTTGGCCCGGAAGTAATGAGCGTCACTTTTGGTCGAATGGACGGATACCCGGAAATGCATGTACTCGACTCAACAGATCCGGCACAAATTAAATCCTTTGAAGAAAAAGTTGATCTTGCAAAAACACTTTTTATCGTATCCAGCAAATCCGGCGGCACCCTGGAGACAAACATCTTTAAACAATACTTCTTTGAACGAGTAAAAGAAGTCGTTGGGGCGGAAAATGCAGGAAAACAATTTATTGCTATCACCGACCCAAATTCTCATCTCCAGGTAGTAGCTGAAGAACATAAGTTTTCTCGCATCTATTTCGGTGACCCAACAATAGGAGGACGCTTCTCGGTTTTATCAGACTTCGGTATGATTCCGGCTGCGGCTAGTGGCATTGATGTATCCAAATTTTTAGATCAAACAGGACAAATGGTGCATGCCTGTGCAGGTTGTGTACCCACAGAAGAAAACCCGGGTGTTGTATTAGGCGCCATTTTGGGTGTTTTAGGCAATGAGGGGATTAATAAAATTACAATAACCGCTTCTCCCCAGATTAATAATTTTGGCGCATGGCTTGAACAGCTTTTGGCTGAATCAACAGGAAAAGAAGGGAAAGGCCTCATCCCTGTCGACCATGAGGAACTGGGAAGCCCCGAAGTTTATGGACAGGACCGTCTTTTTATTTATATCCGCTATCAACCAATGCCCGCTGCTAATCATGATGAAGCCATTGATCAATTGGAAAAAGCAGGGCATCCGGTAGTACGCATAGAAATAGCTGACACCTACGATATTGGCCAGGAATTTTTCCGCTGGGAGATGGCAACCGCTGTAGCGGGTTCTATTATGAAAATCCATCCTTTTAATCAACCGGATGTGGAAGCAAGTAAAATTGTTACAAAAGAGCTCACCCAGGAGTATGAAGCGAAAGGGCACCTTCCCGAAGAAGAGCCATTTTTTGAAGAGGATGGAATTAAATTGTTTGGAGATGAAAAAAATTCATCTCAGCTCAATGCTTCAGTTGGAGAGGAGAAAACGTTACTGTCCTATCTAAAGGCGCATTTGGATCGCATTAAAGTCGGGGATTATGTTGCGCTCCTAGGTTATATCGAAATGAATAATGAACACGTAGAGTTGTTACAAACAATCCGTCATCTCATTCGCGATCAAAAGAAAGTTGCTACCTGTTTAGGGTTCGGCCCCCGGTTCCTGCATTCCACAGGGCAAGCTTATAAAGGCGGGCCAAATACAGGAGTTTTTTTGCAAATCACCTGTGATGACTTACTTGATATTAAGGTACCTCAACAAAAATACACTTTTGGAGTTGTGAAAGCAGCCCAGGCAAGAGGTGATTTTCAGGTTTTGTCCGATCGGAATAGACGCACTTTACGCATTCATCTGGGTCAGGACACAAAAAGTCATTTACAAAAATTGACTAAAATAATTAAAGAATCATTATCATAAACAGGTACATCA
Organism: uncultured Roseivirgaceae bacterium; assembly: GCA_964580205.1. GTDB lineage: Bacteria > Bacteroidota > Bacteroidia > Cytophagales > Cyclobacteriaceae > SZUA-3. Next base: position 6,182 of record CAZOJZ010000475.1, read on the forward strand.
ACTTTTACTTTTAATTAAAAAAAAGGAATTATGCAATTAGGAATGATAGGCTTAGGGCGAATGGGGGCCAATATGGTCCAGCGTCTGATTAACGGCGGCCATCAATGTGTCGTTTTCGATTTGAATCAGGATAATGTTAACGCCCTTAAAGAAAAAGGAGCAACCGGCGCTGATTCATTGGAGGATTTTGTTCAAAAGTTGGATAAACCACGAGCTATATGGACGATGGTGCCGGCAGGTGCAGCTACAGAAAAAACAATAAACTCATTGGCTGACTTATTAGGGCCTGAGGATGTCATTATCGATGGTGGAAACAGTTATTTCAAAGATGATGTCAGACGGGGAAAAGAATTACTAAAAAAGGGCATCCATTATGTAGATGTCGGTACCAGTGGAGGGGTTTGGGGTGTTGATCGGGGGTACTGCTTGATGTACGGAGGTGAAAAAAAAGTTGTTGATCATCTTGAGCCAATCTTTAAAACATTAGCTCCCGGTATAGGAGATATTGAGCGCACTCCAGGGCGTGAATTTAAGAAAGGGACCTCAGAAGAAGGATACCTTCATTGCGGACCTGTAGGTTCCGGTCATTACGTCAAAATGGTTCATAATGGCATTGAATATGGGCTTATGCAGGCTTATGCTGAGGGCTTTGATATTTTCCGTAATGCTACAAGTGAGGAATTGCCAGAAGAATTGAGGTATGACCTTAACCTGGATGATATTGCTGAATTGTGGAGACGAGGAAGTGTTGTTTCGTCATGGTTATTGGACTTAACTGCGATGGCTTTATTGGAAGACACAAGCCTTAAAAACTACTCAGGATTCGTCCAGGATTCAGGAGAAGGCCGCTGGACAATCCAGGCAGCTATAGAGCAAGCAGTTCCTGCCGATGTTCTCTCGGCTGCTTTATATACCCGTTTTCGTTCTCGTCAGGAACATACTTTTGCTGAAAAAATTCTCTCAGCTATGAGGATGAAATTTGGTGGTCATATAGAGAAAACCGCAGGTGGTTAAAAATTGAGTTTCATTACTAAAAAAATTACATGACTTCTATGCAGGAAAATACTAATACCCAAATAATGGGAACCCCGGTAGGCCCTTGTATTATGGTAATTTTTGGAGCTTCGGGAGATTTAACTATGCGCAAATTGATTCCGGCATTGTATAATCTCTTTTCAGGGAAACTTCTTCCGAAAGAATTTGCGGTTGTTGGGTTTGCCAAAAATGTTTTGACAACCGAACAATTTCGTGAACAACTGAGTGGCGATCTTTGCCAGTTTGTTTCATGCGAAACAAATAGTCCGGGATTGCAAGATTGGATTGATTGGATTTCTCCCCGCCTGCATTATTTTCAAGGAGACTTTGATGATCCTTTAAGTTATCAGAGTCTTAAAGAAAAACTTAATCAGATAGATCGAAAACAAAATACGCTAGGTAATTGTCTTTATTATCTTGCCACACCACCTAGCTTTTTTGGCAAAATTACACGGCATTTATCTAAGACAAAGTTAACTAAACAAGATAAACACACCTGGAAGCGGGTGATTATTGAAAAACCCTTTGGACGAGACTTTGATTCAGCCCAGTTACTCAATAAAGAATTACGGAAGTATTTAGATGAATCGCAGATTTTTCGCATAGATCATTATTTAGGTAAAGAGACAGTTCAAAACATCTTAATACATCGATTTGCCAATGGCATTTTTGAACCTATCTGGAATCGCCGTTATGTTGACCATGTCCAAATTACAGTTAGTGAGGAGTTAGGCGTAGAGCATCGCGCTAATTATTATGAAGAAGCCGGCGCTCTTAGAGATATGATCTCGAATCATTTGCTGCAATTGCTTACGTATGTTGCGATGGAACCGCCAAGTTCCTTTGACGCTGAAGCGGTTCGCAATGAAAAGGGCAAAGTTTTGCAAGCTATCCTACCTTATTCCTATGAAGAGGTTTTGACCAATACCGTTCGTGGTCAATACGGTGAGGGTAAATTGTCTAATGGTCAAAGTGTCGTTGCTTATCGTTCTGAGCCAAATGTCGCTGCTGATTCTAAAACAGAAACGTTTGTTGCCTTAAAATTGATGATCGACAACTGGCGTTGGGCGGATGTGCCATTTTACCTTCGTACAGGAAAAAGAATGCATCGGCGAACCTCGGAAATTGCGATCTTTTTTAAACACGCACCTTTTACCCTGTTTCGAGGTACAGCGCTTGAGAGTCTCAAAAACAATGTGATGGTTTTGCGCATTCAGCCTAATGAAGGGGTCTCTTTAAGCTTTGGGGCAAAAGTTCCCGGCACAGTGCTTGATATTGGTACCATGACTATGGACTTTGCTTATGCGGATGTTATTGGGGACAAAAAAGCAGCTATTGGATATGAGACACTGCTCTATGATTGTATGCATGGGGATGCCACTTTATTTTTGAGATCCGATAATGTAGAATATGCCTGGCTCACCTTAACAACAATCCTGGATGTTTGGAAAACATTACCTGCACGAGATTTCCCTAATTACACTTCTGGTTCATGGGGCCCAGAGGAATCCGATAAATTGTTAATGCAGGAGGGACGTAAATGGAGAAATAGCTGATGAGGGTTTTATGCGGTGACATGCCATGGGTCGTTGAAACTTCCAATCTTATAAAAGAAACCAATATTCCCAATATCCATCTAATTAATGATCACTCGCTATGGCTTATGGAGTTGAAAGTCTCCATGAAGATGATGTCGTGGTCTTAAATCAGGGAAACCCCAACGCCAATGGAAACAAAGCCGTTATTGCTGCCGGAACAGGTCTGGGGGAAGCCGGAATATACTGGGATGGAAAACAATATCATCCTTTTGCTTGTGAAGGTGGACATGTCAATTTTGGACCAGGCAATGAACTTCAGATGGATCTTTTGAAGTTTCTTTTTAATAAGTATAGTCATGTCAGCTGGGAAAGGGTTCTTTCCGGCCCTGGATTTTTGAATATTTATGAATTTCTTGCTGAATACAGATCACTCCCGCCTTCAGATGAACTTAAAGAAGAAATGCGGAAAGGAGATGCCTCGGCTGTTGTATCAAGAAAGGGGCTTTCTTATGAATGTAAAATTTGTTCGGAAGCCTTAGAAGTCATTGCCAGCCTTTATGGTACTGAAGCTGGGAACATAGCTTTAAAAATTATGGCCACAGGTGGTATATATATCGGTGGAGGTATTGCCCCGAAAATTATTGAAATATTAAAGGGGCCACATTTTATGGAGGATTTTTTGAACAAGGGAAGAATGAAGAAATTGTTGAAGGATATTCCGGTTAAAGTAATCCTTAACGATCAAACAGCTCTGTTAGGAACAGCGAATTTTGTGAAAATAATGTACCAATAATTTTAAAAATCATGGAGAATGGCTAGGCAAGTTACGCTAGAATTACATATCAGACAGGAAGAGGAAAAATCTTCCGTTTTAGAACCCAAGTTTTCCACCATACTAACTCAAATGGCTTTCGCAGCAAAACAGATTGCCCTTGAGAT
>CAZOJZ010000476.1:0-1564 GCA_964580205.1 uncultured Roseivirgaceae bacterium
AGCACGGTGATGATCAGCAGAACTTTTAAAAGACTGCCAACCAAGCTTTTCAAGAATGGTTTTAACGATTCATCTGTCTCTCGTTTTTCCAACATTTTATTAAATCTGTTGGTAAGCGCTTTTATTACCCAGCCACCAATGATCCACACAGCAATGGCACCTATTAGTTTTGGACCGTATTCCAAGACTATTTGATTTATTTGGTTCAGGATTTGTTCAGCGTTCATTTTTAGAAGTATTTTTTTTGTGGGTTAATATTACTCCAGCAGTGGCATAGTTCCAAAATTAGTGATTATTTTGTGACCGCAAGATCCACTTCAACAGGAAACAGCTAACTAATGCCAGAAAATGAACTGAGCAATTCTGCACAATCAATATTTAAAAGCGGAGGTGTATTCGTCCCCAGTCCTCTTGCCCTTGATGAACACAAAAAGCACAACGAAGCATATCAACGTTTGCTGGCTTTGTACTATATAAGATCCGGTGCAAAAGCGGTGATTCCCGGGGCCCATACCGGGGAGTTTGCGTTAAACGATCTGGATCTGCTCGACAGATGGATGTTGTGGATTAAGGAAATGACCGGGCAATACGGAGAGGGAATGGTGTTGATGGCCATGGTTGGGGGGAATGATGCCATAAAACAGGCTGAGTTAGCCGCAAAACATGGGTATGATGCCGTTATGATTGCTCCCACTGCGTTTTCCGGGAGTACTACTGAGGGAGTTGTCGAACTTTTTAAATCAATTTCGTCAATAATTCCGGCATTTGCTTTCGAACTTCAGCGGGCCATTCCGGGGAGCTATAACTTTACCCCAGAACTTTGGTTACAGATTTTTGATATAGTGTATGGCGCAAAAGGGGCTTCCTTTGACACCTACAGAACTCTGGTGATGCTTGAGGCCGCAGCCAAATCGTCAAAAAGAAACCACCTGGTATTATTTACAGGTAACGATGACCGCATTGTGGCGGACCTTCTAGGTGATTATACATATCAAACCGGAAACGGTACCTCTACCGTGCACTATCAGGCAGGTTTGCTTGGGCACTTTGCCACAGATACTGGTGCTGCGGTTAATTGGTTCAATGCAATACAGGGTAAAAGGAGCTCGGAGTCGTGGCAATTCGAGCTCTCGGAAATGGAACTGGCTCATGGAGTAAATCGGTGCAATATGGCCTTGTTCGATGCCTTGGGGAATTTTGAGAACTCCGTTTGGGGGGTTAAATACCGGCTGGCTTCTATGGGCCTGCTGCCAGGTCCTTACTGCATGCATGAAGACGGACGGTTGGGACAGGACAAAGCCATCGATGCAGTTTATAATGAATATCAGCCTCTTAATGATAAAAAGTATCTGGAGGAAAATCTAGATAATTTAAAAAGAGAAGTAGGTCTCATCCATTAATTATAGCAATGATATTTACAGAAATTAAAAACATTGAGAGTCTCTGGCAGTTTATGACCACACCGTCAGAGGGGTTGGTTCAATCTTTGTCCAAGTTGGGCGAAGATGAAATGATGATCCTGGGTGGAAGCGGTAAGATGGGTAAAGAGCTGGTGGGATTGCTG
>CAZOJZ010000477.1:0-18477 GCA_964580205.1 uncultured Roseivirgaceae bacterium
TGGTTGTGAACCTTCTGTGGTTGTTCAGCGGGTGAAAGAAGGAAAGGATGACTTTGGATACAATGCTCGCACCGACAAGTATGAGAACCTGTTCAAAGCCGGTGTTATCGACCCTACAAAAGTAACTCGATTGGCATTGGAGAATGCAGCGTCAATTTCTGCCCTGTTGATCACTACTGAGTGCGTGATTGCAGACGAGCCGGAAGATGAAAATGCACCTGCCATGCCTCCAATGGGCGGTGGTGGAATGGGTGGAATGATGTAATATCATCCCCTTATAGATTTAAACCCTGACGGCTTCCGTCAGGGTTTTTTTATTTCTGTTTGTTTATGAATAAAATCGGAGGGTGACCCTTTGGAATACTAGTGCTATTTTGGGTTGGATACTTGCATTTTGGATTTTCAATATTCACTGATCCATAGCCGCAGGCTACGGATAGCTGCTGTTGACGAGTTGTAGTCCCTCACACCCACACTCCCGTCGTTGCCCGAAGGGCTATGACGGGCGAGGCACACTCACACTCAATTTATTCACTAATCAAAACCATCTCGATAGGCACCTTGATAATTTCTTTGAAGTCCTCTCCTGACTCTTGCATGTCCTCATCTTCCTCCTCATAGCACCACTTTACTTTCACCATGGACTGGTCATTCAGGCTCTCCAATCTCCTTAGTATTTCCACTAAACATTTTGAAGAACTGGTATTAAAATATTCCAATTTGATTACCAGTAATGTACTTTGATTTGGTTCTTTAATATAGTTATCCAGCCAGTTGATGATGGGCTTATAAAACTCTATTGAGTTTTCAGGTATAGATCTTCCCGATATCTCAAACTCACCAGTCTCTCTGCTAAAATGCATTTTTGGAGTTTTTGGGGTAGCCTCCAGATAAAAGTCATCCATTGTTTTTATGCCAATACCTTAACTTGGAGACTAAAATAAGAATAATCCTTGTTAACATGCTTAAAACTATAGATGATTTTTTCTTTGGTTTTTCGAACTATGTCCACAAGTCCCAAGCCAGCGCCTCCATCATTGTTAGTTTGACCCTGACTTAATTTTTGGCGGTAGTAAGCTTTAAGTTCTGGTTGAGACATGGCATTAACCCGATCAATATAAGACCCAAGTACGCCAACTTTAGTTTTGTGTACAGGGTTACCAACGGTCACCGTATAAGCAAGATTGTCTTTTCTCAAACTAAAGTCAACAGAAAAATCACCACGGTTTGGTGGTAAATCATCTAAATGATGGTATACGTTTTGCAAGGTTTCTACAAGTACTTTGAACACCTTTTTCTTAGTGGATTTGGTAGCGGACTCCAGTTGCAGCTTGTGCTCTGCTAATTCCAATATGCAATCAAACAATTTGTCTGATACATTTCCTTTGAAGCTTAATAGGGTTTTTGACTTACTATTGGGTTCAACTCTATTTTTCATGTTCCCTGAAGAATCAGTTTAGCAAAGTAGAATTCAACCCATAGAAAATATTAAAGTTCCCAAAAGATGTTTAAGCACTAGTGTTAAGTTCAGTGTACTGTGTCGTATAAGTCGCTGGTATTTTTGTCCAAGGCGATGCAAAAAATATGCGCATAGCCATAGCTACACAAGTATTTTTTAAAGAAGTATGGGACAAAAAGAGCAAGACTTGGTTTGACTAAAGTATGCTTAACTTAACACTGTAAGCAATTTACACAGCAAGCCGGTAAAAACAAAGTTATTAGCAATGGTAAAATCGATCAATTATGCACCAGGTGCTTCCATTGTCCGTTCAGTTTCAGGCTGGGTAAGCTGAGCATTAGGCTGCAAGTCCTCAGCACCATGTGTCAGCCTCTTTAATGGTTTTAATATAGATATTGCCAGAATACCGAATAGAATACAGAAAACGGAAATTCCTGTAAATATCTCAAACTCTCCCCAAGATTGAGATAATTCACCTAAAGTGCCAGCCAATTTATTGCCAAGGCCGGTTGCCGCCCAATAAACGCCCATTATAATTGCTACATATCGTACTGGTGCAAGTTTGGTAATAAATGAAAGCGCCACTGGAGAGGCACACAATTCACCTATAGTATGGAAGAAATAGGCCAATATCAGCCAATACATGGCTGACTCACCCAAGGCGTCATACTGCTTGGAAGCCGCGCTCATAAATAAAAATCCCACACCCATGATAATTACCCCCAATGCCATTTTAAACAGTGAAGAAGACTCCTTTCCCTTGAGCTTCCAACTATACCAAAATCCCGCTACCCCCATTGCCAAACTGAAAATAAAAAATGCATTCACTGACTGGAAAACTGACGCCGGTATCTGATAGGGGTTTGAAGTAAAAGTAAAAATCCTCAGTACCAGAAACACAGCCGCTAATATTGCTGCTCCTGTGAACCAATAACCAGGCCCCGTAATTTTCTTCATTTTTTTATAAATCCCCATCCCTATCAAATATGAGATACCCGCTATAAATAAAAGATCAATGGTCATCAAAGAAGCCATACGATTGGTTTTGTCCTTGGCATAAATATTCATTAACCCCCCTGCCTGTTCAAAAGCACCCCAAAACACGATTACAATTAGGAAACTCAATAGTAGAACCAGCACCCGGTCTTTTTCAATCCGGCTGAGCTCGCGGTAGATAACCATCCCAATTCCTAATGAGAAACTTAATAAGGTGAATAGCGTCAAATACCCCCAACCATCAAATACTAGAAATGTCACCAGGATTAATAAAGATGAGGTAATCATGGAAGAGGGAGACCGGAAGAATTTTGAAAAAACCGAGGGTTCTGCGATGGTTGTGGAATCCTTAGGGGTTTCAATCAGGTCCCCTACCCCTTTTAGATACTTCTGACCCCATATAAAAGTGGCCTGACCAATGAACATGCCAATACCTGCCAGCCCAAACCCATAGTGCCAATTAATATTTTCACCTATGGTCCCTACAACTATTCCTGCCAAGAAAGCTCCAATATTAATACCGATATAAAAGATATAAAAGCCCTTATCACGTCGTTCATCCCCTTGTTTGTAAAGACCGCCAACCATGGTAGAAATATTTGGTTTCAAACATCCCACTCCCAGTATGATCAGTAAACAACCGGTATAAAAGGCCCATAGCGCATTGATCGCCAGTATTCCGTGACCGGCACAAAGCAGAGCTCCACCAAGCATTACTACTTTTTTCTGCCCTAACCACTTATCTGCCAGGATACCGCCAGGGATGGAAGCCACATATACCAACATAGTATACCAACCATACATTGACAGGGCAGCCTCATTGTCCCATCCATAACCTGGGTTTCCGGAGGTTATCGATGCTGTCAGGAAAAGTACAAACAATGCCCGCATTCCATAGTAACTGAATCGTTCCCAGAGTTCGGTAAGGAACAAAAAATACAAGCCCACAGGGTGTCCAAAAAACTGTGGGCCATTCATGGCATGCTGGGGATGGTTTTGATCAATAATCTGCATACAACAAGTGGTCGGTTAATATTGTGAGGTTAGTAGCCTTCGAAAATAGCACCTGGAGTTGAGTAATGCAAGTTCAAGCTCAGTCTCGAACCCGAAGCTTGGGGCTTTTTTTCATATCCGGTTTTTTTTTGTTTATTGAAATGTTTTACCAGATCAGAGTCGCACTTCAAACACTTAACCTACCTTCATGAGAATTCTTATACTCTGTACGCTGCTCATACTTCCTTTGGGAATTTATGCCCAAGATGACCCCATAGACATGCAGGCTCAAAAGGAGTTGATAACAATTGATGCTTCCGAGGTTCTTTCAGATCTAGACCAGGGTACAGGGTTGACATTTGTCAACGTTATCCGAGGTTTGTTGGGGATGGCTGTTCTTATTTTAATTGCCTATATTTTTAGTAATAACCGTAAGATAATTGCCTGGAAGGTGGTAGTCATCGGCCTTACCATTCAACTACTATTAGCTATAGGGGTGCTCCAGGTTCCCTTTATACGCAGTTTTTTTGAAATCGTAGGCGGGATCTTTGTGGTCGTTCTTAATTCAACCACTGCAGGTACCGAATTCCTATTTGGTGACTTTGCTGACACCTCAAAATTCGGTTTCATTTTTGCTTTTCAGGTGCTTCCAACCATCATATTCTTCTCTGCAATCACCAGTCTGCTTTTCTATCTGGGGATTATACAAGTAATAGTTAAAGCATTGGCATGGCTTTTATCAAAAGCCATGAAGATCTCCGGTGCTGAGAGTTTATCGGTGGCTGGGAATATTTTTTTAGGGCAGACAGAATCTCCTTTGTTAATAAAGGCTTACCTGAAGGACATGAACCAATCTGAGATCTTATTAGTAATGATTGGAGGTATGGCGACCCTGGCAGGTGGCGTATTGGCTGCATATATTAGCTTTTTAGGTGGGGATGACCCTGCTCTGCAATTAATGTTTGCTAAACATCTGTTAGCGGCTTCCGTCATGGCCGCACCCGGTGCAGTGGTGATATCGAAGATATTGATTCCTCAAACGAAAGAAGTAGATAAAACCATTCAAGTGAGTAAAGAACAAATAGGTAATAATGCGCTGGATGCCATTGCCAATGGGACCGGCGATGGACTTAAATTGGCCATAAACGTCGGCGCCATGCTACTGGTCTTTTTCGCCTTCATAGCTTTTGGCAATTACACTTTAGATATGATTGGTAACTGGACCAATCTGAATAGTGTCGTAGTAGACCTTTCAAATGGACAATACAATAAACTTTCATTTCAATTTATTCTTGGCTATGTCTTTGCTCCAATAATGTGGATCATTGGGGTTGCGTCAGAAGATATCACCCTGGTGGGTCGTCTTTTAGGAGAGAAGATTGTGCTTACGGAATTTATTGGGTATGTCAGTTTATCAGAGCTGCGCAGTGCGGGGTCATTCAGCGACCCCAAATCCATAATTATGGCCACTTATATGCTCTGCGGATTTGCCAATGTCGCTTCCATTGGTATTCAAATTGGAGGCATCGGCTCATTAGCACCCAACCAACGGGTTTTATTATCTAGATTTGGAATCAGGGCATTACTTGGCGGCACCCTGGCTTCTTTATTATCCGCTACCTTAGTAGGAATGATACTTGGATGATTTAGCCGGGTTTAATTTCGCTTATTCATCTCGTCACGGATCTTAGCAGCCTTTTCGTAATCCTCTTTACTAAGCGCATCTTTAAGTAGATCCTGAAGTTTTTCTGTGGAAAAGTTCTTAAGTTCATCGGTTCCAGCACTCCCTGATGCCGGCTTTTCCTCACGATCCTCCAATATACCTCTTCCCTCGTCGTTGGTTTCGTCGGTCAGGATAATACCAGCCTCAGAAAGAACCGCTTCGTAAGTAAAAATCGGGACCCCAAAACGGATTCCAATTGCGATAGCGTCTGATGGCCTGGAGTCAATTTCCACAGTTCGTTTGGTATTGTTACAAATCAGTTTGGCAAAAAAAACTCCTTCCTTTAAATCTGAAATTAACACCTCGCTTACTTCAAACTTGAAATTATGGGCAAATGACTTGAACAAGTCATGGGTCATGGGACGATTAGGAGTAATTCGTTCAATTTCAATGGCAATAGCCTGTGCCTCAAACATCCCTATTATTATCGGCAACCGGCGATTCCCGTTTGTCTCTCCCAATACCAACGCAAATGACCCAGATTGAGACTGGCTGGATGATAAGCCTAAGATTTCAAGTCTGATCTTATCCACAATAGTTTAGAATAAAAAATAGTATAGAACAGTTTAAAGCTATTAAAAAATGGCCACATATCATTACTTCGATGAATTAATTGCAGCGGTCAATTTGGGCACCACATCAAAGGCATCTCCCACAATCCCATAGTCAGCTGCTTTAAAAAATGGAGCTTCTGGATCTTTGTTTATCACCACTATCACCTTTGAGGAATTGACTCCCGCCAAATGCTGAATTGCTCCTGAAATTCCAATAGCTATATATAGACTTGGACTAACCTTGATACCTGTTTGACCTACGTGTTCATGATGCGGTCTCCATTCCATATCTGAAACCGGTTTACTACAAGCAGTAGCAGCTCCCAATGCTGAAGCTAAATTTTCTATCAAGTGCCAGTTTTCCGGCCCCTTAAGCCCTCGGCCACCGGAAACCACTATATCTGCCTCTGGTAACAGTATATCTCCTTTTGCCCGATCTGTTGAGATAATGGTGGTTTTAAAATCTTCTTGCCTCAATTCCGGGCTAAACTGCTCCACCTTAGCAGATGCTCCGTCTGTTTTAAGTTCAATGGTATTTTTATTCAATGTCAGGATCCTACAGTCCCCATTGAGTTTCACATGAGCAAATGCCTTACCGGAATAAATACTCCTCTTTACTTTGAATCCATCACTAACATCTGGAAGCTCCACAACATTGGTAACTATACTGGCATTGGACAATACTGAAACCCTGGCAGCTACTGCATCGCCTAAAGCTGACTTGGCTAAAACCATTGTATCTGCATCACACTGCTCCAGGGCTTGTGCCCAAACGTTGGCATAGGCTTGTATAATACCCTCATCCAATTGTTCAGAAGCGGCATGCAATACACTATGTGCACCATTGGTCCCTAAGCCTTCCAATTCCGTAACTTCAAAACTTCCCAGTGCAAGTGCCACTACCGGAGATTGTTTCATGGCAGCAGCATAGCTGACTGCTTCTCTGGATGAGTTTTTAATCTTACCTTGGTCCCCTTCAACAAAAACAAGAATAGACATAAACGTGATATGTTATCTGGATGTTAACTATAGTACTTTTGCCTCGTTTTTCAACAACAGCACCAACTCCTCAACCTGATCGGCATCGATCATCTTCACCGCACTCTTAGCTGGAGGAAGTTGAAATTTTAAAGTCGTGGTCCTGGTTTCTGCGTCTATTGGTTCCACCACCTCTAACGGTTTGGAACGAGCAGACATAATTCCTCTCATATTTGGGATTTTCCATTCCGCGATCGGTTCCTGGCAACCAGCAACTAATGGTAGCGGTACTTCAACCAGTTGCTTACCGCCTTCAATTTCTCTGGTCATATGTGCAACTCCATGCTCAATGTTTAGCTTCATTACCGGTGAAATAGATGGGATATTCAGTAGGGCGCCTACCATGCCATGAACCTGGCCCCCATTGAAATCGATGGATTCCCTGCCCATGAGAATAAGATCATATTCATTCTTTTTGGCGACAGCGGCAATTTGCCGGGCAACATAGTATGAATCTTCTCCTTCAACGTTAACTCTGATGGCACTATCTGCACCAATTGCCAGAGCTTTTCGAATAGTAGGATCCGCTTCCGGACCACCTACATGTAAAACAGTAATAGATGATCCAAATTCTTCTTTTAGTTCGACGGCCCTGGCCAAGGCGTAGTCGTCATAAGGACCTATTATATACTGTACTCCGTTGCTATCAAATCTCGTATGGTCATCTGTAAATGAAATTCGGGAAGTAGTATCAGGCACATGGGTAATGCATACCAGTATTTTCATACTAATTAGTCTGTGAATTATTATCGGGCTTGAAGATACTCAATTATTAAAAAAGCGCGGAGTCCGCGGTTATTAAACTATGAGAAAGTCATTACTTTTTAAAAAGGAGCAGGAGTGGGATCGTCATCATCAGACCCACCTTTGGGGTCCTTTGGATTGCTCTTACTGCTTAGGGTTATGGTGTTTGATGTTTGATGTTTACCTGAATTACCAGGTGTGGGTGGCAGATTATGTGCCCCGGTTACTGACCTAAAATTGAAATCAAGGTCGGTAAATTTCGTGTATTTGCCAATAAATTTCAACTGCGCCGTATCCAGGGAACCGTTTCGATGTTTTGCAATGATCATTTCTCCCAAACCATGGGTAGGTTGGCCATTCTCATCTTCCGTAATACCGTAGTATTCGGGCCGATACAGGAACATAACCAGATCAGCATCCTGCTCAATTGATCCGGATTCTCTTAAATCTGAAAGCTGAGGCCGTTTGTCTCCTCCCCTGGTTTCCACCGCACGGCTAAGCTGAGATAAAGCCAGTACCGGTATGTCGAGTTCTTTGGCAATGTTTTTCAGGGCCCTCGAAATTGAAGCTATTTCTTGTTCTCTGTTTCCACTATTTCCTCTGATACTATCTCCTGTCATTAACTGTAGATAATCTACAATTATCAATTTTACATCGTGCTGTGCCTTTAGTCTTCTACTTTTCGCTCGCAACTCCAATATTGACAAGGCGGGTGTATCATCAATAAATATAGGGGCATTACTAAGTTTGGCGGTTTTATGCACCAACTGTTCCCATTCGTAATCCGCCAGACTTCCTTTCTTAATCTTATCACCCTCCAACTCTGCTTCGGCAGATATAAGCCTGTTCACTAATTGCACATTTGACATCTCCAATGAAAAAATTGCTACCGGGAGATTGAAATCCACCGCGGCGTTTCTCATTGCGGAGACCACAAATGCGGACTTACCCATGCCCGGTCGGGCTGCGATAACCACCAGATCAGAATTCTGCCAACCCGAGGTAATCCGGTCCAATGAAGTGAATCCACTGGGAATTCCGGTCAACCCATCTTTATGATCCTTGCGCGTTTCCAATTCATTCAACGCCTCACGCATGATTGTGCGCATGTCTGCATAGTTCTTTCGAACATTGGATTCAGACACCTCAAATAAGGCCTGTTCTGTACGATCCAATAACATAAAAGCGTCTGTGGTATCTTCAAAGGCGTCTTTTTGTATCTCCGAAGAGATTCTGATTAGCTCCCTTTTGATCGCCTGCTCGACAACTATCCTGGAATGAAACTCAATATTGGCAGCACTATTTACCCTGCTGGTCAATTCGGTCAGGTAATATGCTCCTCCGGCAATCTCCAGTTTTCCAAGTTCCCTCAATTGATTGGCAACGGTGAGCATGTCTACTGGTTCCGAATTATTAAAAAGGTCTACAATCGCCTGATAGACCTCCTTATTAGCATCTTTATAAAAACTTTCCGGTTTTAATATGTCAATTACCGTGGTAAGTGCGTCCTTCTCCAACATTAATGCGCCTAACACGGCCTCCTCCATGTCTATTGCCTGAGGAGGCAACTTTCCTAAATTTCCCGTAAAATCCGTTATGAAGCTTTTTCTTGTTTTCCGTCCCAGGGTGGTCGATCTTTCTGATTCCATTTATGCGCAGTATCTTTTTGTACTCTTCTGATGCAAACCTAATGAAAACAAGCGATTCGTTTTCAACACTTTTTAAGTGGAATTATCCACAATTTTAAGCTAATTGTATACAGATGCAATTTAGTTATCCACAAGGATATCCACAATATAAAGGTCCAATACATTTGTGGGTTTTTAATTTTATTTTAATTTTAGAGGCAAATTCCTAAATGATAACAAAAGAGTCAAAGATACATTTCATAGCGATAGGTGGATCGGTGATGCACAGCCTGGCCCTGGCGCTTCATCAAATGGGTGTAATAGTAACGGGATCTGATGATATGATCTTTGAACCGTCTAAAAGCCGTCTGACTTCAAACGGACTACTACCTGAAGATGTCGGTTGGAAGCCCGACAGAATTCACAAGAGTCTCGATGCGGTAATTCTTGGAATGCATGCCAAGGGGGACAATCCAGAGCTGGCCAGAGCCAGGGAATTGAAAGTGCCTGTTTATTCCTATCCCGATTTCATCTATCAGCAATCTATAAATAAGCAAAGGATAGTGATTGCCGGTAGTCATGGAAAGACCACCATCACATCCATGATCATTCATGTCTTAAATTATTGGAATAGATCTTTTGACTATGTAGTGGGCGCTCAACTTGAAGGGTTTGAAAATACCGTAAAACTGAGTGATGACCCAATCATTATCATCGAAGGGGATGAATATCTTACTTCTACTTTAGATAAGACTCCTAAGTTTTTAAAGTATCAGCATCATATCGGTCTGGTTAGTGGTGTTGCCTGGGATCATATCAATGTTTTTCCAACCATTGATGAATACGTTAAACAATTCGATCTCTTTGCTGATGCCACTCCTAAAGGAGGCAGCCTCATATATTGTGAAGAGGACGATCTGACTACGGTAATTTGTGGTAAACAACGTATGGATGTGGCTTCGACTCCATACCAAGAACATCCATCCATAATTGATAACGAACACACTTTTCTTCAAACTGACAATGGTCCAGTAGCGGTACAAGTCTTCGGAAGGCACAATATGCAAAATTTTAGTGGAGCCAAATCGGTGTTATTAGAGATTGGAATCACCGAGGAACAATTTTATAAGGCAATACCCTCCTTTAAAGGCGCCCGTAATCGATTGGAACTAGTGAAAAAAAATGGCCATACAGCTATTTTTAAAGACTATGCCCATGCACCATCTAAATTGGCAGCCACCACTAAAGCACTTAAAGAGCAGTTTCAAGATCGACTGTTAGTAGCCTGCATCGAACTTCATACCTACAGCAGTCTCAATAAAAAATTTCTTAGTCAATACAGTGATTCCTTTAAGTCCGCTGATCAGCCAATAGTATATTACAATCCTCAATTTATCGCACATAAAAACCTGGAGCCCATCACCAAGAATGAGATAAAAGCAGCTTTTAACCGCAAGGATCTATTGGTCTTTGACGATATCAACGAACTTGAGCATTTTCTCCTTAAGCAAAATTGGGAAGGCAAAAACTTGCTCATGATGAGCTCAGGAAATTACCATAACCTCAGTATAAAAGTGCTAAGCGATGCTATTCTTCAGGATAACTAGCCGCCTCAACTTATGACTTTACATTTAAAAAAACCATTGGCAGTTTTTGATCTGGAAACTACTGGTACAGATATTGTTGATGACCGGATTATTGAGATCAGCATAGTAAAAATGCTACCTAATAACACCCAAAAGAGCAAAACTCTGCTGATTAACCCGGGCATGCCAATCCCTACTGCTTCAAGTATAATCCACGGAATATATGATGAGGACGTCAAAGATGCCCCAACCTTTAAACAAGTTGCCAAAGACCTGAGTGAGTTCTTTAAAGGATGCGACCTTGGAGGCTTCAGTATTATAAGATTTGATGTTCCCATACTGGTAGAAGAGTTTTTGAGGGTGGATGTTGATTTCGATCTTAGGAACAAGCAATTGGTTGATGCACAAAGGATATTTCATTTAATGGAAAAGAGGAATTTATCTGCAGCTTACAAGTACTACTGTGATAAAAATCTGGATAATGCCCATAGCGCCGAGGCTGATACTATGGCCACTTTGGAAATCATTCAGGCACAGGTTAAACGGTATGAAGGGCAGGCAGTAGTGGATAATCTTGGTAAGGAGTTGGGCATAGTAGAGAACAGCGTACAATCTTTGGCCAATATCACGCACAGCAAAATGGTGGATCTTGGGGGGAGGTTTGTTTTGAACTCAGAGAATGTTGAAGTATTCAACTTCGGCAAATATCGTGGAAAACCGATTGTGGAGATTCTTAAGAAAGAACCGCAATACTACGACTGGATCATGAATGGGAGGTTTCCCAGGGACACCAAAAGAAAATTAACAGAAATTAAACTACGAACATTTAATCGATAGGTATCTCGAAAAATTTTTTATTAAAATAGACGTGAGTAATTTAGCGGCTTTTCGGTGACATCGCATGTTTTAACCTATGCCTAAGACCATCATTGTATCCAACAGGTTACCTGTCAATGTAACCAAAGAGAATGGAAATCTGCTTCTTAAAAACAGTATTGGGGGCCTTGCAACAGGATTGGGTTCCATTTATAAGGAAGCCAACAATCTATGGATCGGGTGGCCCGGACTACATATCAATCAGGGCATAGAAAGAATACACGTCACTGAGAAACTGAAGGATGAAAACATGCATCCGGTTTTTCTTACACAGGAAGAAATAAAAAGCTATTACGAAGGATTTAGCAATGAGACCTTATGGCCCATCTTCCATTATTTTAGCCAGTACTCTGTATACAAAGAGATCTATTGGGAGTCTTATGTGAAAGTCAATCAGAAATTCTGTGAAGAAGTATTAAATTTTATTGAACCTGGAGATACTTTATGGATTCACGATTATCAATTATTGTTGCTGCCAGAAATGGTGCGCAATAAGTTACCAGAGCTTAGTATTGGATTTTTCCTACACATTCCCTTTCCAAGTTATGAGATGTTCCGCTTATTACCCTGGCGGAGAGAGTTGTTAAATGGTATGTTGGGGTCTGATCTGGTAGGATTTCACACCTATGACGACATGAGGCACTTCCTTAGCTCGGTAAGCAGGCTTGCCGGGTATGGATATTCAACCGGGCAGGTAAATATGCCTGATAGAAAAGTAATGGTGGACTCATTTCCTATGGGAATTGACTACAAAAAATATGCGGAGGCCGCGGCCTCTCCTGAAACTATTGAACGTGAAAAACGCTACCGGACTTCCCTTGGAGATCAACAACTTGTGCTTTCAATAGACCGATTGGACTATTCCAAAGGACTCCCTCAAAGACTAATGGCTTTCGAAAGGTTCTTGCATGAGTATCCTGAATTTAAGGAAAAAGTGTCCCTGGTGATGGTGGTGGTGCCGTCGAGGGACCGGGTATCCAGATATCAAGAGTTGAAAGAGGAAGTTGATCTGTTGGTGGGACGTATCAACGGTCAGTTTGGAAGGATAAACTGGACTCCAATACACTATTTCTACAGATCACTACCGCTGGAAGCTTTAAGTGGATTTTATAGAATGGCCCATGTTGCGCTGGTTACCCCTATGCGAGACGGGATGAACCTCGTATGTAAAGAGTTCATTGCCAGTAAGCTGAACAAAAAAGGTGTATTAATATTAAGCGAAATGTGCGGGGCATCTAAGGAGCTTTCCGAAGCTATTCTTATTAATCCCAATGATATTAACGCCATGGTTCAGGCACTTTATAAGGCATTAACTATGCCAGAGGAAGAGCAGATAGCACATATTGAAGTCATGCAAAAATCTTTGCAGCGCTATAACATCCATCACTGGGTAAACATGTTTATGGAGAGACTGGGGGAAATCAAAACCAGTCAGAAAAGTTTGGCCACTAAATATCTTGATCAAAAAACCATCGATATCGTCAGGATGAAAATAAAAAAAGCTGGCAAAAGGTTATTTTTCCTGGACTATGACGGCACTTTGATCCCATTTAGTGACACTCCTGAAAAAGCAATACCAGACCCTGAGTTGTTGAAACTCCTAAAAGATTTAACCGCCAACGAAAAGAATCAGGTGGTTATCATCAGTGGGCGTGATCGTAAATCATTGGAAAGCTGGTTGGGACATCTGAACCTGGACTTTATTGGCGAACATGGGGTGTGGCTTAAAGAACGTGGTTCCGATTGGCGTACCATAACCAAGCTAAGTGGAAAATGGAAGTCTGAAATACGGTCCGTTCTGGAATTGTACGTAGACCGCACACCTGGTTCCTTTATCGAAGAGAAAGATTACTCACTGGTGTGGCATCACCGAAAAGTTGAAACAGGATTAGGAGAACTCAGAACCAGAGAGCTTAGTAGCCACTTAAATTACCTATCATCCAATATGAACCTCCAGGTGTTGGAAGGCGATATGGTAGTGGAAATTAAAAGTGCCCAGGTAAATAAAGGCCGGGCGGCCCATCAATGGATAGAAGACTTTCCCTCAGATTATATTATAGCCATTGGAGACGACTGGACGGACGAGGACACATTTAGGGCGATGCCTGAAGATGCTTTAACCGTAAAAGTAGGTAGTACTTCAAGCGCTGCCAAATACAATCTAATATCACCGGAAGAAGTCAGACAATTTTTGAAGCAACTTTGTTAGATGAGTTATGAGTTGGCTAAAAAATCTTCTAAGCCAGCTTCAGTTCGATTTCAATTTCTTCTATAAAAAATTTGGCCGGTCTAATTTTTTAGCTATCCGATAGGCTGCATTTACCAGTCCCACATGGCTGTAGGTTTGAGGGAAATTCCCCCATTGACTGCCACTGGCAGCGTCCACATCTTCACTCAACAATCCCAGATGATTGCTGTACTGTAACAAGGACTCGAATTTTTCAATAGCATCATCAACTCGTCCCACTGCAGCCAATGTTTCCACGTACCAGAAGGCACAAATTAAAAATGTAGTTTCCGGCACCCCAAAATCATCTTGGTGCTTATATCTGTAAAACAAGCCATTCTCTGATTGAAGCTCAGCTTCTAAGTTTTGAAGATGTTTTCTGGCTTTTTCAGTAGACGGGTCCAAGTAGTTCATCAAAATCAACTGTAAGGTACTGGCGTCTAAATTTGGTGTGCCAACTGCCTGCGTATAAACACCGCGTTTTGAATCATAGCACTCCTCTAGCTTGGCGACTGACCGTTCCCTCAAATCCAATGCTTTTTGAGCCATATCCTTGTCGCCTAGTTCCCTGGCAATATTCAATGCAGCGCAGGTTCCTGCCCAATGGAATAAAAAAGTATAACAATGATATTGACTGATGTCACGAAACTCCCAGAGACCTGCGTCTTTTTCATCCATGGTAGAGTCGATACTCTCCAATATTTGGTAAATCATTTTTCGCGATTCAGTCCGTTCACTTAGAATAAAACGCCTGTCCGCATACAGGGGCAGAAGAGAAACCAACACCTGACCATAAACATCATTTTGTATATGTTCATAGGCCTGGTTCCCAATCCTAACTGGTTTATTTTCTCCCATATATCCCTTTAGGTCGAGGGTTTTTTCTAC
Source organism: uncultured Roseivirgaceae bacterium (assembly GCA_964580205.1). Classification (GTDB taxonomy): domain Bacteria; phylum Bacteroidota; class Bacteroidia; order Cytophagales; family Cyclobacteriaceae; genus SZUA-3. The sequence goes on from CAZOJZ010000477.1 coordinate 14,713, forward strand.
CAGATCCGCTTTCCCGCTTACCGAATACATGGGTTGCAGACGATCCTGCGATTTCAGGGTAATGTTTGCGATATAGTGGAAATACTTATCCAGTTCTTCGAAGTGTCCGAGGCTGTTAAAAGCATTTAAGGTGTAATATGTATCCCTAAGCCAGCAATACCTGTAGTCCCAATTCCTACCGGCACCAGGCGATTCGGGAAGACTGGTAGTACTTGAGGCAATAATGGCTCCGGTGTCCTCATACTGATGGATCTTTAATACCAAAGCCGAACGAATCACCTGCGCCTGATAAAAATTTCCAATTGAAGTCCGTTTGACCCAGGTCCTCCAATAATTTATAGTCTTCGACAGGAAATCCTCTGCGGTACTTTCCAGAGGAGCCTCCAATGGGGTACCATAGGTGAGTACCAGGTATTTAGTCTCATTCAAAACAAATGGTTGATACTCTAACAAGTAACTAAAACTAATATTGGTGTTTAACCTAAGTTCATCCTCCAGACCAAAAAATTTAAGGTGGTTACTACCCTGTATTCGTTGTAATCTCTTCTCTCCGTAGGAGGCCATTGGCTTGCAAGTTGCCTTCACCTGGGGATTTCCGGAAAGACGCTCAATCTTCCGTACCAGCATTAAAGGTTTATAATATCGCTCATACTGGTAAAACCGGGGGGCGAAATCCGTTACCCGGTATGCCCCCTCTGAATAACTGATCTCGGTACAAAGAATATTGGTATTCTCAATATAATATTGCTTGGTTTGGTATGTTTCAGTAGGTGGAAGCAAAGAGAAAGATCCTCCTTTTTCGTCATCCAGCAAACTCCCGAAAACGAAGCTGTCATCAAACCTGGGCCAACACATCCAGTTGATATTAGTGTTGTTTTCAACATGTGCTATGTAAGCACAGTTTCCTATTACCCCGGTATTGTATGTGTGCTTCTTCATCTACTTGATTATTGAAATTATCACTAAGATCAATTATAATTGAAAATTTTAAAATATTTTCAATGTTTAATTACATCCGATGGCACCCGAGTGTGCTTTTTGAATAAAAATCGTTTAATAAGTGGAAATATCATTTAATTTTGCTGTCAAATTGATCGATGAAAATATTAGCAGTAGGTCGTAACTACGCCGCACATATTGAGGAACTGAACAACGAAAGACCGGAAGCCCCGGTAGTGTTCTTTAAACCGGATACAGCGGTGTTAAGAAATAATGAGCCGTTTTATTACCCTGAGTTCTCAAATGATATTCATTTTGAAGTTGAGATTCTGCTTAAAATTGGTAAATCCGGAAAACACATTCAGGAAAAATATGCGTCCAAATATTATAATCAAATTGGTATAGGAATTGATTTTACTGCCCGGGACCTCCAACAACAGGCTAAAAATAAAGGGCTGCCATGGGCCCTGGCAAAAGGATTTAATAACTCCGCTCCCATCTCCAAATTTTATCCGATAGATCATTTTGGAGATATCCATAATCTAAACTTTGGTCTGGAAATTGATGGAGCAGTAAGACAAAAAGGGAACACCAGCAAGATGTTGTTTAGTTTTAATGAAATCATTTGCTATATCTCAAGATTTTTTACCCTTAAAAAGGGTGATATTATTTTTACCGGGACACCTGAAGGTGTTGGACCTGTTAATATTGGTAACCGGTTACGTGCTTTTATCGAAGACCAAACCCTATTGGACTTTGAGGTTAAATAACATTATAACATTTTTTTTTATCCTTTGCCCGTGCCTTGGATCAGGACAAGCAATGGCATCATTTGGACCATCTGAGCCTGAAGAGTATTATATTTTCCCCATTCGTCCAGGCAATCAAAATTATCTTTCAGGAACCATGGGCGAATTACGATCCAACCATTTCCATGCGGGTATTGACATCAAAACCCTAGGCGTGGAAGGTCTCGAAGTTTACGCCAGTGCTGACGGTCATATCAGTAGAATTAAAATATCCTCAGGTGGATATGGCAACGCATTATATATTCTTCACTCCAATGGAACCACTACCGTATATGCCCACCTTCAAAAATACCAACAAGCCATTGCTGAATATGTCAAAAAAGCACAGTACCAAAAGAAATCATTCGAAATAGAACTTTATCCTGAAAAGGAGCAATTTCAGGTAAAAAAAGGAGACCTGATCGCTTATTCCGGAAATAGTGGTTCCTCATCCGGGGCACACCTGCATTTTGAAATCAGGGATAATCAACAAAGGCCCTTAAACCCATTGAAACATAGATTCCCGGAAATACGGGACAACATTGCTCCGGTAGTACGAAAAATAGCATTTCGGACCATGGATAAAAACAGTCGCATAAATAACCAGTATGGACGCTTTGAATTTAGTGTGATAAAAAAAGGCACAAATTATACCCTGCCAATACCGATTACTGCCTATGGAAATATCGGAATAGAGATACTGACATACGATAAGCTAAATGGCGCAAATAATCGTAATGGAGTTCCATGCATGGAGTTGAGTTTTGATGGAAATCAAGTGTTTCAACAAAACCTGGATCGTTTTAGCTTTTCACAGACCAGGAGCATTTTAATTCATACCGATTATCAAACCGCCCAGCAACAAGGTCAGCGATTTGTAAAAATGTACGTGGACCATGGCAACGACCTGCCGTTCTATGAAACCAACAATTCCAAAGGGGTCATTAAAATCGTTAAAGACTCAACCCACCAGGTGCAGTTAAGCTTATGGGATATTTACGATAACAATACTCAGGTTATATTCAATATAGAAGGAACTGAACCGGTAAGGAAACTGGCATTGACCAACTTTAAGGGCTCTTCTAAGATCTCCTATCACTTAGTAAACAATAATTTAGTAGTTAAGGCACCGGTTGTTAATCAGGAAATTCCATGTGCCTATGTTTATTCAAATCGATTGCGCTATCAACTTGATCATGACTATTTAGTAAATCAGACAGCTGTATTTTTATGGGATATGGATCAAGGGTTACCCGATTCACTGCTATATGATGACCAGAAGATAATTTTTAATTATAAGGCGCTTATACCGGGAGCAGCTACATTTAACTACTATGGAGAACACATTGAACTACATATTCCAGGCAACGCGCTATTTGATACGGTTTTTTTAACCACTGATTATGAAGTAGATTCGAGCACCAAAAAGGAACGATTCAAAATTTGTCAGGACATTTATCCTATCAGGAACAATATCGATGTTACCTTAATCCCCGCTTTTGACTATCCTGATCCTAAGAGAACCGCTGTATATACACTGGATAAAAGAGGTAATCCATCTTATAATGGTGGTAATTGGGAAGGCAAAAAGATTAAGTTCAGAACCCGTAACTGGGGTACTTTTACTTTATTGGCAGATACCGTAATGCCAGAAATAAAGCCACTAATCCTGAATTCCGATAGACTGGTATTCAGGATAAAGGATTCTCTAAGCGGAATAAAGAAATACCAATTAGAGGTGAATGGTGACTGGGTATTGATGAAGTACGATATAAAGAAGAGTCTTATACGATCTGAGAAACTTGACCCAAAAATTCCTTTTAAGGGAACATTGCAATTAACAGTAACCGATAATGCCGGCAATGTGAAAAAGTATAGCACCAATTTATAACCAAACCATAAGCATGAGCCAAACAGCAGAGAAAAACATAGCCATAACAACCGAAGAATTGCAGCGGATATCCAGTCAGGTGCGCCGGGATATTGTAAGAATGGTCCACGCATGTCAATCGGGACATCCCGGAGGATCACTGGGATG
>CAZOJZ010000478.1:0-3921 GCA_964580205.1 uncultured Roseivirgaceae bacterium
TGGTGGAGGAGTTGATGCTGAAGGTAAGGGGTTCATTGCAGAAAAGATCATCAAATTGCCCACAAAGCGTATACCTCAAGCCCTGAGACTGTTGCTTGACGACTATCAGGATGGAGCATCAGGAGGCGCGTACTTTAATGACTACGTGGCCGGTCGCGGCAAGCGCTACTTTTACGATCTGCTTAAACCATTGGCCAATCTGACATCTATCAAGGACTTTGAATATATTGATTGGGGCCATTCAGAGCAATTTATTCCTGAAATCGGGGTAGGGGAGTGTGCCGGTGTAAGCTACGATATGGTAGATGTCATCATTGGGGATTCTATAGAAAAACTGCAGTTTGCCGAGGAAGCATATGAACAGAAACTTTGGGCCGAGTCTTTGTACAATGCTTATACTTCAATGGTAGTGGCTGCCAAAGCCCTGTTGCTGTCTGAAGATATCCGGTGTAATACCCATATCGGAATTCTTAAAGATTTTGACAAGCATTTTGTGCAAGAGGGAAAATTGGTGGTTCCGGAGAGTTTCGAGTCACATGTGCTTGAATTCAACAACCAGCCTCCGGCACAGGAGTTTGCAGCAGAATATTTGCAACGGGCCCAGGATTTTTTGAAGCAAGCAAAAGAGTTCAGGAGTGTTGTCCTTGAAGAATCTGAAAAATTAGTGGTCAATACATATTACACCGCATAATGAAACCAAAATTAACCTTAGTAGGAGCAGGGCCGGGTGATCCGGAGTTAATTAGTGTTAAAGGCGTTAATGCTTTGAAAAGCGCTGATGTGGTGCTGTACGATGCCCTGACGCACCCGGATCTGCTTCACTACTGTTCAGAAAGCACCATAAAGATATTTGTGGGCAAACGTGCCGGAATGCATAAATACCAGCAGCAGCAGATCAATCAACTGATTGTGAAATATGCTTTGCCTGGTAGAAATGTGGTAAGGTTGAAAGGTGGCGATCCTTTCATCTTTGGCCGGGGCCGGGAAGAAATTGAGTATGCAGAGGCTTTTGGTATTGAAACGGCGGTAGTTCCCGGAATAAGTAGTATCAACCTGCCGGGTTATTACGGCATTCCATTGACCATAAGAGGCATTAACGAAAGTTTCTGGGTAATTACGGCAACTACCAGTGCCGGCACTCTTTCCAACGATCTGAAATTAGCAGCTCACTCCAACGCAACCGTGGTGCTGTTTATGGGACTGAAGAAGTTGAATGAAATTGTTGCGTTATACAAAAGTGTAGATAAGGAAACATTACCGGTGGCTGTGATTTCCAGGGGCTCACTACCAGATGGAAATTTGCTCATTGGAACAGTAACTGATATTGAAACGCTGGTAAAAGAGAAAAAACCTTTGACTCCGGCGTTAATCGTTTTAGGTGAAACAGTGGGTGTGCATCCGGAGTTTTACACTGAGGCTGAAACTTTAAGAGATGAATTATTGGAAAACCATGAGTAGTTCTGATCAAAGAAATAATTTGTTCCCAGTGTTTTTCAAAATGGAGCGACTGAACACATTGATAGTGGGTGGTGGTAATGTTGGCCAGGAGAAGTTGGCGGCTCTGCTGAAAAACAGCCCTGAAGCACCGATAACCCTGGTAGGCATCAAAATTAAAGACAGGATAAAACAAATAAGCCAGAAATACCCCAAGGTTGTTTTGAAAGAACGCGCGTTTCGCCCTGATGATCTTAATGGTGTTAATATTGCCCTGTTAGCCACGGAAGACCGAAATACCAATATCAGTATCGGGCAGCTGGCAAAAGCATTGAATATTCCAGTTAACGTGGCTGACACTCCGGACCTTTGTGACTTCTACCTCGGTAGTGTGGTTCAAAAGGGCCAATTGAAAATAGGGATCTCTACCAATGGCCAGTCTCCCACCTTTGCCAAGCGTTTTCGCCAGGTACTGGAGGAAGTACTGCCCGAGGAGACCAATGACCTGCTCGGAAACCTACGGACTCTCAGGGACAGGCTTAAAGGGGATTTCCAATATAAAGTAAAAAAATTGAATGAATATACCTCTCAGTTAGTTTCAGGGGAGGTCAGAAAATAAACAATGAAAATGAACATAAAAGAGCTCAACCGTAGTTATCAGCCACTTACCTATCAGGAACGGCTGGAGAGACTTTTTCAGGACTACCACCCGGATCAAATTCTGTTAACTTCTTCTTTTGGCACTACATCCATGGCATTACTTCATTTGATTAGCAAAGTGAAGCCAGGGCATCCGGTACATTTTATTGATACTTCCTATCATTTTCCGGAAACTTTGGCTTACCGTGATCAACTGGTAACGGATCTGGGCCTGAAGGTTGTAGAGGTGAAGGCAGAAGCAAAGAAAAATAGGTTCACCAAGGAAAATCAGACCTGGAGGTTTAACCAGGATCTCTGCTGCTTCATAAACAAGGTGGACCCTCTGGACAAAATAAAAGGAAACTATAGCGTCTGGGTTTCGGGACTTTTGGGTTTTCAAAATATACACCGGAACAACCTGGATCTTTTTGAGCTAAAAGATGGTATTTTAAAATTCCATCCACTAATTGATATGACCAAGGAAGACCTCAGTCTATACAGGCAACTTTTTGAACTTCCTGTACATCCTTTGATTCATCAGGGATATGATTCGGTGGGCTGTACCCATTGCACCAAAAAAGGCCAGGACCGTGAGGGCCGCTGGTTGGATGTTGATAAGACAGAGTGTGGTATACATGACAACCAAAGTTGGATCAGAAATCGGGTGGCTGTTTAACTGAAATCACCCCTCGGTTTTTTTCTTTGATAGAAGTACTTAATTTGGTGCCTTCAAAAGAAAAATCTTGGAGCTTTTACCTGTAACCGACCAGCATACCCGACAGGAGTTTTTAAAACTCCCCCTTAAAATTTACCGGGACAACCAATTTTGGATCAGACCATTGGACACGGATGTGGAAAATGTTTTTGACCCTAAAACCAATAAAACTTTTCGGAAGGGCGAATTGGAGCGTTGGATTGTGGTAAACCACCAGGGAGAGACAGTGGGCCGGGTAGCCGCCTTTGTTAATGAAAAAAACCAAGGACAAGAGGAATGATCAGCCTACCGGGGGTATGGGTTTTTTTGAATCGATCAACGATCAGGCAGTGGCCTTTGCTCTTTTTGATGCCTGTAAAAATTGGTTATCCGAAAGGGGCTTGGAGGCAATGGATGGACCAATCAATTTTGGCGACCGCGATAAGTGGTGGGGCCTGTTGGTTGATGGCTACCAAATTGAGCCAAATTACCTTCAACATTACAATTTTCCCTATTACAAGGACCTCTTTGAAGCTTATGGTTTTAAAACATACTTCAAACAATTGACTTATGTCAGAAAAACCCGGGACCCTTTATCGCCCAAATTAGCGAAAAAAGCTGAACGACTACAGCAGGATAAATCCTACTCATTCAGCCATATGCGTCTTAAAAATATTGGCAAATACATTGAAGACTTTCGAACTGTTTACAACCAGGCCTGGGCAGGACATGGAGTGCCTAAAATGGCCTATGCTCAGGCAAAAGCCCTAATGTATCAGTTAAAGCCAATTATTGACGAGAAAATAATATGGTTCGGATATTACAATGATGAACCTATTGCTTTTTTTATCATGCTACCTGAGATGAATCAGATATTCAAGTATGTGAATGGCAAACTGGATTGGTTAGGAAAGCTCAAATTCGTTTGGCACAAATGGCGAAAGACCTGTAATAAAATGTTCGGCCTGGTATTTGGGATCGTACCGGCACATCAGGGTAAGGGGGTAGAAGGTGCATTGATTATGGCTGCCAGACAAATGATACAGGACGATTATCATCGATATGAAGACTATGAAATGAATTGGATCGGGGATTTTAATCCTAAGATGATGCGCGTGGCAGAACAAGTGGGCGGCCGTATTGGTAAGACCCAT
>CAZOJZ010000479.1:0-2537 GCA_964580205.1 uncultured Roseivirgaceae bacterium
GTATTGGCAATCAGGTTGGCCCAATTATACATACGACTGGATGTTAACTCCTCTATACTTGGAACCTCAACGGGCTCAAACTTAATTTTATTCTTTCGCTCAAGTTCAGTGATTCGCCTTCCCTCTCTCGGATTAATAAAAGCCAGGGAAATCCCTTTTTTACCAGCTCTGGCAGTCCTACCGCTTCGATGGGTATAACTCTCCATCTGATCAGGTAGCGTATGATGGATGACATGGGTTAAGTCCTTAACATCAATTCCCCTTGCCGCTACATCAGTAGCAATTAGCAACTGCATGGAACGGGATTTGAACCGCTTCATTACCGCGTCTCTTTGATCCTGTGACAGGTCGCCGTGCAATGCTTCTACTCCATATCCCTGATTTCCCAGATCATCAGCAATATGTTGGGTTTCACGCCTTGTACGACAAAACATGATTCCACGCATTTCGGAATGTAAATCCAGGAATCTTCGGAGAGCAGGGATCTTATTGGATGTTTTTGTGGTCACATATTGGTGCGTAATGTCTTTGTTGATCTTTTCCTTGGTATTGATGGATACTTCAATGGGTGCATCCATATAGTGCTTTACAATTCTACGTATTCCAGCAGGCATGGTGGCCGAAAACAACCATATGGAGCGTTTTTCTGGGATGCTTTCAAGAATTAAATCGATATCTTCCTTGAAGCCCATATTGAGCATTTCATCGGCTTCATCCAAAACCAAATATTTTATCGAGGTGAGGTTAATGGCTCTGCGTTTGAGTAGGTCCAACAAACGACCTGGTGTCGCCACCACAATCTGGGTTGGATTTTTAAGTGCCCTTATTTGATTGCTGATGGCTATTCCTCCATAGACCACCGCGACATTGAGGTTACTGTTACTCTTGGAAAAGTCAACCAGTTGATTGGCTATTTGCTGCCCCAGTTCCCGGGTCGGAGTCATTATCAGGGCCTGTGGTGACTTGAATCCCGGATCTACCAAATCGATTAAGGGTAAGCCGTATGCCGCTGTTTTTCCTGTCCCCGTTTGCGCAAGACCAATGAAATCAATGGGATTCTGGCTAAGCAACTGGGGAATGGCTTGTTCCTGGATAGCCGTAGGTATTTCATATCCCAAACGCTCAAGAATTCCAGTTAATCTTGGCGAAAGGCCTAATTCAATAAAGTTACTCAATGCTTTGTGTTCTGATCAGGGCGCAAAGGTAGTATATAAACCCCGTTCGGAGTTGAAATTGAATTATTTATTGGTACCTCATTAAACTTGCTGTCCGACACACCCTATCATATCTCCCTAACACCTTAACACCCTCTCCCTCGTCCTTCGCCCTTCTTCTATTTGGCCACACATATGTCGTCAAGGCATTCCAATTCCGGCTTAGTAACAAAGGCACAATCTGAAACAGCTTCGTTTAACTGGTTTACTTCTGCTTGTAATTGATTGTACTCACTTACTAGTTGCTCCAACTGTGGAACATTGACATTGCCAAGTGCATAGACCAGATAGCTCCATGGCCCGCCGCAGGGTTTGGATCCCCAGGCAATAGACGCGCAATCGTCTGCGCCATTACATGATTTGTTGGCAATGATGGCTTCAACGTTTTCTGAAATTTCCGCCATTCGTTGTTCTTTGACAGCAACCAAGTCAGTGTCATTATTATTACAGGCAAATAATAACAGTAAAAGTATGATGCCTAACAGTGTGTATCTCATTATAAACTTTCTTTTCCTATAATAAGACACTATTTATCTGTAAAAGGTTGTGCCTAGAGCCAAAAAAACAAAAATTAGCGTTGCACCCTTTCACTTTACTATCCTAACACCCTATCACCTTATAATTCATCACTCATCACTAACAAAAAAAGCACCATCCAAATGTGAATAGTGCTCACGATGGTTCCGGTAAGAAATTTTTTGGTATCCATAATGTTTAAGGTTTTGGTTTGGACATATAATATAACTATTTGAAAATGAATTGAAAACAAAAATTTTCTTGAATTTTTTTGAGAGCCTGCTTATGTAGTTGGACTACGCCATTCAATTTCTTTTATTACATTGGAGTTGATTCGAATATGGAAAACGCACTGAACCCTTACCGTTTTAGGATTCAATCGGTGGACCTGCTCAGGGGTATAGTAATGATCATCATGGCCCTTGATCACATTCGCACTTTTATGGGTGCCACCCCTTTTGCTCCGGAAGATCCTACCCAAACCACTGTGTTGTTTTTTACTACCAGGTGGATAACCCACTTTTGTGCACCGGTTTTCGTGTTTCTGGCAGGCACCAGCACTTATTTATATGCTCGTAATACTAATTGTGACCTTAACACGCTTCGCAATTTCCTGTTTACCCGTGGATTGTGGATTATTTTTGTGGAGATTTTCTTGCTGAATTTGGTGGTTCAGTTTCTTCCCTACCAATTTGTTTTCTTACAGATTTTATGGGTCATTGGATGGTCCATGATCTTTCTGGCGGGCTTGATCTACCTGCCTCGTTATATGATCCTGTTTTTCGGTTTTGCTTTGGTATTTGGACA
>CAZOJZ010000480.1:0-2412 GCA_964580205.1 uncultured Roseivirgaceae bacterium
TTCAACATCCGGTAACACTTCAGATTCATTTGAAACACATCCAACCATCGCCTGGCTGATTGCATTAGGTGGAACTATCCCGATTGGGTCAACATTAGATATTTTTATTAAAGTTGAATACAGAGTAAGATATTATAATAAACGAAGTAGCGAAAACCTCGAAGGGGATATAAATCTCGGAACACAAAGTATTGCGCCGATAATTGGAGTTGCGTGGCAGCTATAAATAATAATCACTCAATTTATATAATTAAACTTATTACCTTCATGCATTGAAGTAGAAACATTCTACTTAGGATTCCTGCAGCACTTCAACCAAAGTTAAATCCGACTTCAGCAGAAGTTTCCACCTGATATTACGGCAGATACTAATACTATCGACTAATTCAGAAACCATTTAGATAATTGTTTCTATTATTGAAATAACCTGGATAATTGAATGGTTGTGATAGTTATCTAAACAAATCAAAACGCATCGCTTTTGAAAACCAAAACCATATATTTATGGGATTGTATTCACTCTTCGGTTACGTTAAATTCCTTGTAAGAATTTTTTAAACGGCAGATAACTTTTATTTACATGAAAAGGTGTGATTATTAAGCAAAAATTTTTTACCATCTATATTATAAGCCTAATTTTACTATTGTCCACCACGACTCTTGGTCAAGTAATTGAGAATCTGGTTTGGCCAATAGATCGAAAATTGCACGATGGCTTGTTTTTAATGATGCTGGTAGATAATAACCATTTGGTAAACTCAGCACAAGAGTATATGTGTGGTAGTCAATTCGTTTATGATGGACATCGAGGTACTGATATCACCACACTGAATTTCAAGCTGATGGATCATGGTGTAGCTGTTTTGGCAGCAACGGACGGCGTAGTTTCTTTTACTCGTCACGATCAATTTGACCGCAACTACTGGCCTCCGTATATCGGCGATCCAAATGGAGTGGTTATCCAGCATGCCGATGGTTCCAATACTCAGTACTGGCACTTAAGGCAAAATTCGATCTCCGTTCAGGTAGGTGAGTTCGTTCACACTGGACAGGTCATTGCAATGATAGGCAGTTCTGGAGCAACACCAATCCCACATCTTCATTTTGAAGTATGGGACAATAGTAGCGGAACCTTGCAATATCGAGATCCATTTTCTGGACCTTGCAATACTTTGCCATCACTCTGGATTGAAAATTACGAATACCCAGGAAGTCTGAATGTACGGATACTTGATGCTGATGTATTCACGAAAACAAATCTGATGGGGAATGAAGGCAATAATTATTTTGGTGAAAAGTCTTTGAAAGACCGTCCGTTCCGCCCATTGGTCTATGGCTCTCATCAGGATAAATTGGGGCTATGGATTCAACTCCAGGGGCTGTTCGGTACCCAATATCAAGTTGAAATCCTGAGATGGGACGGAAGCTCCTTTGCGAATATCACCAAAACCATCTCGACATCAAAAGGGGTTCAGTGGCATGCATTCTATTGGAATTTTAATGGGAATGTTGTTCCGGAGGATTTTGGGTGGTGGCGAGCGATCATTAGCTACAATGGGGAAGTGCTGAAGCAGGTTGAATTCGAAGTGGGTGATTCAACTAGATTTGGACCACGCTTCTTTCCCTTGTCAGGCCGCTCATTCTACGTGGATGGAACATTATGGCAAGACACACTACGCTTATCAGGACTAGAAGCTTGGCCATTCACATTTAGTTTGCAGAACGCTCCAACTTCAGTTATACTGACCGATTCAGTTGTGACCATCGGAGCAATTTCCAATCAACCGTATCGGAATCATATCTTTACTGTAATCGCTCAAGATAATCTAGGTCATAGTGATACAATGTATTACCACCTGATAGATTTTTCAAAGCCAGTTAATCCGATAACTTCCATCAAAACTGATAATTCTGTACATTATTCATCCCTGTTTCAGCTAAACCAAAATTATCCTAATCCGTTCAATCCGCATACAATTATTTCCTATTCCCTACCGCAAACTTCAGATATCAGTTTAACGATTTACAATATACTAGGTCGTAAAATTCGCACTTTGATAGAAGAGTCTAATCAGGCTGCCGGAATCCATACAGCTCGATGGAATGGTAGAGACGATACAGGTAAACAAGTAGCAAGTGGAATTTATATTTATCGAATGCAAGCCGGCGGTAGGAACGAAATCAAGAAAATGACCCTTATTAGATAACATCAAAAGTTTTATGAATAAAATTAGGAGTGATTATGTGCCGATTTAAAATACTAACTATAGTGGTTTTAGTTTTATTTTTAGCCCCCTCCGTTATGGGACAAGTAATGGTCAGCACACTTACAACGGAACTCAACGCCAGCGGCGGAGTAGCCGTTGATACAGCTGGTTTCGTTTATCTGGCTGATTTTGGCATATTTCTAAA